>NZ_JBHSFK010000078.1:0-24082 GCF_042653945.1 Streptomyces vulcanius | reverse complement strand
GGATCCCCCGCCCCCGGCGAACAGCCGGTGCCGGAGGGGTGACAACGGCCACCAGCCGTGCGAACGCCCGTGAACCTCAACCCACCCGGGTTGGAATCCCCCTCTTTTAAGAGGGGGAGGATGTCAACAGGACGGCAACTACTCCCGCGTCCGCGGCGCCGACGGCGACTGGATGCTCCGAGACTTCTGGCGGCTGCGGGCAGGGTCAAGGAATCCTCACGAGGTTGTCTTCAACAGGCAACCTCGGTGCGGGGTTTGGCTCTCTCACAGGGTGCTCACAGTCCCTGCCGGAGTGCCTGCGGTGCGTTCGGCGGGTGGGGCGGGGGGTGGGCTGGCCAGTCCGATGCCACTGACCATGGCACTCGCAGACGAGGAACCGATGACCAGACAGCAACACCGCAAGGGCCTCAAGCGCGGCGCGTTCGCCGCGGGGGCCGCCCTCACCGTCGTCGCCGTCGCCGGGGCCGCTCCCGGTGCCGGCGCGGCGCCGCAGAGCACGGCGGGGAAGCCGAAGCTCAAGCTCGTCGCCGCCTCGAAGGCCGTGACGCTCGACCGGTACGACTGGGGGGACGGGGTCCAGCTCGACTTCGACCTCGGCACGTACGTCACCGTCGACAACGCGCCCCTCGAGCTCAAGGTGACGCGCAAGTCGTACAAGGACCCGGTCGTCGCCCAGCAGATCCTGCGCAACGGCAAGAAGGTGACGACGAAGAAGCTGCCCGCCGGGCTCGTGAAGGACTTCGGGGGGCTGCCGGGCTTCCTGGAGATCTCCGTCAAGAACAGCGCCGGGGCGGAGGTGAAGAAGATCAAGAGCAACTTCTGCCCGAACAACGCCTCCGGACGGCTGCGCCCCGACGCCCCGGCCACCTCGCACTATCCGGAGAGCTGCTCCACCAACCCCTTCACGCTCGGCTCGGTGTGGGGTGTGGAGAAGGGCTGGGCGGCCAACACGACCACCTACGAGTACGACAAGCCGGTGGACCTTCCGGCGGGCGAGTACACGGCCAAGGTGGCGGTCGCGAAGAAGTACCGGGACCTGTTCGGCATCCCCAACGACCAGCCGACCATCAAGGTGACCGTCCGTCAGTTCGACAACGGCGGCGGCGAGGGCGGCGGGGTCGGACTCACCCGCGGCGGCTCCTCCGCCATGTCCCACGACATGGCCGGCATGGACCACAGCGGCATGGCGGGCATGTCCGGGATGGACATGGGGGGTGCCGGGCATCACTACGGGCCCCGCGGCGCCGACGCCCCCGTGCCCTCCGACCTCTCCCACGCCCTCCAGGACCGCGGTCTCGCCTCCCACCTCGGTGACGGCAGCGGTCACACCGACGGCTCGCGCATCGCGTCCGCGCTGAAGGCCAACACCAAGCGGCCCACCGGCCGTGCCACCGTCCCGGCCAACGCGCCCAAGCCGGACCTGCGTTCGCTGCCCGCCTGGGACATCGCGATCACCGACGGCGAGGACGGCGACACCGCCGGCCGCGACTACCTCGCCTTCAGCGCCAACGTCTGGAACGCCGGCCCCGCGCCGCTCGTCGTGGACGGCTTCCGCAAGCCGGGCGCCGACCTGATGGACGCGTACCAGTACTTCTACGACGCCAAGGGCAAGCAGATCGGCTACACCCCCACCGGCACCATGGAGTGGGACCCGCGCATCGGCCACGAGCACTGGCACTTCACGGACTTCGCCAGCTACCACCTGCTGTCCGCGGACAAGAAGGACATCGTCAAGAGCGGCAAGGAGGCGTTCTGCCTCGCCAACACCGACGCGATCGACTACACGGTGAAGAACGCCAACTGGCACCCGAACAACACCGACCTGTCCACCGCCTGCGGCCAGCAGAACTCCATCTCGGTCCGCGAGGTCCTCGACGTCGGCTCGGGTGACACCTACACCCAGTACCGCCCCGGCCAGTCCTTCGACGTCACCGGCCTGGCGAACGGCACGTACTACATCGAGGTCGTCGCCAACCCGGCCAAGCGCCTCAAGGAGACCAACCTCAAGAACAACATCTCCTACCGCAAGGTCGTTCTCGGCGGCACCACCGGCCACCGCACGGTGAAGGTCCCGCCGGTCGACCTGATCAACGCGCCGTAGTCACCGGTCGGTCACCACACCGCGCCCCGCCCGACCGGACCGTCCGCGCCGTCGCGGACGGTCCGCCGGGCGGGGTGTGACGCGGGTCACGTCCGGGGCTGTCACATCCCGTCCGGCTGTCCGGTCTGAGGGGTGTAACTGTCCGATCAACGGCACAGGAGCCCGTGATGGAAGCCCGTTTGAACCTCTTCGCCAACCCGGTCGCCGGCAAGTTCCTCCGCCACATCAACTCGGCCGGCAAGGCGCTCTCCGACTCCGGCCTCCCGCACGCGACGCAGGAGCTGGTGAAGATCCGCGCCAGCCAGATCAACGGCTGCGGATTCTGCACCGACATGCACACCAAGGACGCCACCGCCGCCGGTGAGACCGCGCAGCGCCTCAACCTCGTCGCCGCCTGGCGCGAGGCCAAGGTCTTCACCGACGCCGAGCGCGCCGCCCTGGAACTGGTCGAGCAGGGCACCCGTATCGCCGACGCGGCCGGCGGCGTCACCGACGAGGCCTGGGCGAACGCCGCCAAGCACTACGACGAGGACCAGCTCGCCGCCCTGACCTGCCTCATCGCCCTCATCAACGCCTACAACCGGGTGAACGTCGTCGTCCAGCAGCCGGCCGGCGACTACAAGCCGGGCATGTTCGGCTGACCCCACCCGGCTTTTACCTCCCCGGCCGTCCTAGTTGAGGTTCTTCTCCAGTACCGCGATGTAGTGGTCCATGAAGTGGTCCCGCACGCCGTCCGACGCGGGCGCGAAGAGGTCCGCGGTGGCACCGCGGACCTTGTCCGCCAGCATGCCCAGTGCGGGCATACGGTCGTGAAGGCGGCCGTCGGCGTCGAAGTACCGTACGGCGTCGACGTGGTGGAAGGCCGGGGCGGGCGGGACCTGGGGCACCACGTCGTTGTTGTTGACGAACCGGAAGGTGCGCCCCTTGAGGGCCTGGTCGTAGGCGGCGGCCAGGACGCGGTCGCAGGTGCGCGGCTGGCCGTAGGTGTAGACGCCGTCGGGGAGGAGCCGGGGCGCCTCGAAGTGCATACGGGCACCCGACAGCATGGCGAGCGCCCCGCCGAGGCTGTGCCCGGTGAACCACACCGTCTGCCCGTTGTTCTTGAACTCGCCGACCGCGTCGCGGACTTGCGGGTGGACGGCGTCCAGGGCGCGGTGGAAGCCGAAGTGCACGAACCCCTTGCCGGCCGGGCCGGGGACCGGCGGGGTGTTGGCGTCGGTCAGCCAGTCGCGCAGGTTGGCCGGCTCGGTGCCGCGGAACGCCACCAGGACCATGCGGTCGCCGCCCGCGACGTACGCCTGCGTGTCCTCGATGGGGAACGGCATGGGGTGCGAGGCGGAGAAGTGCCGGAAGCGGTCGAACCCCCAGTCCCGGGCGAGCCGTTCGGCCTCGTCCGGGGACTTGTAGGCGGCGCCCGCCGCCCGCGCGAGCCAGTAGGCGTGCGGGAGGGAGTAACCGGAGGCGGAGTGGTCCAGGGGCGCGGGTACGGACATGGCGCAACCTTCCGATCGTCTGTGCTGATGGGCACGTCGATCCTGGCCCGCCCACCGTCCCACCTGCCGTTTCCCCGCCCGGCAAACGGAGGGCGTACGAGAGTGGACGGGGGGCGCGTGGCGCACGGCGGATGTGATCCGGGGGGCAACCCTCGTGCGGTTCCGGGAGTCTCCTGAGTCGTCTGTGCTTTCCGGACGTATTCCTACCTGCGTGTAGGGTTCCGGCGTTCGGCGGTGACCAACGCCGATGTCCGAGCACGGTGTACGGGGTGGAACGGCCGATGCGGAGGAGTGAACGCCGATGAGCGGCACGGGCACGAGGCGGCGTGGACACGCTCCGGCGGGACAGGCGCGCGGCCGGGCGAGCGCGGGCGGTGCCCGTCTGACCCGGCGGGGCCGGATCCTCGCCTGGGGTGCAGGGGTGACCTCCCTGGTCGTCCTCGGTATCGGCGGGGCCGGTGCCTGGATCTACCAGGACCTCAACGGCAACATCCAACAGGCCGACGTGGACGGCAAGTTGGGCGAGAACCGGCCGGTGAACCTCAGCCCCGGCTCGAAGAACATCATGCTCGTCGGGTCCGACAGCCGGGACGGCGCCAACGCCGAGTACGGCAAGGACCTCACCACCATGCAGTCGGACACGCTGATGGTGCTGCACATCCCGGCGAGCCGGGAATGGGCGTCGGTGGTGTCCTTCCCGCGCGACTCGTGGGTGGAGATACCTTCCTGCGAGAAGGGTGACGGCAGTTCGTCGTCCGTGCACCACTTCAAGATCAACGAGGCGTTCGCGATCGGCGGCACCAGCGGCAAGGTCGCCGGGGCCGCCGCGTGCAGCATCAAGACCATCGAGGCCAACACCGGTCTGCGCATCGACAACTTCATGTCGATCGACTTCTCCGGCTTCAAGGGCATGGTCGACGCGCTGGACGGCATCGAGGTCTGTCCGGAGGAGGCCATCCACGACAAGAAGGCCCGGCTGGACCTGCCCGCCGGCTGCCAGACCATCCGGGGCGAGAAGGCGCTCGGCTATGTCCGCACCCGCTACAGCGTCGGCGACGGCTCCGACATCGGACGCATCGGCCGCCAGCAGGAGTTCATGGACGCCATGGCCAAGAAGGCCAAGTCCAAGCTGACGGACGCCGACGCGATGTACGGCTTCCTGAAGTCCGTCACCAAGTCCCTCACCGCGGACCCCGGTCTGGCCGGCCTCGAGCCGCTGTACGGCCTCGCGAACGAACTCAAGGGCATTGACAGCGACCGTCTGAACTTCTTCACCGTGCCCAACTACGGCCGGGAGGCGGACGATCCGAGCGACAGGGCGAACGTCGTCTGGCAGTACCCGCAGGCCGCCGACGTGTTCACCTCCCTGGCCAAGGACAAGGAAGTCACCAAGGCGCAGGTGGAGGCGGCGAAGAAGGACGTGGTGTACGCCTCCTCCGTCAAGGTCCAGGTCCTCAACGGCACCGGTGTCGGCGGCCGTGCGGCGGCGGTCGGCGAGCGCCTCACCACGGCCGGCTACTCCCTCGCCGGCACGGGCAACGCCTCCGGTACGGCCACGAAGACGACCGTCACCTATCCGGCGGGCCTGGAGCGGCAGGCCGCGGCACTCGCCTCCCGGCTGCCCGGCGGGGTGAAGGCGGCACAGGACGCCTCGGCGGCCGCGGGCGTGGTGACCCTCACGGTGGGCACGGACCTGAAGGTGGACCAGGTCGCGTAGCGGAGGCTGGTCGGAACACCCCTGAGAATGGGGTAAAGTTGATCTCGAGCCGGTCACCGGGAAACAAAAACGGTGAACGACCTCTGCGTTGGTGGTCCAAGGAAAGACGCCCCGCTTCCTGCGGGGAAATGCAGGTGCAAGGCCTGCCCGGCGCTCCACTCCACGAGTCCCATCCCGTTCAGGCGGGGTGGGACTCGTTCGTTGTGCCCATCTGCGCGGGCCGCAGGGGCAGTTCGGTGACGACCACGAACCCGCCCTGGGGCCGGTGTCCCGTCCACACGTGCCCACCCGCCGAACGCGCCCGCTCGCGCATTCCGATGAGGCCGTAGCCGCTGTCGCCGCCGGGCGAGGCGGTCCGTGCCGGCCGTGGCGCCCCGCTCTCGTTCGTCACCGTGACGGCGAGCCGGTCGCGGCCGTAGACCAGCCGCACTTCGGCGCTGTCGGCCGCGGCGTGCTTGGTGACGTTGGTGAGGGCCTCCTGCACGATCCGGTACGCCGTGAGGTCCGCGCCGGCGGTGAGCGGCTTGGCCTCGCCCTCGGTCCGCACGGAGACCTCGAGCCCGGCGCCCTTGAAGGAGGCGGCGAGATCGGGGAGTTGGGCGAGACCGGGGGTCGGCCGGTCGAAGGCGGCAGTCTCCTCGGTGTCCCCCTGCTCTCGCAACAGGCCGACCGTCGCCTTGAGTTCGCGCAGGGCGCAGGCGGTCGTCCCCGTGAGTTCGTTCACGAGCCGGGCGGCGTCCTCGGGCCGGCCGGGCAACTGCCGTGCCACGGCGCCCGCTTGGAGGTTGGCCAGGACGAGGTGATGGGCGACGACGTCGTGCAGGTCACGGGCGATGCGCATACGCTCCTCGGCCACCCGGCGCCGGGTCTCCTCCTCCCGGGTGCGCTCGGCGTGCTCGATGCGGTCCTGTACGGCGTCCAGGTAGGCCGCGCGCAGCCGGCTCAGGGTGCCGAGGGAGGTGGGCAGCAGCAGCCAGGCCGTCGGCCCGAGCAGTTTCAGCACCAGCGGCTCGCTCGGCGGACCGGCGGCCAGCCCGGTGCCGATCAGCAGCGCGACGCTCGTGAAGGCGAAGGTGTTGGCGGTACGGCGGTCGGTGGCGGCGGCGAGGGTGTAGAGGGCGACCATGAGGGGCGCCAGCAGCAGCACGGTCAGCAGATACCCGAGCGCGGAGGCGGCCGTCGCGCAGGCGAGGGTGAGGAGGACCGTACGGCGCGGATGCGTACGGCGCAGGTTCAGGGCGGCGCAGGAGACCCCGGCGAGCAGGACACCTGGCCACCAGGGGACGTCCAGGTCCTGTCCGGGGAAGGTGATCACGCTGCCGGGGAAGGCGCAGGCGAAGAGCGCGGCGGCGAGGGCGGCGTCGGTGATCCAGGGGGACTTGGGAACTCTGGGAGGCTCGGGAACTCTGGGAGGCGGGGAGCTCATGAGTGGGGGGTCCTCTGGAGAGGGCGGAGGCGGGTCAGCCGGCGGGGTGACGGTGGCGGTGTCCCCAGCCGCGCCAGGCGAGGGCGGTGGTGCCGGTGGCGGCCGTCGTCAGCAGGAGGAAGGCCAGCTGGAGTTCCATCAGCGCACCCCGTCCATGGCGAGGGCCTGCCAGAGGGGCATGACCGTGCGGACGGGCGCGGTCCGGGCGAAGTCGTCGCGGCGGGCGGGGAGGGGCCGGCGGGTGCGGATCTTCCGGGCGGCGGGGGCGATGGTGGCGTGACGCATGACGGTGCTCCTGGTGCTGGGGTGTCGCTCCGG
This sequence comes from Streptomyces vulcanius, assembly GCF_042653945.1. Taxonomy (NCBI): domain Bacteria; kingdom Bacillati; phylum Actinomycetota; class Actinomycetes; order Kitasatosporales; family Streptomycetaceae; genus Streptomyces; species Streptomyces vulcanius. Next base: position 17,027 of record NZ_JBHSFK010000078.1, on the reverse strand, counting down.
TGGCTCTTCATTGCTTGAGTTAGGCAATCATGTTGGACTTACTTAAGTCAAGCAATCATTGATGGATCTTGCTTGAGTTAGGCAATCATCTGTACTGTGGAGTAATGACCACACCGTCACCCGCAGCGACACGGGTCTCCGCCGACGTGATCACGATCGAGCAGGCCCTGAACCGCATCACGTACCTGGCCGGCCGGGCCCGTCAGCACGAACGCCTGATGTCCCTCGTCGGACTCCCGCTGGACCGCGCCGCCGTCGCGATCCTGCGCAACCTCGCCACGGACGAACTCCTCCGCCCCGGCATGCTGGCCGCCCGCCTCTCCGTGGAGGCGTCCCATGTCACCCGCCAGCTCCGGCAGCTGGAGAAGGCCGGGTTCGTCGCCCGCGTCCCCGACCCCGAGGACCGCCGGGCCCAGCTCATCCGGCTCACGGACGAGGGCCGCACGGCGGTGACCCGCATCCGCGACGCGGGCCTCTACGGCATGCAGGCCGCCCTGTCCGACTGGACCCCGGAAGACCTCACCCACCTCGCGACCCTCTTCGACCGCATGGTCTCCGACTTCGTGGCCCAGGCGGAGATACCGGTGGAGGGGGCGGGGGCCTGACCGCTGGACCCGCCGGGGTGTCCGGTCCGGCATTGCCGCCATGGCCGAGGATCCGTGCGGATGGATTGGGGGGGGGCGACGATGACGCGGTGGCCGGAGGGGGACGCGGCCGATCCGGAGGCGGCGCGGGAGCGCTACGACTCCGACATGCGGGCGATGCGCCAGGGACTGCGCGAGTTGTTCAGGGCTGATCCGTCCGATGCGCATCTCGGTCTGGGGATCGTGGTCTTCGCGAGTGTGCTCGTGGGACTGCTGACGCAACCGGTCGCCGGGGCCCTGGTGTTCGGGACCTTCGCGGCTCTCTTCCTGGTGGCCCTCCTTGTCATGTTCCTCCGGGGCGTTCGAGGCCTGGAGGCGGGACGTAGGGCCTACCTCTTCACCTTCGGCTGGGGGCAGTGGTTTTAGGGTTGGGTATGCGATCCAGAACGAGCCGCATGTGGTGGGGCACCGCGATCGAGGCACCGGACCCCGGGGCGCTGGCCCGCTTCTACGCGGAGCTGCTGGGCTGGCCGATCGTGCACGAGGAGCCCGGCACGGCCGTCGTCGCCCCGCCGCAGGGGGCCGTCTACGTCGTCTTCCAGCAGGCCACCGGGTACCGGCCACCGGTGTGGCCGCCGGCCGACGGGGAGCAGCGGCCCATGATGCACCTCGACTTCCAGGTGGGCGACCTGGACGAGGCGGTCGCCGAGGCCGTCGCCCTGGGCGCCTCGCCGGCACCGGTTCAACCGCAGGAGAACGTGCGGGTGCTGTTCGACCCGGCCGGGCATCCCTTCTGCCTGTGCCGCGACGACGGTTAGGACAAGGACGGGGGAGCCGATTGCTCGTTACGCTTTCGTGACCGTCCGGGCTCATGGCGATCATTTGAAATGATCAGTTTGAACTGCCATGCATTCGGTACGAGAGCGGACCGCTCACGGCGGTGGCCACCGCCGCCCCTCCCACCGCCGGGGCCGTCCTCGCCGCCGGGGTAAGAACATCCTGGTCGGCGCGCTGGTGGCCGTCGGCCTGCTCGGCTCCGCGGCGTTCTTCATGGACCTGGACGGCGGACGGAACGAGGCGGCGGGCGAAGAGCCGCGCGCGGGGAGCACGGCTCGCGTCACGCCCACGCCCACCGCCACCGTCACACCCACACCCACTCCGACCCCGACGCCCACTCCGACCCCGACGCCCACCAAGATCGACGTCCCCTCGACGGGTGCCGGCACGTTCGTCACCGCGAAGGCCGGTGGCTCGAAGGCCGGTCAGGGCAAACGTCTGCTCCGGTACGTGGTGCAGGTCGAGACCGGGCTCGACATCTCTCCCACCCAGGCGGCGAACGAGATCGCCGACATCCTCGCCGCTCCCCGGGGCTGGACCCGGAACGGGGTCGCCTCCTTCCAGCTGGTGAGCGAGGGGGAGCCGTACGACCTCAAGGTGAAGATCGCGACGCCGGGAACGGCGGACGCCCTGTGCTGGGCGGGCATCCAGCAGGACACCAAGGGCGAGTACAACTGCGAGATCCCCAACGGCGTGGTGGTGAACCTCAAGCGCTGGGTCGAGGGCTCGCCCACGTTCGACGGCCCGATCCATGACTACCGGGCGCTGATCATCAACCACGAGATGGGGCACTTCCTGGGCTACTCGCACATGACCTGCGGGGGCCCCGGGCAACTGGCCCCCGTCATGATGCAGCAGATCAAGGGTCTGTTCGGATGCGTCGCCAACGCCTGGCCGTACGACAAGAAGGGGCAACTCGTCACCGGACCGGCCGCGTCGTGAACGCTGTTACAGCTTGGTCATGATCCGAGCCAGTTGCCATCAACTCCGGTCACCAGGCTGGAACGCATGGAAAGAATCTCTGGATCCCACAGGGTGGGGAAACTGGCCGTGGCCGTGACTCTGCTGCCGCTGCTGGCAGCCTGCGGGGCGGCGGACGGCGACACCGCCTCCGCCGGGAAGGAATCGGCCGGGTCGGGGTCGGCCGGGTCGGGGTCGGCCGGGTCGGGGTCGTCGTCGGGGAAGCTCGACGTTCCCGAGGACGCCAGTGCGGACCTCAAGAAGCAGTACCTCGTGGAGAACGCGATCGCGGACTGCATGAAGGAGCAGGGGTTCACCTACACCCCCACCGCCCCGTTCGATCCCGTGGCCAGCTGGGCCACCGACGGTGCGGACTACGACCTCACCGAGAAGTACCGGAAGAAGTACGGCTTCGGCTACACCGCGCGCGCCGTCTACCCCGATGACTCCCAGCTGTCGAGCAGGTCGGAGAGCGAGCCCTCGGCCAACTCGAAATACCTCGACACGCTCACTCCCGCGCAGAAGACCGCCTACGAGAAGGCGCTCGGAGCTCCCCCGGAGGGGAAGTCCGGCGAGCAGGACTGGACCGGTTGCATGGGAACGGCCAACAAGAAGGTCTACGGCTCCACGTCGCCCCAGGAGCTGTTGAGCTCGTCGTCGAAGAACCAGGAGAACGCGCAGGCACTCAACGGTGATCAGGAGCTGGTCGGCCTCGCGCAGTCGTACGCCACGTGCCTGAAGCGGGAGGGCATCCCCGTCACCACCACGCAACCGACCAGCATCGGGGAAATGGTGAAACTCCAGGCGGCCCAGGCCGCTCCCGCCGGTGGGGGAAGCATTCCCGGCGCCGCGGAGAACGCCGACGGGGACTCCACGGAACCCCTCAGCAAGGAGGAGGCCCTGCCGCTGCTCACCAAGGAGATCGCCCTGGCGACGAAGGACCTGGAGTGCGGCAAGGACTTCCGGGCGGCCTACTTCCCGAAGTACTTCAAGGCCCCGGGGTCCACCGGTGCCGGATGAGCAGCCACCCCGAGCACTCGGGGAAGACAGTGGTCCCGAAGTCCTCGTTCCACGCGGGCGCCGGATGAGGCAGCGCCGGAAGGGGGAGAGCAGCCGTTCCCGGCAGCTGGGCATCGTCGTCATCGCGGTGGCGCTGGTGGGCGCGGGCGGGTGGTTCGCCGGGTCGCGGATGCAGTCACCGGCCGACGCGGCCGCCGCACACCAGCCCCCTGAGGCCGGACCGGTCACCGTCGCGGTCGAGCGCAGTTCGCTGACCGCGAGTGTGGTGACCCAGGGCTCGGTGGAGTTCGCCTCACCGCAGAGCCTGGCCCTGGCCGGGCCCGTCGGACCACCGTCTTCGGGCTCCGGGGGGTCCGGGTCCAACGAGGCCGTCGTCCAGCGGGTCACCAAGGCACCGGTGGCCGGGTCGGTAGTGAAGGAGGGCGACGTGCTGATGCAGGTGAGCGGACGGCCGGTGCTGGTGCTGCGCGGATCGGTTCCGATGTACCGCACGCTGGGTCCCGGCACGTCCGGAGACGACGTCAAGCAGCTCGAACAGGCCCTGGCCCGGCTCGGATTCAACCCCGGTGGGGCCACCGGGCAGTACGGGCAGGGGGACGCCGCGGCGGTGAGCCGCTGGTACAAGAGCAAGGGCTACGACGCGCAGGAGCCCAGTGCCGCGGACAAGCAGCAGCTCGGAACGCTGGAAGCGGCCGTGACCACCGCGCAGCAGGGCCTCCTCGCGGCCCAGAACCCGAGCGGCGGCACGGCCGGGTCCGGGAGCGGCACCGACGGGTCCGGCAGTGGCACCGACGGGTCCGGCAGTGGCACCGACTCCGGTGGTGCCGCCGGAAAGCTGCAACTCAAGTCTGCACAACAGCAGTTGAACGCGGCCAACGCCGCGCTCTCCGACTTCCGGGCCGGCTACGGAACCAAGGTCCCCGCGGGTGAGGTGGTCTTCCTGCCGGATCTGCCGGCCCGGCTGGACAAGGTGTCGGTGAAGACCGGTGACACCCCGTCCGGACCGGTCGGCACGGTGACCAGCTCCAAGGTCGTGGTGCAGGCCGTGGTGCAGGCCGGCGACGCCAAGTTGCTCCACAAGGGCATGACGGCGCAGGTGGAGACCACCGACGGCGAGAAGGTGGAGGGAGAACTGGTGGCACTCGGCGACGACGTGCCGAAGGCCGACTCGACGGACGGCCAGACCACGCAGGGGACGACGAACAGCGGGAGCGACGACGCGTCGGCTCCCGTGCCGGTGCAGATCTCCATCCCGTCGGGGAAGCTGACCAAGAACGCCAACGGATCCGCCAAGGTGACCATCAAGGTGGGCGCGTCCGACGGTGAGGTGCTGACGGTGCCCATCGCCGCGCTCCACACCTCGGCCGACGGACAGGCCAGGGTGCAGGTCCGGCGCGCCGGCAAGGTGGTGGACGTCTCCGTCAAGGCGGGCCTCTCCGCGGAGGGGAAGGTGGAGGTCACACCGTCCGGTGACGCCCTGAAGGCGGGCGACCAGGTGGTGATCGGCCAATGACCGTCATACCGGAGTCCGGCCTGCCGAAGTCCGTCGTGCCGACGCCTGTTGTCCCCGACGCGGACACGGTCATCCAACTGGTCTCCGTCGACCGGACCTTCGACTCCGAGCCGCCGGTGCACGCCCTGCGGGACGTGAACCTGGTCGTCCGGCGCGGCGAGCACCTGTCGATCGTCGGCCCGTCCGGTTCCGGCAAGTCGACGCTGCTCAACACCCTGGGACTGCTGGACCGTCCCACTTCGGGCGCCTACTGGCTCGACGGGGTGGAGACCAACACGCTGGGCGACCTGGAGCGCACCTCGCTGCGCGGCGGCCGGATCGGATTCGTCTTCCAGTCCTTCCATCTGCTGCCCTACCGGACGGTGGACGAGAACGTCATGCTGGCCGAGGCCTACCGCCGTCCGCGCCCCGGGCGCGGCCGGGCGGGCCGCCGTACCAGGGCCGGGGAGGCGCTCGAACGGGTGGGCCTGGCGCACCGGTCCGGCTTCCGGCCGGACCGGCTCTCCGGTGGTGAGCGGCAGCGGGTGGCGATCGCCCGTGCGCTGATGAGCGAGCCCGCGCTGCTGCTCTGCGACGAGCCCACCGGCAACCTCGACAGCGAGAACACCGCGTCGGTCCTCGACCTCTTCGACCAGTTGTCCGAGCAGGGCATGACCCTGGTCGTGATCACCCATGAGGAGACGGTCAGCAGACGGGCCGACCGCCGGGTCAGGATCAGCGACGGACGGCTCACCGAGGAGAGCCGATGAGGATCCGGGCGGGCCGGGCGGGCCGGGCGGCCCGGGCGCGGGGCATCGGGCGCCCCTGGATGGACTCCCGAGACCTCTGGACGGAGGCACTGGCGGGCGTACTGGCCCGTCCGATGCGCTCCGCCCTCACCACCCTGGGCACGGTTCTCGGCATCACCACCCTGGTCATCACCATCGGGGTCTCGGCCACGGCGGGCAACCAGATCGTCGGCCGCTTCGACGCCCTCACCGCCACCTCGGTCACGGTGGTGGTACCGGCGTCGGCCGACGCCGTCCCGATCGTCGACTGGTCGGGTGTCGACGCGGTCCGGCGGCTGGCCGGGGTCGATTCGGTGGCGGCGATCGCCGACTCCACCGACACCGCGAGCGTCCAGGTCCGGGCGAACGACGTGGTGGCACCCGGGGACGTCTCCGGCCAGACCATGGCGGTCGTGGCCGGGTCCCCCGCGCTGCCCGCCGCGGTGCGCGGCAGGATGACCGCCGGACGTTTCTTCGACGACGGCAACATCGCCCGGCACGACCGGGTGGCGGTGCTCGGCGACCAGGCCGCACGACTCCTCGGCATCACCTCGGTACAGGACTCCCCGGCGGTCTTCCTGAAGGGGCAGGCCTACACCGTGATCGGGATTCTCGGCGAGGCCGAGCGGGAACAGCAGCTCTCCACCGCGGTGATCCTGCCGCCCACGACGGCCGAGGAGCAGGTGGGCCTGGGCGTGGTGACCCGGGTGCTGATCAACACCGCGCTCGGCGCGGCGCAGCAGGTCGCCCACCAGGCACCGATCGCGCTGGCTCCCGGAAGCGAGGACGCCCTCGCCGTCACGGCACCGCCCGACCCGGCCAAGGCACGCAAGGGAGTGCAGGGCGATGTCAACGGCCTGTTCCTGGTCCTCGGACTGGTCTCGCTGGTGGTCGGGGCCATCGGTATCGCCAACGTGACGCTGGTGACGGTCATGGAGCGGATCGGGGAGATCGGACTGCGCCGCGCCCTCGGCGCCTCGCGACGGCAGATCGCCGGCCAGTTCCTGGTGGAGTCGACGACCATCGGACTCCTCGGCGGCGTCATCGGCGCCGCCCTGGGCATGGTCGTCGTGGTGGCCGTGTCCGCCGTCCGTGACTGGACCCCGGTCCTGGACGTCCGCCTAGCCCTCGGCGCCCCGGTCGCCGGAGCCGTCGTCGGCCTCCTGGCAGGCCTCTACCCGTCCCTGCGAGCCTCCCGAATGGAACCCGTCGACGCCCTGCGTGCCTAGGCGGGCGCCTACTCGGGCAGCGGGCGGTCGTCGATGACGTTCTTCATGACGAGGGTGGAGGTCAGGCGCTCGACCCCGGGCAGCCGGGCGAGCCGCTGGTCATAGAGCTGCTGGAAGGCGGCGAGGTCGGCGGTGGCGATGCGCAGGAGGTAGTCGGGTTCGCCGAAGAGGCGCTGGGCCTGGATGACCTGGGGGACCGCGGTCAGGGCCTCCTCGAAGGCGGTGACCCTGTCGGCGTCCGCCCAGCGCAGGGTGACGAAGACGAGGGCTTCGAAGTGCAGGCCGACGGCGGCCGGGTCCACGACGGCGCGGTAACCGCGGATCGCACCCTCCCGTTCGAGGTCGCGCAGGCGGCGGTGGCAGGGCGAGATGCTCAGCCGCACACGGGCGGCCAGCTCGGTGACCGTGAGACGGCCGTCGAGCTGCAGCTCGGTAAGAATCTTCCGGTCCAGGGCATCCATGAAGAAAATTCTCCCTCATATGGCCCGATAGAGTGGCAAGAACGCAAACACATTCGGGCATATCATCCCTATTCTTCCCTCTCGCGGCAACGGATGCGAGTGGGAACGAGGGAACGTTCGATGGACACGACGACGCTGGCGGCCTTTCTGGCGGTGGACCTGCTGCTGGTCTTCACCCCGGGTGCGGACTGGGCCTACGCGATCTCCGCCGGGCTGCGCGACCGCTCGGTCGTTCCGGCGGTCGCGGGGCTGATAGCCGGGTACGCGGGGTACACGCTCCTCGCGGTCGCCGGCCTGGTGGTGATCGTGGCGAGTTCGCCCGCCGTGCTCACCGTGCTCACCGTCGCGGGCGCCGGATATCTGGTGTGGCTGGGCTGGACCGTGCTGAGGCAGCCGGCCACTCCGGCGGCCTCCGAGGAGACCATCGGGTCCTCCCGCCTGCAGATCATGCTCAAGGGGGCCGGGATCAGCGGGCTGAACCCGAAGGCATTGCTGCTGTACTTCTCGCTGTTCCCGCAGTTCATCAACACCACCGGCGGCTGGCCCGTCGCCGCGCAGACCGGTCTGTTCGGCGCGCTCCACATCACGGCCTGCGCCCTGGTCTACCTCACCGTCGGCGTCCTGGCCCGCACGGTCCTCAAGACCCGGCCCGCGGCCGCCCGGGCCGTCACCCGGGCCTCCGGCGCCATGATGATCGCCATCGGCGGTTTCCTGCTGGTGGAACGCCTGACCGGCTGACCAGCCACAGGCCGCCCCGCTCCACTCGATGCGGACACGGACACGGACACTGATACGGACACGAAGAGGAGCACGTACGTGGAAGACCGGACGCAGCAGGAACAGGCGAGCCCCGAGGTCCGAAGGCGCATCCAGGAGAGCTTCGACCGGCAGGGCCTGATGACCCACCTCGGCGCGCGCCTCGCCCACATCGGCCCCGGCCGCGTCCACATCCTGCTCCCGGCCCGTCCCGAGGTGACCCAGCAGCACGGCTACGTCCACGCCGGTGCCACCAGTGCCATCGCGGACAGCGCCGGCGGCTACGCGGCACTCACGCTGCTCCCCGAGGACTCGGACGTCCTCACCGTCGAGTACAAGATCAACCTCCTCGCGCCCGCCGCCGGCGACCTCGTCGAGGCGGTCGGAACCGTCCTGAAGTCCGGACGAACCCTGACCGTCTGCCGGCTGGAGGCGTACGGCGTCCACGGCGACGGCGAGCGCAAGCTCGTCGCCAACGGGCAGCAGACGCTGATCCGCGTGAACAGGCCCGCCGGGTGAGCCCGAGTACGGCTCGGCGTCTCAGGCCGTGAGGACCGGATGGGACACCGGGGCCGGCAGGCGCAGTACGGGGGTGGTCGGGGTGGTGGTCGTCTTGGCGAAGACCACCAGGCGCAGGACCAGGAAGCGGCCTATGCCGGCCAGGGCCGAGGCGGAGAGGTAGACCAGCTGTTCCGTGAGCATGCTCGGGGACTGCTGGAGAGCGTGGAGGGTGAGGACCGCGATGCTCGTCGCCGCGTAGGCCGCCGCCGCCGAGCCCGCCGACTGCCAGTGCTGGCGCCAGCCCGCGCGGCCGGTGCGGAAGGTGTAGCGGGCGTGGAGTTCGGTGCACAGGAGGGTGGAGGCGATCGTGATCAGGGCGTTGGCCAGGGTCCAGGGCATCGCGGTGGCCAGGGCCGGGACGGCGAGGCTGCAGAGGACTCCGGTGCCGCCGCCGAAGACGACGAAGCGGATGAAGGAGGCGAACACGGCGAGGTCCTTCCCGGCGGGCGACAGGTACGTTGCTTAACTCAGGCAACTATAAAACTATTGCTTGAGTTACGCAAGGAGTTCTTTCGCGGGGAAACCACATGGAAAACCGCACGGAAAAGCCGGCCGCGGTTCAGGCGCGGCCGGCCGGCTGGATCCCTGCCGCTACGACGCGTTCGCGCTCGACGGGCCGAAGAACTCGATCTCCGCTATCGACACCTGCTTGTCCGGTGTGGGCGAGTACGCCGACTCGATCGTGAAGCGGACCTTCGTGACCTCGCCCACCCGGAACGTGCGGCGCTGGCCGCCCGCGCTCGGGTCGAGCGTCAGCTCACGCGTCTCGGTCTTGCCGTCCTTGAGGGTCACCGTCGCCTTGAGACGGTGCGGCAGGGTCGACTCGCTCAGCTTGTCGGGGCGGACGGAGGTGCCCGAGGTGATGATCACGTCCAGCAGACGGGTCGGCTGCTCGAAGTTCGCCTCGATCCACTGGCCCTCGCCCGCCTCCGAGACACCCGGGCCCCACCAGGAGTTGTTGATCCTGTCGAAGGCGAGGTCCGGCTTGTGGCCGGGGTAGGAGCGGGAGGCCGAGACGCTGTCCGGCGGGACCGGCGAGCGCTTCGCGAAGTGGTCGCGGGTGGCCTGGATGGCGTCCGGGGTGTTCACCCCCGCGATGATCAGGAGGGTGAGGATCGCCGCGGCCATCACCCACGTCACGATGCGGTCGAAGGTGCGGCGCAGACGGGGGCGGTCGCCGGCCCACGGGGTCTCGCCGCTGCCGTTGAACAGACGGCGCCACCAGGGGAGCCGGACCGAGGAGCGGTCCTCCAGCGTCATCGGCATCGCGCAGCGCACGCAGAAGTGCCGGTCGGGCCGGTTGGGGGTGGCGCACCAAGGGCAGGCCACGCCGTTCTCCTCGCCCAGGACCGGGCCCGGGGCGCGCACCTGCGGGCGGTCCGCCACCGGGACGCCGGGCAGTACGGGGGCGACGGACGGGGGCGCCGGAGCGGGCTCCTGCGCGTCGGCCACCGGGACGAGGAGGGAGCGGGCCCGCGCGGCCATCGTGTCCCCCAGGGCGGGGGCGGGAGTGGGCGTGGTGGGTGCCGACTCGTCCTGGGCGGCCGGGGGGACGTCCGGGATGGGGGTCTCCGTCGTGTCCTCGTCGTCGCCCTCGTCGTCGTCCGCGCCGGCCGCGGGTTCGTCGTCGCGCGCGGCTGAGGCGCTTCGGTCGGCGGCGGGCCGTTCCGGGGCGTCGGAGGCCGCCGGTGCCGCGGACGACGCCGCGGACGACGACGAGGACGGCGTCGTCCGGGAGGGGGCGGTGGCCGCGTCCGCGGAGGTCGACGCCGCGCCGGCCCGGGCCGGTGTGCGGTCGGTCCAGCTCAGTACGGCGCCGCAGCTGTCGCAGAAGGACTGGCCGGGTTCCGCCCGGGTGCCGCACTCGGCGCAGTTCTGGGTGGTCATCTCTCCGGGGTCCTTTCGGAGGCGGTCGAGGCGGTTACCTTGACCGTGTACGGCATGTGAGCGGGGCGTGCGGCGGCCACGAGGGCGTCCAGGCGGTGTTCGTCCGCGGGGTGCGGCGCGGGGAGGCGGAGCGTGACGTGCAGGTGGGGGCGGGCGTCCCCGGGGAACGGGCCGAGCGGGCGGGCGCTCCACGCGGCGCCGCCGCTCTCGGAGATCTCCGGCTCCACGCCGAAGGCCAGCAGGATGGCCTCGGAGAGGCCGCGGCGGGTGCCCCGGACGCGGTGCAGGTGGGCGGCGGCGGCCACCGCCGCGCGCAGCCTGGGTTCGGGTTCCGTGCCGTCCGTCTCCGCGCCGACCCAGCTCGCCAGCCAGCGGGCGAAGTCGACCGGCGCGAGGGCGGGGTCGAAGTAGGACGGCAGACAGTCGAGGACGTTGAGGATGGGGGCGATCACGTCGTCCAGGCCGCCCACGAAGCGTTGCGCCAGGTCGTCGTCCGCGAAGACGGCCGGGAGCATCGCGCCGATCGGCGTGGGGGAGCCCAGGCCGTCGATCGAGCCCCGCGTGCTCGTGCTCATGCGCCGTCCCCGATCACACGGACCCGGTGGTCGTACGAGAAGACGAGCGCGGGAGGGGAGAGGTCGATGCGGTCGGTGGCCTCGCCGCGCTTGCCGGTGAGGGGGTCGGCGGGATGCAGGGTGACCTGGTCGACCAACTCCACGCCCGGGACGCGCTGGAGGACGGCGAAGACCTCCCCGGACTGCACCGGACGGCCGAACGGCCAGCCCTTGCCGTCCGTGCCGCCGGTGAGCGGGTCGAGATGGCGGTAGAGGGCGTCGTGGGCCTGCCGGCGGACACGGTCGGTGTCCACACCCCGGAAGGCGTGGACCGTCGCGACGACCGTGATGCCCTGGTAGTACGGCGGCCCGACCGCCAACCTCGTGCCGATCAGGCGGCGTTCGTCCAGGTGGCGCATGATGCGGTTCAACAGGGCGTCACCGGGCACGAGTTGCTCGAAGCGGAGTCGGCCGCCCGGGTCCGGGACGGCCTGCGGAACCACCAACACCCGTACCGCGTACGCCCCGTGCTCGCCCTCCTCGCCCTCCAGGCAGGTGATGCGGGCGGTCTCGGGGGCGGCGCGGCGGGCCAGCTCCTCGTAGTCGCGCAGGGTGACGGCACGTTCCTGGGCGCGCAGGGTGATCGGGGCGCGAAGCTTCGCCTCCTCGACCGTCTCGCCGTCGACCCCGCCGCGCGCGGCCTCCCGGTTGACGACGTCGGCCACGTACGGCACGGAGGTGCGGAGTACCCGTACGGCGCCGCGCGCCACGTTCCCGGCCCTGCCCCCGCCCGTGCGGTAGCGGCGGGCGCGGACGACCGAGCCCTTGGGGGCGACGGCGCCGTACTGGCGCAGGGTGCCGTCGGGTTCGCGGACGGACGGGCCGAACGCGATCTCGCCGGTGGCCGCGTCGAGGGTGATGTGGCGGTCGTCCGGGCCGGACGCGGCGAAGTGGGGGACCACCTGCCAGTCGGTCCAGCCCTCGTGCTGGGCGGTCTGCAGGAGCAGCGGCGGATCGTCGCCGACGACCGGGGCGTTGGCCAGCCGCAGGTGCTGGCCGGGGAGGCCGGTCGACTCGCCGAGGGCCTCGTCGTGGACCGTCTCGGCGTGGACGGCGGGGGCCGTGCCGCCGACCGTGAAGGCCTCGGCGGAGCGGATCGTGGGGGAGAGGGTGTAGAAGGGCTGGCCGGGCAGCGGTTCGGTGACGCGGCAGCGCAGCCAGCCGGCCTCCTGGCCGCCGTTGCGGGACAGGACATGGCCGCCGGGGACGTGCAGGACGACCTCGCCTGGGCGGTTGAGGCCGCCGGTGCCGTCGCGGTCGACCTCGCACGGCTGCCAGCCGTCCTCCGTCCACGCCTCCCAGACGAGCGGGGGCTGGCGCGGGTCGACGCCGACGCCGTCCACGCGGCTGTCGAGTTCGAAGGCGACCGCGCAGTGCGGGACGGCGGCGCTGAGGCCGAGCAGCATGCAGTCGCCGGGACGCGGGGACTCCGCGAAGCAGAACACGTCCCTTTCCTCGGCCAGGTCCGTGGTGCGGTCGGTGACCGGCTCGCCCTGGAGCTGCGTCACCAGACGCGTCAACGCGCTGGGTACGACGGTCAGATCGCGTTCCGTGGCGAAGACGACCGCCTCCTCGCTCTCCGTGCGCATCGTCGCCACCTCGGTGCCGGTGGGCAGGAGTACCGGATCGTCCTGCGGCGCCGACAGCCAGAAGGTGACGTCGGTGCGGGCGGCGGAGGGCGGGAACAGCCGGATGCCGACCAGGTCGAGGAAGGCGAGGTGGTTCTTCTCGGGGACGCGGTTGAGCCGGTAGACGATCTGGTCCGCCATGTGCGCGACCGTCTCGACGAGGGTGACACCCGGGTCGGAGACGTTGTGGTCGGTCCACTCCGGGGCGCGCTGCTGGATGTAGCGCTTGGCGTCGTCGACGAACTGCTGGAAGCGGCGGTCGTCCAGGTTGGGGGAGGGCAGGGCCATCAGCGGTCGCTTTCGGAGGCCGTACCGGAGGAACCGGGGAGATCCGGCTCGTCGTGGGACGGAATGACGTAGAAGGGGAAGACGAGAGAGCGCGGGTTGTTCGTCCCGCGGATCGAGTAGCGGACGTCGATGAACAGGACGCCCTGCTCGGCGCCGGCCGTGACCTCGACGTCGTTGACCTCGATGCGCGGCTCCCAGCGGTCCAGGCTGACGTACACCTCGTGCTGGATACGGCCGGCCGTCGCCTCGTTGACCGGGGCGAAGACCAGCTCGTGGATGGCGCAGCCGTACTCCGGGCGCATCGGGCGCTCGCCCGGGGCGGTGGCGAGGATCAGCCGGATCGCCTCCTCGATCTCGCGTTCGCCGCTGACCAGGGCGATGCCCCCGGTGGGGCCGATGCGCAGGGGGAACGCCCAGCCCGATCCGACGAATTGCTCGGCCATCAGACGGCCACCAACCTTCTCCCTGGGTTCCCGCTGCCGGATGTCGTGGGTGTCATAGCAGCGGATACGGCTTCGCGTTGACGAGTAGGGCGCCCTGGAGCATGAGGTTCGCGGCCCGGATGCCCACGTTGACGGTGCTGTTGATCTGGATGGTGCTGGTCGCGGTCATCGTCGTGAGGCTGCCCTTGAGGCTGAGCAGACCGGCCGCGTCCAGCGCGATGACGCCGGTCATGGACCTGACGTTGACCAGGTTGCCCCGCAGACTGAGGGAGGCGCCGGCCCTGATGGAGAGGTTGCGGCGCGCGCTGAGCGTGAGGTCGGTGCCGGCGTCGACGGACACCGACCGGCCGCCCTTGATGTTGACCGCGCCCTTGCTGTCGATGGTGATCTCGGTCTTCGTCCGGTCCAGGTTGACGATGAGCTTGTCGTCGCCGGTGGTCACCCGTACGCCCTGCTTGCGGCCGCCGGTGGTCTGGCTGAGCAGGTCGATGCGGTTGTCGTCGCGGTCGGAGAGGGTGTGCCGGACCGCCCGGCGGCGGGCGCCGTCGTGCAACGGCACGTCCCGGGACGTCATCGGCTTGTCCTTGCCGTTGTAGAGGCCGCCGATGACGTACGGGTGGTCCAGGGCGCCCCGGTCGAAGGTGACCAGCACCTCGTCGCCGACGTCCAGCGGGAAGATCGAGCCGCCGTCCTTGCCGCCCCACTGCACGACCCGCGCCCAGTCGCTGACGTAGGTGTCGTCGAGCCAGGGGAACTGGAGCTTCACCCGCCCCTGCCGGAGCGGGTCGGTCACATCGGTGACCAGGGCGTTCGCGGTGCCGGGCAGATGAAGGCCGTTCGACGCGCCCGCGCCCCCGCCGCCGGAGGCCAGCCCGTACAGCGAACGCCACTGCCGGCCGCTGACCGTCACCCACGTCTCGTAGTGATTGCCGGCGCCGAAGACGTGCCGTACGGAGGTGGCGGTGTACTTGCCCTCGAAGGGGGCGCCGACGTCCGCGAGCGCGACGGGCAGTCCGGGCCGCAGCTTCGGCGTGCCGCGCGCGATGACCTCCAGCTCGGCGAACGACCCGGTGACGTCGTCGGCGAGGGACTTGGCGGCGAACTTCACCTCGGAATCGCGGTCGTACGGCGTCTGCGCGTCGACCAGCTTCGTCGTCTTGAACTTGGCGGCGGCCTCGCCGGGGGTCGTACCGATGCTGTAGCCGTCGTTCTTGGTGGCGGGCGCGGTCGCGGTGATCGCCTTCTTCTTCGTCACGTCCCAGCCGCGCGCCTCGACCGAGCCGACCTGCTCGGCGGTGGTGACACCGGCCCGCAGCCGCAGGATGTCGTTGCCGGCCTCCAGGACGAACGGGCTCTTGTCACCCGGCGTGGAGGGCGCGGGCGCCCCGGACGCGGGGTCCGCCGTGACGAACTGGAACTTCCCCTTCGAGTCCACGTACATGACCATCTGGTTCTCGTCGGCGAGCCGCGCGAGGAAGTCCCAGTCGGTGACGTTGGCCTGGCTGATGAACTCGTAGACGTTCCTGGTGGCCCGGATCGCGCCGACCGGCACCCCGGCCCCCGCCACCAGTTTGCGGGCGATGTCGGCCGCGCTCTGGTTGCGGTACGCGGCGATCCGGCGCTGCCGCATCAGCCGGTGGCCGGCGTCGTAGCCGCGGATCACGGTGAAGGTGCCGGTGCCGTCGTAGTCGGCCTCCAGGCCGCAGACCTCACCGGTGAGCAGGGGGTCGCCGGCGCCCTGGCCGTCGGCGATCGGCGTGAGGACCACCGGGGTGCCGAACTTGACGCCCAGCTTCTTGAGGACCAGCCGGTCGGGGTCCCGGAACACCAGCCGGAACGCGGCCGGCACCCCGAGCCCCTGGTCCACCCAGCCCTCCACGAGCAGCGGAGCGATGTCGGGGGGCAGCGGACGGCCACCGCAGGTGACCTTGATGATGCTGGAGAACGCGGTCTGCACCATCAGTGACGCACCTCCTCCACGGCCGGCAGCACGAGTTCGACGCCGGTGGGCAGCCTGGCCGGGTCGTCGATGCCGTTCGCCTCGGCGATGGCCCGCCAGGCGGAGGTGTCGCCGTACTCGCGCCAGGCCAGCGACTGCAGCGAGTCCCCGGCCACCACGCGGTGCACCCGCTGGGCGGTGAGGGCGCCGGAGGTCGGGTTCTGCCCCTGCGTCTTGCTGGGGATCTCGTGCAGCCGGACCTGGCAGGTGGCGCGGATGGGGACACCGGTCGTGCCGAAGAGCGAGTACGAGACGTCGACGCTGCTCACATACGCCGTGAACCGGGCCGTCGAGAACGACCCCCACTGGAACACCACCCAGGGCGGGGACGGCTGCTTGGCGGCGATGCTCTTCGTCGTCACCTCGCAGCACTCCAGCAGCGACTCGACCTTCTTCAGGACGTTGTTGCTGCCGGGCTCGTCGGATGTGTCGAGGAAGATCTCGACCGTCATCTCGCGCGGCTCCGGGCCCATGAACTCCGGCTTCGAACCGTCGCGGACGGCGGCGGTCGGGGTCACCTTCCACTGGGCGCGGCGGCCGAGCTGCAGCTGCGCCGGGTTGAAGTCGAACGCGAATGACTTGATGAGCCCGCCGGGTGTGGTGCTGGTCCCGACCGGCGGTTCGTGGATCGCGAGTGTCGCGCGGACCAGGCTCTTGCCGGCGCCGCCCTTGCTTCCTTTGGCCATGTGTTTTCCGTCCCTCCGGCCTGGTCCTGGTCCTAGTCCGTGAATCCGTGGTGGGTGATCTCCAGGACCTCCGTGGCCACGCCCGGGTTCGCGGGGTCCAGCGAGGGGCCCTGCCAGCTCACCGGCAGCACGTCGATCAGCCCCCACCGGGCGACCTCCGAACCGTCCGCGCGCAGCGCGGCGATCTGGGCGGTGGGGCGGGTCACTCCGGTGGTGACCGACGAGATCCACTTGGCCACCTTGGAGGTGTCCGGGGTGAGGGGGCGGGTCAGCCGGATGTTGGAGAACGTGACGCGGGACGGGAGCGCCCAGACGAAGCCGTTGTTCCCGCCCTCCTGGCGGTGCTCGATCTCCACCTGGGAGGACAGTCCCTCGCACCCGTTGAAGTAACCGAGGCTCTCGCCGTCGATCGTCAGGGTGAAGAAGATGGTGGAGCCCGGGTCGAGATCGCGGGACATCGAGGGCCTGGCCTTTCAGTTGCTCAAGTGTGCTTAGTGGCGGGGGTCGCGGAGTCTGCCGATGCGTTCGCGGTCCAGGCGGAGTTCGGTGCGGAGGAGACGGGTGATGCGGCCGGTCAGACGGTGGGTCAGCTCGTCGAGCTGGAAGTCGGTGAGGGAGCGGGGGTCGAACGGCGCGGGCCCTGCCGGGGACTTGGCCGAGGCGGCCGAGGCGGCCGAGGTGGTCGAGGCGGGGTCCGGTCCGGAGGCGGCCGCGGCCCGGCTCGTGGGGCGCTGCGGCGGAGGAGGCGGAGGAGGCGGAGGCGGAGGCGGGGGGGCTTCGCGGCGCTGGATGGG
>NZ_JBHSFK010000077.1:0-24798 GCF_042653945.1 Streptomyces vulcanius | reverse complement strand
CCATCGACTTCCCCGTCCCCGACTCCACCCAGCGCCTCGCCCTCTGGCACCGCTGCCTGGCCCCCCTCCTCCCCGGCGCCGGCGACCTCGATCTCCCCTTCTGCGCAGGCTCCTTCGAACTCGCCGGCGGCAACATCCGCTCCATCGCCGTCACCGCCGCCTACCTCACCGCCGAAGCGGGCTCACCCCTGACCATGCGCCAACTGATCCACGCAGTCCAACGCGAATACCAGAAGCTGGGCCGCCTCACGCTGGCCAGCGAATTCGGCCCTTACGTCGACTTGCTCATCCCGTGACCGGACGGAGGAGAACCGCTGTGCGTACGCACGAAACCCCAGTGACGACTCAAGGTGCCGAGCGCACGCGCCGCACCGCCGTGCCGGTCCGCGCAGGGGAATCGGCCGGCTCGCTGAAGGCCCTACTGCCGACACTGCAGCGGACGGTCGGCAACAAGGCGGTCGTAGGGCTGCTGACCGCGCAGCGGACGACGGTCCAGCCTCAGGTGCAGCGGGCCCCAGGCATGCCGCTGGAGGAGGCCAACCAGGACCGGATGCCCCCAGGCGACCGCCGCGCCCTGGAAACCGCCGTGGCCGGATACATTCCGCTGGCGTTCACCGCGTTCAGCAACGCCACCACCGCGCACGCGGCAGCGATCAAGAACGAGGCGAAGGCGAAGGCGGAGATGATCGCGATGGTCGTCGACGTGGCGACCGGCTTCCTCGCACCTGTTTTCGCCAACTACGTGATCAGTCAACTGGCCGCGAAGGCGGCGTCGGCGCCGGTGCAGGAGGTCACGAAGAAGGCGATCACACGTCTCATCTCACAACAGGACACCCTGAAGGCGTCCTTCACCGGCGCCACGAAGATCGCCAACCAGCTGATGAAGAACAGTTCCAATACGTTGTTCGGCGAGTCGGAGATCGACGCGTTCGCACTAGGTCTGCGCAACTCGTTCCAACGCGGCGCCGGCTCCCTGCTCAACCAGGTGACGACGATGCCCGACCCGCAACTGATCGCACTGTGGACCGCGTACGACCCGGACAACGCCGACGAGTCCGCCTACCGGAACTCGCTCGGTGAACTCTTCGCCCGCTACCAGAAGCAGGTCGAGCCCATCGGCGAGCGTCTGACCGTCGGGGGTGAGATGGGAGTCGGAAACAGTGCTTCCACCGACCTGTACGAAGTACAACTCGCCTCCCGCAAGCGCTTGGCGACGCTGACCAGTTGGACCATGGGAGGCGTCAATCTGGACGCGTGGATCACGCCGGACATGGAGTCGGTGGCCCGCGCGAAGGCGAAGGCACTGGGCCGCCCGCCGACGACCATCGCGCTGCGCGACGTCCACATCCCCTTGGCCGAGGTCCTCGATCCGCCCCGACCCGACCTGCGCAACAAAGACATGCTGGACATCGTCCGTTCCATGCCGGCAGCGGAGCGCCGCCGCGCTGGCGCCAACCCCGACGTGATCACCGTGGTCGAGACCGGACGGGAAATCGACGGCCGCGTCCCCAACCAGAACGAACGCCACCAGATCCTCTTCCTGCTGGGCGACTACTCCGAGCACGCGGTCGCCTGCCTCAAAGAGATGGACAGCTTCTTCCCGTCCTACTCGATCGTCGAGCGCCACCTGACCGCGGCCGGCCCCGGCGAGCGGAGCCGCCTCGCCCAGGACGCTTGGTTCATGGAGAAGCTCCGGAACGAGTTCAGCGGCTACGCCCTGGCGAAACTCCTCTTCATCCTCGGCGTCGGCCCCAAGCCCGAGGAACCGGCCGACATCCCGTACTACCCCGGGTTGTGAGACCCAGCCTTACGGATCTCCTTGACCTCGCGCTCGTACTGGCCCGCACGGCGGCCGACAGCGGTCGGTGTACGTCGCTGGACGACATCCTCAAGGCGTTCGGCCACACTCCTGAGTCACTTGCCGCACTTCCGGAGGACGATCGAGGCAGGCCCGCCCTCAGAATGGTCCCGGAGGCCGAGCAGCCCGGATGCTTCAGAGAAGGATTGCCCCGGGTGAGGTCAGGCCGCCTGTCGAACCGGGCACTCCGGACCCGATTCCGGAACTGGCCCCGGACGTCGAGAGCCTGTCATGCCTTCTCATCGAGCACCGGGACAAGGAACGTCACCGTTGATCTACCTCGACGCGCCATCAAGCGCTGACGTCAGAAGGGCACGCCGGCGCGCTTGGCCAACCGGGTCAGGCGTGGGTTGCTGCGGCGGTGCAGCGAGGTCAAGACCCGCATCAGCTCCTGTGACGTCGGGTGCACCCGGGCCATCTCCGGCGCGATGTCCCAGGCCACTTCGAGCGATTCGAGAGCACCGTCCCGGTCACCCAGTGCAAGCTTCGACCGGCTGATGTTCATGTGCAGCGGTCCGACGCGGGTGGCCGGGAGCGTCAGGCCGCCTCGGATCAGGTCGTCCGCCGTGTCGAGCGACTCGCGGTAGTCCTCCAAGTCGGATGCCGTGGAGATGACGTGCACGGCCGTGTTCTCCGGCCCGAAGTGGATGCCGTGGTCCTCGATGTCCTCGGGGAACTCCCCGGCCGCCCGACATGCGGCGTCGATGTGGGCGGCGGCGGCCTTGTCCTTGATCCGACCGGCCAGGGTCAGCCCTCGCAGGTGCAGGATGCCGAGGCCGTACGCGCGATCACGTCCCCGAAGGGTTGTCTCAGCCTCAACAACCGCGCGGTCCACAATGGCCAAGCCACCTGCGAAGTCCCCGGAGTTGAGGAAGGCGCCGGCCTCGTCGCGCGCCGCCACCGTGGCGGCAATCGGGTTCGCACGCTCGGCAGCCATCCGCTGTTTCATGACGGCCAGCTCGGCGAGGTGCATCCAGCGGTGCCGGGCGGCAAGCCAGTACACGACCGAGTACGTGTCGGCGACGCGCGTCCAGGCGTCGGGCGACTGGGTGGCGTGGGCGAAGTTGGTCGTCCGGGCGAGCACGCCCGGGGTCTTCTGCAATACGGCCGACAACTCCGTCCGGTAGCGGTGCTGGTTCAGCTCGGCCAGCTCGCGGGGCAGGTCCTCAGGGTGGGGCGGAGGGCCGTCGGGGATGTCGAAGCGCCGGATGGCGTAGTTCAGGGCCGTAAGGCTGTTCTCGTCGGCCCCTTCGACTGTCGCCGTGCCCAACAGCTCGTCAAGTGTCATCCGCATGGCTCGTGCCAGGTCGGCGGCAGTGCCCTGCGTCAGCGCGCGGTCGCCCACCTCGATCTTGCTGAGCAGTGAGACAGAGATGTTGGCCCGCCGGGCAAGGGCGACCTGGCTCAGGCCACGCGCCTTGCGGCAGACGGCCACATTGGCACCGGGTCCGGGAATCTTGGTCACGCTCATACCTGTGCGTCTTCCCCGCTCGACTTCCGTTACGTCCCATGGTCGCACTCCGGCCACTCGCGCGCCCCGGTGTTGTGCAAGAGGTGTGCAAGTTCGGCTTGCACGGCGGCAGTTCTCTTGGGTGACACACGTATGCCCAGGTGGGACGAGGGGTTATGGCACAGACATACGAGAAGCCACCGACGACGCTCAGCCAAGTCGAGCCGCCCTACCCGGTGGGGACGCTCGTTGAAGACACGCTCTCGAAGCGCACCGGCGAGCTTCACGGCGTGATCGAGGAGCGCACGAAGGAGGGCGACAAGCTCATCAGCCAAACGGCGTTCCTGCGGCCGGAGGGCGGTGGCGCGGAATGGGACGTCCCTTTGAATCACGTCTGCCCCGTCGAGAACCCTTAAGCACCCCCACGAAGCGCGCGGTCCTTGTCACCCCGGGCGACGTGATCGGCTACGAGGGCGAGTGGCGCACCGTCAAGGCCGCGAAGACGGACCGGGGTCCGATGGGCGGGTTGGCCGTCGTGGTCACCTGGGAGGAGGGCGGCACGGCACGCTTCCCCGCCGGGGATGAACTCCTCCTCGGCGAACCGGACTCGGCCTGACCAGTACTGAGCCCCACCCCGACCGGGGCGGGGCTCAGTATGCATGGGAGGACTTCAAGAAGGGCGATGAGAGGCCCAAGCCCGAGCTGCCGCCCTCGGAGAACGACGACGAGCAGGAGCAGCCCCAGCGGAGCCGCCTGTCTGCGTCCCTGTCAATCCCGAACGAGACAGAACGGGTGACCTGCCGGGTCGGCATAGATCCGCCAACTGCGCTTCTGGTCACCAGCGTCGAGCAGCGTGGCGCCCAGTTTGAGAACCTCTTCCTGGCCCTGATCGAGCTCCGTGACCCCCAGGTCGAGGTGGAACTGCTGTGGCCGGACAGGGTCTGGCCACCGAGGCGGCCGATGGTCTTCCACACGCTGGAAGGCGAGCACGAGCTTGGTGTCGGTGTGGAGGGTCGCCCAACTGTCGCCGAGCGCCCACCGTGGGTCCGGCTGGTTCACCACACCGCCCAGGAGCGACTGGTAGAACCGGGCGAGCTCAAGGACATCGGCGCAATCCAACACGACACACTGCAGCTTGGCGATCACGAAGGGCAGCGTAGACCAGCGTCACATAGGCCACCCCCGCAGCCTTGATCACGATCTACAGCCGGAGTATCAGGCGGCCAGACACCTGAAGGCCAGCCCGGAGCATCTGTCCTACCAGGAGACGGTCACCCGTCCGTACCGCTTCGAACCGAAGGCGTGGCGGTGAGGGCGCACGTGGTCATAAAGGGCTCAGGATGGACGCTGACCCAGGAGACCGCCGGCGGAGCCCCTGGCGGCATCTTCGGTGCCTGGTGCCTCACCGCAGGATCGAGAGCGCCTACCTCCTCCAGCGCATGGAGTCCTTCGACGGCCTCGCCATCCTCGCCACCAACCTCCGTGCCAACCTCGACGACGCCTTCACCCGCCGCCTCGACCTGGCCATCGACTTCCCCGTCCCCGACTCCACCCAGCGCCTCGCCCTCTGGCACCGCTGCCTGGCCCCCCTCCTCCCCGGCGCCGGCGACCTCGATCTCCCCTTCTGCGCAGGCTCCTTCGAACTCGCGGGCGGCAACATCCGCTCCATCGCGTCACCGCGGCCTACCTCACCGCCGAGGCTGGCTCCCCCCTGACCATGCGCCAACTGATCCACGCGGTCCAACGCGAATACCAGAAGCTGGGCCGCCTGACCCTGGCCAGCGAATTCGGCCCTTACGTCGACCTGCTCGTTGCGTGACCGGACCCTGGGGAGACCGCTGTGCGTGCTCACGATGAACGGCCGCCGACGAGTGAGGAGCCGAGCCGCCCGCGCCGTACCGCCCAACCGGACCCCTCAGCGGTCGTGGCGCTGGCCGCTCTCCAGCGCACGGCCGGCAACGCGGCGGTCGTACGGCTGCTGGGCGTGCAACGGATGCCCGATGCCGTCCGTGGACACCGGGCGCGGCGGAAGGCGGTGGCCGACTCCCCGTACTCCCGAAGGCCACAGTCGGCTCGGCAGCAGGAGCAGCAGGGCTTCGACCCGGCCGTGCCCCGGGCCGCGCAACTCCCGGCCCAGGGCCCGGGCGGCGCAGCCATCTGGCGTGGTACCAGAAGCGACATCGGGTTCACCAAGGAGACGACGAACGCCGTGTTCGCCAACACGCCTAGCCAGAACGCCAACGGGCGCACCGAATACCAGTGCGCGAAGTGCAATGCCTTCATCCCCCGCAAACGCGACCGCACCCCGGCGGACGGCGACCGTTTCGTCGCCATCGACCACATCTCGGGAATCATCGCCTACGTGCAGACAAACGCCACGGAGGTGACCTGGGCAGTCGGCGGCCGTACCGTCGCCGCGATCACCCGCGACGAGGCCAAGCGGTGCGCCAACGACCCGGCCAACCTGCGGGTCCTCTGCGCCCAGCCGTGCAATGGCGGCACCCGAGCCGCACAGAGCGCGAGCCGCCGCTACGACACGGACAGGGCGGTGCGGTGGGTGGGGTAGCCGCCGACGGCCCGGCCACCTCCACCCCGGCGACGAACGCCTGCCTCAGGCAAGGCAGGCAGGCGAGGACGACGTCAGCGGACGGGGCCTGTGGATCGTGAACGCTCTCTCCGAAAAGTGGGGCGTACTGTTGTCCGGGCACGGCGAAACGGTCTGGGCTTCCGGACACCGAGCCCGACGCGGAGGCGCACACCTTCACCATGTGGTGCGCCGTCTGCGAGGCGGCCTTGCCCGACGTCCGAGGACGCCAAGGACGGCACGGCATGGGCAGCCAGGCACCTCAGGGTCAGTCCCGAGCACCTGTCCTACCGCGAGACGATCACCCGTCCATACCGCTTCGAACCGAGGGTGTGGCAGTGGCGGCGCCTGCCGAAGGAGCCCCTGACGGCGCCTTCGGCGCCACGCGTAAGGATCCGACGCGTGGAAATCCTCGACTCCCTCGCTGGCTTCTGCCGACGGATCTCTGGCCCAGGACACTAGGCCCGAGTGATCTTGAGCGGGGAGGATGCCGGAACCAGCAGTACTCCGTCCGGCAGCTCCCAGCGTGCCTTCGGGGCCGCGGCCCACTCCGGCTCGTCCGGCCAGTCGCTCAGGTAGCGCCGTCCGAGATAGGCCACCGCGAGCGGCTGTTCCAGCTGGACCGGCGGGTCTTCCTCCATGAAGGACAGATCGTCATCGTCGTCGGCGGTGACGAACCCGAGGTACGTGCTCGCGAACTCGGTGGCGATGCCGATCAGCTTCGCCAGAGCGTCGGTGTTGCCCCGGTTCTCGTCGAAGTCCTCGTCGAGCCGGCCCTCGTCGACGGCGATCTGCACCATCCAGCTGTCACCGAGGCGGACCGAGGCCACGAACTCCGACGGGTCCGGCAGCCACACCTCCAGCGACGGCCCGAAGTCGGAGGGCGCCGTCTGGAAGCCCTGCCCCTCCAAGACCTCGGCGAAGCGCTGCCGGTCGGCCGGGGCGGACCCGTCACGGTCGTCGTAAGGCAGGCCGATGAACCGGATCTTGTCGTCCATGATGGCATCCTGTCATGTGCGGGGCGGAAGTCAGTAGGGCGTCTCCTTGACCGTGCCGTACTTCGCGGCGATGTCCCTGAGCTCCTGCGGAACGTCGGAGAGCGGTGATTTGAAGACGAATTCCAGTTTCGCATCCGGCCACCGTTCTCTGTGCCGCGCGGCCTGCACCTCGAATTCCTGCAGACGCTGCTCCTGCAATTCTCGCCGACCCTTCTGCCACTTCGCCAGCTTATCGGGATCGGCGGACGTGCTCGCCTTGGGCGAGTCCCACGGGAACTTGTCCTTCATGCCCTCATAGTTCTTGAACTCGATGACCTTCTCGCCGAAGTTGACGATGATGTCGAGTCCCTTGACCGACTTCCCGGACTTGGGGCTGATGTAGGTCTCGCCCAGCAGGGTGATCTTCACGCCCTCGTCGATCAGCCAGGCGGCGTAGCGGATCTCGCCGATCGCGCCGGTTACCGTGGTGTGGCTCGTCGCCACGTCTTTGAGCACCTTCTCGGAACCCGAGATGGGGGCGATCTTGGCGAACCAGGTCAGCACCTCGTTGGTCTGCCCACCCAGGTTCTTCACCGCCTTGAGGAGGTAGGGTTCGAATTTGGCCTCGGTGAGGAGGGGACCCAGGGGGGCCGGTTGCCCGGTCATCGCCGAATGCAGTTTATCGGCAAGCGTCTGCGCTTCCTCGCCCACCTTGTGATATTCGTCGGCGAGTACCTTTACCTGATCGTCCGGCACCCCTCCGGCAAGCGCTTTGGTGTATTTCTGTGCATTGCGGGAGTTTGGCCGGAAGTAGAGGTCGAATTTCTTCTCCGTCTCCTTGACGTCCTTCTCGAGGCCCTTGTCCACCACGAAGATGACCGGCGCCGGATACTTCTCCTTCGAGGCGGCCAGTTCCTTCGCGGCGATGCTCGCGATCTCGTAGTTCTTCTTGAGCAACGCCGTATTTGGGTTCGCGTCCGGGTCGGGCTTGCCGATCGGCTTGGAGTCGCTGCGGGTCGTCTGGACATGCACGACCTCGCCCGCGTCGGAGCGGGAGTCGACGACGAGCCTGAGCGGGACGCCATGGGTACGGGCGATGCCGGGCAGGCGGCCCTGCACGCCGGCGTGGGTGGCGTCGGGGGTGAGCAACTTCTGCGCGTCGCTGACGGCGTCCTTCTCGCGGTCTGCCGAACTCTTCGGGCTGTCCTTGCCCTTGCTGTCTTTGCCGTTCTTGCCTTTGCCCTTGAGTCTTGCCCACAGCCTCTTCGCCGCCTTCGCGATGAAGTCGACGATCTTGTCGATCGCCTTGTTGACCGGTTTGGCGACCGCGTGGAAGACCTCCTTGACCTTGTTGGCCAGGTTGCCGACGCCCAGGAGGGCGGCCAGGAAGCCGATGAGGACCGGGATCGAGGCGACGAGGGCGCCTTCGATGAGGGCGGGGACGCCGCCCCCGCCGCCGCTCGCTATGGCGATGACCGCGTCCAGGATCGAGTTGACGAACTGCATGATCTGGGCGCCCTGGGTCACCACGAACGTGACGATGTCGATGATGCCCTTGACGGCGCGGATGAAGGCCGATGCTGGGTTGAGGAGGGAGACGATCCAGGTGATGCCGGCGACGATGACGGTGGGGATCAGGTAGGCGGTCAGTTTTTGGAGGATCGTCGACTTGAGGTCGCCGACGGAGGCCTTGATGTGGTCCACGGCGCCGGCCGGGCCCTCGCGTTGGAGGGCCTGCGCGACGGGGACGGACTGTTCGGCTGCGGTGACCGCCTGGTCGGGAACGCCCTTGCGGGTGATGCGGGCGCGGATGTTGGCCCAGGTCAGGCCCAGCATGCCGCCGATCAGCTGGATGATGCCCTTGAGGTCGAATTTGGCGGGCAGCGCCAGCCCCGCGCTGACTGCGGTGCCGAGGAGCCAGGAGATCAGGCCCTTCTTCAGGTGGTCGCCGATGTTGGCCATGAACTGCTTGAGGCCGGCACCGACTGCCGTCACCAGGTTGCGCAGGAACCCGATCGGGTCCTTGATGATGTTCATGACCGCCGTGGCGGCCTTTGCCAGGACACCGAGCAGCATGTTCTTGAGCTCGATGATGGTCTGGATGACACCGACGACGGCGTCCTTGACCTTGGCGATGAGCCCCTTGTTCTCCTCCTGGAGCTTCTTGATCTCGTCGTCGACCGCGTTCAGTGCCTGGGTGTACTTCTGTGCGAGGTCCTGGACCAGCTGGTCCGACTTCGCGTTGACATCCGCTTCCAGGCCGTCGAACTTCTCCGTGAAGTCCTTGGCGGCCTCCTGGCCGAACTTCTTCAGGTCGGCGGGGAGTTTGTCGACCTCGGCCTTGAGCTCGGTCCGGCCGCGGGCGATGCGGTCTTTTGCCTTGCCGAGTTCGGTGCCGATGAGGTCGGCGATGGAGGAGATGACCTGCTGCATCTGGGCGACGTAGAGCTTGCGTGATTCCTGGAAGAGCTGGTTGGCCTCCTCCGGCATCCCGGCGAACTTGTCCTTGACCCACTTGAGTTTGCCGGTCCAGCCGGAGTAGCGCTTGTCCTTGTAGGCGTCCATCCGGCGTTTGTGGTCGGCGGTGAAGGCGTCCCGTGCGGCCTTCTCGCCGGCGGTGAATGTGTCGTCGACGAGCTTGTCGAGGCCGGACAGGGTCTTCTCGACGTCCGTCTTCGTGCCGTCGAAGACCTTCTGCAGCCGGGCCGTGACCTCGGCGCGCTTGCGCTCGTCGGCGGACTTGGTGGCGCTCTTGCCGCCGTCGACCTGCTTGCCGGTGGCGGTCCGGGTGGCGGCGAGGCCGGTCATGGCCTGGGCGCCGGTGGCAGCCGCACCCTGCTTGGCGGCGGCCAACTGCTTGGCCTCGGCGCCGCGGGCCTGGCCCGGCGCCGTCGCGGAGTGCTGCTCGCCCTCCTTCTTGGCGCCGAGAGCATCCGTGAACTGGGGCTCGTTGCTCTTGGCGAGCTGGTCCTCCGTCACCTCGGCGTCGGCCATCTGCTGGTTGACCTGCTCCGGGCCGCCGGAGAAGTCGGTGACCGCGTCCGGTTGCCTGGCCGGGACCGCACCTGCCGGGTCGGGGGTGCCGGGTACGGGCGGGGGCGCGTCGGGAGTGAGCGGCGTGACCGGCTTGTCCTGGGCCTTGGACAGGTCCGGGCCCGCCTTGGTGGCGGTGTCGATCTCCTTGGCGGAGGCGGCCTTGCCCTGGCTGACCTGGCCACTGACCTGGCCCTTGACGGCATCGGCCTTGCCGGACTCGGAGAAGTTGTCGGCCTCGTCGAGGTTCTTCGGAGCCTGCGCGGCGATGGCCTGGTTGACGGCGGCGATGAACCCGGCCTTGTCGAACACACCGGGCTTGGCGGCGTTCATCTTCTCGGCCTGCGCGGCTTTGCCCTGGGCCTGCTTGTCGTCCGGCGGGGCGACGGCGGCGTTCTGTGCGGCCTTCGACTCCGTGGCGGCGGGGGAGTGCCGGGAGGCCGCGGTCTTCTTCGCCCGCACGTCGGACTTCAGGTTCTGGAAGGCGGGCGAGGCGGACGGCGGCGGCTTGACCGGCGGAGCCGGGGCGTCCGTGGAAGGCGCGGCCGCGGTCTGGCGCTGCACGACCAGCCGGGCAACCGCCGCGTTCCCCGCCCCTGCCTGAAGCAGACGCAACTGCCGCGAGGTGAGGCCGGCCACAGGGGCGCTCTCCGGCCCGGCCGCGGTGGGTGAGGCGGATTCCTCGACCGTGGGAGCGGCCTGGGCGGGGGCCTGGGCGGGGGCCTGGGCTGGCGCCGCCGAGCGTGCCGGTGCCGCCACGCTGGTCTTCGCGCTGGTCTTCGCGCTGGTCTTTTTGTCCGGCGCCGCCTTCATGGCCGCAAGTGTTCGGGTTCGTGGTCACTCGTACACGAGAGCGGTGGGTACGGCCGGGGGAAGGGCGGCGTGCCTGATCGGGCAGTGGGCTGTGCACCGCGCCGCGGACGACGACACGTTCCAGGTGATCGCGACCGGAGTCAGAATCTGGTTCGGCCGCAGGTCAAGGAGGAGTGGGTATGCCGTCCTATCTGTCCCCGGGCATCTACGTCGAAGAAGTGGAGGCCGGGGCACGACCGATCGAGGGAGTGGGCACCTCGGTCGCCGCGTTTCTCGGCTTCGCCCCGCAAGGGCCCCTGAACGAGCCGACGCTCGTCACCAACTGGAGCCAGTACGTGGGTGCCTTCGGCGACTTCGTCGAGGGGTCTTATCTGGCGTCGGCCGTGTACGGGTACTTCGCCAACGGGGGCGGGAACTGCTACGTCGTCCGCATCGGAGACGGCGGGAACGGCGTCGCGGGAGAACTGCCGAGCGGGTCCGCCGGCGAGACGGCGGGCGGTGAGTCCGCAGCCGAGGCGCTGCTCGGCGGATTCCGGGTCCGGGCACTGCCGGGCGTCACCGGTGAGATCACGGTCGAGGTCGGCGGGGCGGACGGCGAGGCGCCGCCGAGCGAGGCGTTCAAGCTGGTGGTCAAGGTGGACGGGGAGGAGAAGGAGACCTACCCCTCGGTGTCCGCCCGCCGCGGCAAGGACAACGTCGTCACCAAGGTCAAGGAGAAGTCGCAGATCATCGGCCTGGAGGAGGTCAGCCGGGCCGCCGCGTCGACAAAACCCGACACCGGCACGGTCGTCCTCGCGGCCAAGTCCGGCACGGCTGCCCCCGCTCCGGCCGGGTCCGGGACGGTCGCGCTGTCGGCCGACAGCTACATCGGCGACGCCGACGAGCGGACGGGCTTCGGCGGTCTTGAGGCCATCGACGAGATCACGATGGTGGCCGTACCCGACCTGATGAGCGCCCACCAGCGCGGCATCGTCGATGACGAGACCGTCATCTCGGTGCAGCATGCCCTGATCGCCCACTGCGAGTTGATGGGCGACCGGGTCGCCATCCTGGACGCTCCCCCCGGGCTGTCGCCGCAGCAGATCAAGAACTGGCGGATGGACACGGCCGGCTTCGATTCGAAGTTCGCGACGCTCTACTACCCGTGGATCAAGGTGTTCGACCCGTCGGTCGGCCGTAACAGCTTTGTCCCGCCGAGCGGGCACATAGCCGGGGTATGGGCTCGCAACGACGAGTCGCGCGGTGTGCACAAGGCGCCGGCGAACGAGGTCCTGCGGGGTGCGGTCGGCCTCCAGACGCAGATCACCAAGGGCGAGCACGACCTGCTCAACCCGATCGGCGTCAACTGCGTCCGCTCCTTCCCGGGCCGCGGAATCCGGGTGTGGGGCGCCCGCACCCTCTCCTCCGACGCCGCCTGGCGCTACCTCAACGTACGCCGGCTCTTCAACTACATCGAGGAGTCGATCCTGACGGGCACGCAGTGGGTCGTCTTCGAACCGAACGACGACGCCCTGTGGGCGCGTATCCGGCGCACCATCTCGGCCTTCCTGGTCAACGAGTGGCGCAAGGGCGCGTTGTTCGGGCTGACCCCGGACGAGGCCTTCTACGTCAAGTGCGACCGGGAGACCAACCCCGCCGAAGGCATCGATGCCGGCCAGGTCGTCTGCGAGGTCGGGGTCGCTCCGGTCAAGCCCGCGGAGTTCGTGGTGTTCCGGCTGGCACAGCTGTCGGGTGGCACGGGATCGGTCGACGAGTAGCAGAACGGCAGGCGGGTCATGGCCCGACGGTAGTGGGCAGCCCGCGGATCGGTCCCGGGGCGGTGGAAGACCGCCGCTCCACACACGAGATGACCCATGGAGGCTGGGATGGCACTCCCCGAACTTGACAGCTCTGTCGGCCACTCCTTCGGGCTGGAATTCGACGGCGTGGTGATCAAACAGATCACCGAGGTCAGCGGGTTGAAGATGGAACAGGACGTCATCGAGCTCAAGCAGAACACCGCCGACGGAAAGTACGCCATCAAGAAGCTGCCGGGCCGACCGAAGGCCGGCGAGTGCACCGTCACCCGCGGTCTGACCGAGGACAACAGCTTCGAGGCGTGGATCAAGTCCTCCCGGTTCGGGAAGATGGCCGACGCCCGGAAGAACGGCGCGATCATCGTCTACGACTACGAGGGCATGGCGATCAAGCGTTACCAGCTGATCAACGCCTGGCCGAAGTCGCTGGAGATCGGCACGCTCAAGGCGGGCGACACCTCGGTCCTCACCGAGAAGCTCGCGATCACGTACGAGAGCATGGAAGTTGAGTGATGCGCAGGGGGATGCCCTCTCCGGCGCGGCAGGCGGCACCGCCTTCCCCGGGCGCACCGGAGCAGGACCACATCGGGGGACCGGGCGAGAGCGCGAGCGGTGCGGGGCGTGACACGCTCCGCTCCGAGTTCGCCTTCGAACTGCCACGGGGGTACGTGGACCAGTCCGGCACCGTGCACCGGCACGGTGTGATGCGGCTGGCCACCGCCCGGGACGAGCTCATCCCGCTGCGGGACGACCGGGTGCGGG
This sequence comes from Streptomyces vulcanius, assembly GCF_042653945.1. Classification (NCBI taxonomy): domain Bacteria; kingdom Bacillati; phylum Actinomycetota; class Actinomycetes; order Kitasatosporales; family Streptomycetaceae; genus Streptomyces; species Streptomyces vulcanius. The sequence goes on along the minus strand of NZ_JBHSFK010000077.1, from coordinate 11,525 downwards.
AGAACTCCGCGTACCTGTCGGTGGTCCTGATCGCCCGGGTGATCACCCGGCTCGGCACCATCGAGGACGTACACGCCGGCCTCGTGGAAGACCTGTTCGCCTCGGACCTCGCCTTCCTCCAGGACTTCTACCGGCGGATCAACGCGGAAGGCCACACCCGCGCCGCGGTCACCTGCCCCTCCTGCCAGGAACACTTCGCCGTGGACCTGGCCGGGGGCCGCCTGGGGGAATCGTGACGTACGCGGTCGAGCGCCTCTACGAGGAGATCGCGTACCTGGCCTATCACTTCCACTGGCCGCTCGAAGAGCTGCTCGATCTGGAACACCACGAACGGCAGCGGTACGTCGAGCAGATCGCCCGTCTCAACGGGCGGTGAGAGGACACCGAGATGGGACTGCTGTCCTGGCTGACGAGGAGCGGTGAGGGCTCGCGGGGCGTCACGGAGCCCGGGACGCGAGCGCGCGCCGACGCCGGGACGACGCCGCCCGGACCGGACGCGGCGACGGACACACGGGTCATGGACGGGTGGTGGTCGACGCCACCCGTCCAGCGGACGCTGAGCGCGCCCATGGGGCTGCTCACCGACCCCGGCGGGTTCGGCGGGCGGCTGGGTACATGGCAGGACCCGACCGTCACCGGACCGCTCGGTCATCTCGTCAGCGCACAGGCGCCGTCAGGCGTCGGCCACGGGCTGGCGGAACCGACGATGCCGGTGCAGCGGACGAGCGTACGGCCGGAGGCGCACGCCTTCGGCGCGTCGCGGGGCGCGCAGGATCCGGCGCAGGCGCAGGCGCAGACGCAGACGTGGGCGGGCGAGCCCGGCGTGGCGTCAGCAGTCGCTTCAGCCGTCGCTGACGGCGGGTCCACAGACGGGCCGGGTGACCCGCACGGCACGGGTGGCCCGGTCATCTTCCGGTCGGTGTCCCCGGATTGGGGCACGGCACAGCATCAGAACCGGGGCGCGGGCGGTGTCTCGTCGTTACCCGATGGCGTACGGGCGGTCGCACCGGCACCGCTTCCCCTGGCGCCACTCCAGCGGACAACCCTTCCGCCGACCGGCCCGGAGCCGGATACCTCACCGCCCGCTCCGGTGACGGTCCTGCGCCTGCCGTCCCTCCCGGCAGCCCCCGCGGGCCCAGCACCCGCCCGCCCCCTGAATGTCGCGGAGTCACCGGACGTACCGGCGTGGGAACTCACGGCGGTCCCTCAGTCCGTGCCGGACGCGGGGCCCGGCCCCCTGGCCCCGGGACCCCCGGACGAGCCCGTCGCCGACCTGCTCGCCACGCCCGACGCGCGTGCGGGGCAGGACGAGGAGGGCGGCGTCGTCCAGCGAACCGAAGCGTCGGTCATCGACCGGCCGACGCCGGTACGGGACACGGCCTCGCTCCCGCTTGCCGCGCCGCGCACCGGCACGGCCGCAGGCCAGGTACCGGGCGCCGCCCCCACCGCTCCGCTCATCGGCGGCGTGGACGTCCCCGGGGCCGCCGTGCGGCCCGTTGTGCAGCGTGACGTCGCGGCTCCGCCGCGTCCGCGTCATCGGGGTCTCGGCGAGCCACTCGCCGCGTTGCCGCCCACCGCCCTGCCGCTTCCGGGCCCGGCGGCGCGGCCGGCCGAGTCCGCCGTGTCCCCTTCCGTCCCCTCCGGCGTGCACGTCTCCCGAACCGTGGAGGTCCCGGAGACACCGGCGGCGGTCCCGGAAGACCAGGGCGTCCCGCACGCTCCGGCGGTGCCGGACCTCGTGGCAGGCCCGGCCGAGCCCGGAGTCTCGTCGCCCGACGGCGAGGGCACCGCGCCGCTGCTCGGCGACACGCCACCGTTGACCTCGGACCCGGTGGACCTCGGCACAGGGTTCTCGCCCGAGACGGCGACCGGCGCCGGCGCCGGCACCGAAGCCGTGAAACTCGACCCGCTGCCCGCTCCGGGCCCAGGCCCAGGCCCAAGTACCGGTCCAGGCCCAGCCCCAGGACCGGTTGCCGTCCCCGGACCCGCCGCCGGTTCCCGTGGTGCCGCCGGGCCCCCGGGGCCGGTCGCCGTGCAGCGACTCGACGTTCCCGTCAACTCGCCCCACGCACCTCCGCCGACCCATGCGACGCCCGCACCCCCGCCGACCCATGCGACGCCCGTGCCCGCCGAGGCCGATGCGACGCCCGTGCCCGTCGAGGCCGACCGGGCACCGCTGCTCGGGGACGCCGGACCGATCGCGCTGACCGACACGGTGGTGCCCGAGGCGCCTGGTCCGGGAGAGATGGTGACGGCCTCGACACCCATGCCGATGCGGAGGCTGGACGCCGTGGACGAGGCCACGCTTCCCGGTACGGCACCCGAGGCGGAGGTCGGCGCCGGATCCGTGACCCGGGGCGCCGGCCCCGTGTTCCCGCTGGTGGCGCAGCGGTCGCTGCCTCTCTTTACGGTGCCGGCACCGTCCGCCGAGGCGCCGGTCGACTCCGAGCCTCCGGCCGTGGTCCCGGTCCGTTGGGAGCCGGTCGGGGGCGGAGCATCCGTCTCGGGTGCCGGCGGTTCCGCAGGCCGTGCCTGGTCCGCCGACGCCGCAGCCGACGCCGTAGCCGACGGCTTCGGCGGGCCCGGCGACCACGGCGGCCCTCGCGGTGGGCCCACCGCGACCGGCGGCGGCAGCGCGTACTCCGCCGACCGCGGCGGCTCTGGCGGTGGGTACATCCCGACCGGCGGCGGCAGCGCGTCCGTCGGCGCCACCTCCGGCCACGCGGGTGGCGTCGTGCAGCGGGCCGTGGGCGCCGGTGGCGCCCCGCCTACCTGGTCCTACGGCGACGCGGGACGGCCCGGCGCCTCCGGGCATCCCGGCCGCCCCGGGCTTCCCGGGCCCACGAAATTCCCCGGCGGCTCAGGTGCCGGTGCCGTCCTTCCCGACGGCGCCCCCCAGTCGTCCACCCGGGCGTTTCAAGATCCGGGCGCCCTGGGCCCCGCGGTCCCGCTCCAGCGGCTCGCGACGGTACCCGGCGTCGCTCCGCCGCCCGTACGCGGCACCGCCCCGCCGATACCCCTGCCCCCGGCCCCTCGGGGACAGGCGCCGTCGGCCCCCGCGCTGTCCGGCGTCAGCGCGGGGGCCGCTGCGGTCGCCGCCGGGGTGGCCCGGTGGATGCCGGACGGCTCAGTGGAGTTCACCGCGCCCGCCGTGCAGCGTGCCGACGACGGCGCGTCGGGCAGCGAGCCGCCCGCCGACCCGCCGGCGCAGCCCGAGCCGGCCGAACCACCGGGGCCGTCGGCCGGCGCCCCCGACCCCGCCGGCGGCTCCTCGGCCTCGGCCGCCACTTCGGGGAAGGCCGGCGGGGCCGGCGCCCCCAAGGTCACGGACGAACTCGTCCGAGCCCTGCTCGCCCCCCTCAGCAGGCTGCTCAGGGCGGAACTGCGCATCGAACGTGAACGCGCCGGGACCTTGATCAACACCCGGCACTGACACAGCCCCAGTAAGCACCCGGTACCGAAAGAAAGGCAGGGCAGCGGATGTCCACGACCCAGGACCCGGCGGTCACGGTCTGCTTCGTCGTCACGATCGACGGGATCGAGCTGGGGTCGTTCAACACCTGTGAGGGGCTGGGCTGCGAGGTGGTGCTCGAATCCCGCGAGGAGGGCGGCAACAACGGCCACGTCTGGCAGTTGCCGACGCGCCTGAAGTACCCGAACGTCAAGCTCTCCCGGCCGCTGACGAAGGACACCCAGAAGGTGGCCAAGTGGTTCGCGAGCATGACCACCGGGTTCGCCCGCAAGACCGCGCACATCGAGGCCCGTACCGGCGACGACATCATGGTCGCCCGCTGGGGTCTGCTGGAGGTGGTGCCGGTGCGCTGGACCGGGCCGTCGTTCAATCCCGAGTCGCCCAAGGTCGCCACGGAGACCATCGAGATCGCGCACCACGGTTACACGATGGAGCCCGGAGCATGAGCGGGCCCGTGGCGTTCAGCGCGGCAGGCGGCGCGAAGTCGGCGTCGGCCGGGGGCGGCAACGCGCGGCCCAAGCTGGAGCACGCCTACCTCGAACTGCGCACCCCGCCCTCGGGCGGCAGCCTCACCCCCGGTGGACCCTGCGGCCGGATCGACTTCCAGTTCAATCCCAAGGAGCTCAGCCTGGGCAAGTCGGCGTCCTGGAAACGCACCCCCGCCAAGGGCGCCAAGAGCGCGGGGCCGCCGGAGTACCAGGGGCCGCAGCCCAGCAAGCTCACCGTCGAGATGTTCTTCGACGCGAGTGACACCCAGGACACCAGTGTCGTCAAGGCGGTGGAGAGCCTGTTCGCCTGCTGCGTACCGACCAGCGAGACCCGGCAGGCGCAGCGGTCGTCGCCGCCCTGGGTGGTCTTCCACTGGGGCGGCATCACCGGTTTTCCCGGCTACGTCAGCCAGGTCCAGGTCAAGTACACGCTGTTCACCACGTCCGGGGTGCCGATCCGCGCGGTGTGCCAGGTGACGATGGAGGAGATCAGCGGAGAGACAGCCGGCCAGAACCCGACCTCGGGGGCGCTCACCGCCCGCCGGGTCCACCGGCTCCGCGCCGGCGACACGCTGCAGGGTCTCGCCTGGGCCGAGTACGGCGACGCGGCGGCCTGGCGGGCCATCGCCGAGGCCAATGGCATCGACGATCCGATGCGGCTGGCCGAGGGGCGGGAACTGCTGCTCCCCTCGGCCGACGAACTGGACACGGTGCCGGGCGGGGCGCCGGAGCCCGTCGTGTACGGGTCCGGGGCGACCGGTGGCCGGAGGGACGGCTGATGGCCAAGGACACCGTCGCCAAGATCCTGGTCATGGAGATCGGCGGGACCAGGCTCCCCGCCGACCTCGCCAACACCCTGGTGGACGGCTACGTCGATGACAGCCGAACCCTCCCCGACACGTTCGTCCTGCGATTCCGCGACCCCAGCCGGGTGCTGCTCGACAAGGCCGGTATCAAGATCGGCTCCGAGGCGCGGCTGCTGGTCGCGTCCGGTGCGGGCGGCTCGCCGAAACCGCTGCTCAAGGGTGAGGTGACCGCACTGGAGCTGGACTTCGACGAGACCGGGACGTTCACCGTGGTCCGCGGTATGGACAAGGCGCACCGGCTCTTCCGGGGCCGTAAGGTCGCCGCCTACCAGAACATGACCGTCGCGGACATCTGCCGCCGCGTCGCCCAGCGCGCCGGGCTCGGGACGGGGACGATCGACGTCTCGGGGCCGGTCCTCGAACACGTCGCCCAGGCGAACGTCTCCGACTGGGAGTTCGTCCGCGGCCTGGCCGAGGACGCCGGAGCGCAGGTCTACGTGATCGACGGCGCCCTGCATGTCACCAGGCCCACCGCGGCGTCCGGTGCGCCCGGCTCCTCGGCCCGCGCCGACCGGGACCCGCTCGTGCTGGAACTCGGGAAGAACCTGGTGCGCTGCCGTGCCGGGGTGACCGCCGCCGAGCAGGTCTCCCAGGTCCAGGTGCGCGGCTGGGACACCAAGACCAAGCAGGCCCTGGTCGGCACGGCGGAGGCGGGCACGGCGGACACCGTCCAGCTAGGCATCGGCCCGGCGGACGCGGCGCGCCCCTTCGGGAAGGCGGACTACCTCGTCACCGACAACACCTACGGTGCGCAGGCCCGCGTCGAGCAGGTCGCCAAGGCGCTGGCGCAGCGGATCGCCGGGTCGTTCGCCGAGATGGAGGCGGTCATCCAGGGCAATCCCGACGTCCGGGCCGGCGGCGCGGTCGCACTGTCCGGGGTCGGCGCCCCGTTCGAGGGCCGGTACACCGTCACCGCCTCCCGGCACGTCTTCGACGCCCAGCGCGGCTACGAGACCTGGGTGACCGTCTCGGGCCAGCAGGAACGCTCCCTGTCGGCACTGGCCGGGCATGCCGCGGGCCGGGCGGGCCGGCTTCCCGAGGTGGACGGCGTCGTCATCGGTCTCGTCTCCGACACCAAGGACCCGGACAAGCTCAGCCGCGTCAAGGTCAAGTTCCCCTGGCTGTCCGAGGAGTACGTCAGCGACTGGGCCCGCTGCGCGCAGACCTCCGGGGGAGGGGGCAAGGACGGCAAGGGAACCTCCGCGTTCGCCCCGGAGGTGAATGACGAGGTGCTGGTCGGGTTCGAGCAGGGCCGGCTCGACCGCCCGTACGTACTCGGCTGCCTCTTCAACGGGCAGGACAAACCGTCCACGGCGAGCGGCGAGCTGATCGACGGGACCAGCGGTGCCGTCAACCGGCGGTCGTTCTCCTCCCGCAGCGGCAACCAGCTCGAACTGCTCGACAACGCCTCAGGACCGCAGGGCGTACGGGTGGTCACCGGCGACGGCAAGCTCACCATCGACCTCGACCGCAAGGGCACCAAGATCATCGTGCACAGCGACGGCACGGTGGAGATCGACGCCAAGGACAAGGTCACCGTCAAGGCGGGCAACGGCGCGCTGATGGACGCGGGCAACGGCACCCTCGAACTGACCGGAAAGTCGGTGAAGGTGACCGCGCAGACAGGCGTCCAGGTGGACGGCGGCAGCGGCCAGGTCGGGCTCAAGACGAGCGGGGGAGTGGAGGTGAAGGGCAGTCAGGTCGCGGTCAACGGCACCTCGCGCACGGAGATCAAGGGCGGCGCGACCTGCACGATCAACGCGGGCCTGGTCCGGATCAACTGACGACGACGAAGAACGACAAGCCGACGAAGAAGGAGCCACCTCCATGCCACCCGCCGCTCGCGTCGGCGATCCCACCGGCCACCCGGGGACGGTCGGCCCGCCCGGCGCGCCCACCGTCCTCATCGGCGGCATGCCCGCCGCCACGGTCGGTACCACCCATATGTGCGCCTTCCCGCCGCCCGCCGTGCACCCGCCGTCCGTGATCATTCCGCCGGGGTGCCCCACCGTCCTGATCAACGGCAAGCCCGCCGCCCGAATCGGTGACACCGCCGCCTGCGGGGCACCGATCATCGCGGGCTGTCCGACCGTCCTGATCGGCGGGTGACCGGCCGATGGGACAGCAGTTCGTCGGCGCGGGCTGGGCGTTCCCGCCGCGCACCGACGCCACCGGGAGCATCGCCCTGGTGCGCGGCGAGCGGGAGATCGAGGAATCGATCCGGCTCGTGCTCGCCACCTCCCCGGGGGAGCGCCCCATGCGGCCGGAGTTCGGCTGCGCCGTCCACGACTACGTGTTCGCCCCCGCCGACGCCGGCACCGCGGGCCAGGTCGCCTACGAGATCCGGCTCGCCCTGGACCGCTGGGAGCCGCGGATCGAGGTCGTGGGCATCGACGTCCGGTTCGACGCGGTGGAGGACGGCGTGCTGTACATCGACATCAGCTACACCGTGCGTGGCACGAACGACCCCCGCAACCTCGTGTTCCCGTTCTACGTGATCCCCGCACACGAGGAAGGAACGGGTCCGTGACGCTGCCCAGCCCCCATCTCGACGACCGGAAGTTCCAGGGACTCGTCGACGAAGCCAAGCGATTCGTCCAGCAGCGTTGCCCCGAGTGGTCCGACCACAACGTCTCCGATCCGGGCGTGACCCTGATCGAGGCGTTCGCCACGATGGTCGACCAGCTCCTCTACCGCCTCAACCGCGTGCCGGAGAAGAACTACCTGGCCTTCCTCGACCTGATCGGCGTCCGGCTGCACCCGCCCACCGCCGCCCGTACGGACGTCACGTTCTGGCTCTCCGCGCCGCAGCCCGAGACCGTCCGGGTCAGGACCGGCACCGAGGTCGCCACCGTGCGCACCGAGACGGAGGAGGCGGTCGTGTTCACCACGGTCCGCGACCTGCCGATCGTGCCGTGCGGGCTGACCCGGCTGGCGACCTGCCCCGCCGGAGGCGGGGCCACCGACCGTACGCAGGAACTCGCCCTCGGCCGCGACGTGCCCTGCTTCGACGACGAGCCCGTCCCCGGCGATGCCCTGTACGTCGGCCTGACCAACCCCGTCCCGGCCGGGGTCGTCGTACTGCGCCTGGACTGCCGGATCGACGGCGTCGGCGTCGACCCGCGGCGCCCGCCGCTGCGCTGGGAGGCATGGGACGGCACGGCCTGGGCGCGCTGCGACGTCGAGGAGGACACGACCGGCGGCTTCAACCGCCCCGGCCAGGTGATTCTGCACCTGCCGGGCAGCCACGCGGAGTCCACGATCGCGCGCCAGGCCGCGGGGTGGGTGCGCTGCCGGCTGGTCTCCGCCGAGCCGGACCAGCCCACCTATCTGCAGTCACCGACCATCCGGGAGGCCGAGGCCTTCACCATCGGGGCGACGGTCGAGGCCGTGCACGCCGAAACGGTGACGGACGAGGTCCTGGGGCTGTCCGAGGGCGTGCCCGGCCAGTCCTTCCACGTCGCCAGGCCACCCGTCGTCCCGGGCGACGAGCCGTTCGTCGTGGAGGTGGCGGACGGCTCGGACTGGTCGCAGTGGCACCGCGTCGACGACTTCGCCCTCTCGGGACCCGGCGACCGGCACCTGACGCTGGACCCGAACTCCGGCCGGATCGACTTCGGTCCGGCCGTGCGCGAGCCGGACGGGACGATCCGCTACTACGGCGCCGTGCCGGCCAAGGGCGCCCCGGTGCGGATCCGCGCCTACCGGACCGGAGGCGGCAGCCCGGGCAACGTCGCCACGGGGACGCTGCGGGTGCTGCGCACCTCGCTGCCGTTCGTCGCGCGGGCCGAGAACCGGCGGGCCGCCGTCGGCGGGGTCGACGGGGAGAGCGTGGAGAGCGCCAAGGTCCGCGGTCCCATGACGCTGAGCACCCTGTACCGGGCGGTCGTCCCGCGCGACTACGAGGTGCTGGCGCGGGAGGTCGCCCCGGACGCGGCGCGGGTCGCCTGCGTACCCGCGGGGGAGGGCGAGGAGGGCGGCGTGCGGCTGCTTCTGGTGCCGGCCGTGCGGAGCGACGAACAGGGGCGGCTGCGCTTCGACGACCTGGTGCCGCCCCGGGAGACGCTGCGGGCCCTCGCCGACTACCTGGACCAGCGCCGTCTCATCGGCACCCGGCTGGTGGTCGAGCCGCCCTACTACCAGGGTGTCACCGTCGTGGCGTCCGTCCTGGCGGCCCGCGGTGCGGCTGCCGACCCGGTCCGCACCGCGGCGCTGGCCGCCCTGTACGGGTACTTCAACCCGATCACCGGAGGACCGAGCGGGGAAGGGTGGCCGTTCGGGCGGCCGATCCACGCCGGAGAGGTGTACGCCGTCCTCCAACGGGTGCCGGGCGTCGACCTCGTCGAGGACGTCAGGCTCTTCCCGGCCGACCCGCTCACCGGGCAGCGCGCCGACCCGGTCACCAGGATCGTGCTCGACCCGCACGCCCTCGTCTTTTCCTATGAGCACCAACTCCGAATGCGGGAGGCCTGAATGCGCGGAACAGTCGCGGGACTGCCCACGCCTCACCCACTCATCTACCAGCTCCCCGCCGTGTACCTGGGAGAGGACTTCATCCAGCGGTTCCTCGGAGCGCTGGACGACGTACTGGCGCCGGTGCTGCTGACCATGGACAACCTCCCCGCCCACCTCGACCCGCGCACCGCCCCGGAGGACTTCCTGGCGTGGATGGGCGAGTGGGTGGCCACGGGCCCGGTCGCCGGTCAGCCGGCCGGACAGCGCCGGGCGGCGGTCCTCGGGGCGGTGGAACGGCACCGCCGACGGGGAACGAGAGGCGGCCTCGCCGAAGCCGTACGGCTGGAGTTCGGCACGGAGGCGGAGATCGAGGAGTCGGGCGGGGCGTCGTGGTCCGAGACGGCACACAGCCCCCTGCCCGGGCCGGCCGGCACTCGGCCCCGGGTCACCGTACGGGTGCGGGTGGCCGACCCGGACGCGGCAGGCGCGGAGCGGCTACGGCGGCTGGTGGCCGGTGAGATGCCGGCGCACGTCGGGTACGACACGGAACTGCTCGCCCTCGAGGACGCGTCATGAGCGGCCCCGGCGGGCGGGCCTGCCCGGACTGCGGCCACCACAACGCGCCGGGCACGGCGTTCTGCGCGTCCTGCAACGCCTTCCTGGACTGGGAGGAGAACGGCGCCGGCTCCGCGACCGGCGGCCAGGGCCAGGGCACGGGAACGGCGCCCCGCGCAGCCGTCGTGGAGCCCGCCGTCTCCGTCCCGGCGGTGCCGGCTCCCGTGGCACCGGGCACCGTGGCACCGGACGTGTCCGGTTCCGGGCCGTCCGTCCAGGGAGCCGCGGTCGCCGGTCCCGCGCCGGAGCCGACGGCCACCCGGACCGCTTCCGTCCTGCCCCGGCCGGAGACTTCGCCACCCGCTCCGACGCAAGCCCGGGCGCAGCCGCCCGGTTTCACGCCGGAGCAGACTGTCCCGAATCCTGCGGGCCCCTCCGTCCCCGCCGTCCCCTCCGTCCCCGCCGCGCCGGCCGGACCGGTCCGGCCCCGGACGCCGGCGGAACCCGGGGCCTCCGGCACCGTGCGGCGGCCCGGTGAGCGGTCGGCGGACCCGGACGACCTGCCCGCTTCGGCGGACACGCAGGGCACTGCCGCGACCGCGCCCCGCCCCCGGACCCCGGTCCACGACCTGATCTGCCGGGCATGCGCACAGGCCAACCCCCGTACCCGCACCCTGTGTGTTCGCTGCGGTGCCGTTCTCAACGCGCCCACGACGCGGGAGGAGCGGCTCTCGTGGTGGGCGCGACTGCTGCGCCGGCTCCGCCGCCGTCCGCCGCACCGGCTCGCGGCCGGGCAGCGTCCCGCGGCCCGGGCATGGCGACGGCCGAGCCTCGCGATCCCGATCACGCTGGTTCTCCTGCTCGGCGGTGGCTACCTGGTACGGCCCCACCTGAGCGGCCTCATCGACAACCTGCGAAACCAGACGGCCAAACCCACCCCCGTCAACCCGAAGTTCGCCGAGGCGTCCAACCAACTCAACGACCATGGGCCGAACTTGGCCTTCGACGGGGCGAACAACACCTACTGGGCGCCGGCGTCGGCCGGCGCGGGTACGGGTGAGGATCTGGAGGCGCGCTTCGAACAGCCCGTGACGCTCAAGAAGGTCATCATCCACGCCGGGGTCTCGATCAACAAGGACGAGTTCCTCAAGCAGGCCAGGCCGTCCGTCCTCGACGTCGAACTGGCCGACCCGAACGGCGAAGTCAAGAAGAAGCAGCTCAAGCTGCAGGACAAGCCGGGGCCGCAGACGCTGGACCTCGCAGGGAAGAACGTCAGCTCGGTGCGGTTCATCATCCGGTCCAGTTACGGAGTCGAGGGGAAGGACCGTCACACGGCGATCCTGGAGGTCGAATTCTTCGGTCTGCGATGACGACGGCTCGGGACGCCCGGCGCCAGGGCGTCCTCCCCCGGTGGTGGCGTCCGGCGCGCGACGCGCCCCGGAGCAGCGGGCCCGGCGGCCGCGCGCCCCGGCGCCCGCCGCTACACAGGGTGGGAGAGCCCGCCGGACGGCGGGATCCCCAGGGAGGCCAGCATCGCCGAGTAGCCTCTCCGGGCCCGCGCGCTGTCGGCCGCGAGCCCTGCGGCGTCGCACGCCCGGATCAGGACCCGCCACGCGGCGTCGCGGTGCCCGTCGACCTCGAGGCAGTGTTCGGCCGCCTCCACCGCCTCCACCGGCCGGCTCTGGGCGA
>NZ_JBHSFK010000076.1:0-28134 GCF_042653945.1 Streptomyces vulcanius | reverse complement strand
CCGTCAACACCTACAGCGACATCGTCTTCGTCCCCGGCTACGCCAAGGGCAAGGCGCCGTACGGCCGCTACGCCGTCAAGGCGACCGTGACACCGCGCTCCTGGGCCGAGGACACCGTCAACGACGTAGCGGCGATGGTCGTCGCCACCCCCGCGTACGGGAAGCAACTCACCGACGCGGTGGGGGCGCAGAAGATCGCCTTCGGCCGTCCGGCCGGTTTGCGGGTCACCTCCTTCGGCTATCCGGCGACCACTCCCCAGCGGGGCGAGCAACTGCTGTACTGCGCCGGTACCACCCAGCAGGCCCCCGAGGGCGAGCAGCGCGTCCCGTGCGACCTCGGCGGCGGCGCGAGCGGCGGTCCCTGGCTCGCCGGCTTCGACTCCGCCACCGGGAAGGGCACCGTGGTGTCGGTCAACAGCCACGGCGAGGGCCACGGCGGCACCCCGATGTACGGACCGACGCTCGACAAGACCGCGAAGGCCGTCTACGACGCCGCCCAGCGCGGCTGAACGGCAGCCCGCCCCCGGACCCGGAAGCTGCCTGGCAACGTGCTCCATGCGGCCCCGCAGATTTCAGCGGGGCCGCTTGAACCTGCCCGAATCGCAGGCCCTGCGGCCCCGGGCACCGGACAGCGATCCCGGCGGGTCCGGACGCGGGACTGATCTTCGCGGCGTCAGTCGCGTGTCCCGGCAGGTCAAGCGTCCTGAACCGTCGGCTCAGGCAGCGGGGAGGCTCTCCTCGAACCATCCGTCCGTCACGGCCAGGTGCGCTCGACACGGTCGCGTCGTACCGCGTAGGCCGCGGGTCCGCCGCTGACCACCGCGCGATGGATCGCCTCAGGTGTGCGTCGAGCCGTTCGACCATCTCGACACTGCGCAGCTGCTGGTTGTCGAGGTAGAACAGCACCGCTTCCCGCTCAAGGACCGGCTCGATCTCCAGGTCCCGGCTCTTGATCCGGCCGTCTTTCGAGAGGGGCACCCACGACTGGTCGAGGCCGTGAGCGATCCACTCCTCGTCGGCCACGTCCTGTCCGTCGTGGGGGAAGACGTCGCCGATGCGGTGGACAGTCCAGCCGCACGCCCTCAGCCCCTCCGCGACCCGACGCCCGAGATTGCGGTCGAGAAAGAACTCAGGCGGCAAGGCGCACCACTGCCCGGCACAACGCGTCGACCTGCTCGGGCGTCATGTCGAAGTCGTAGGCGATGTCCTCGACGCTCTCCCCGGCCTCCCACAGATCGGTGATGGCATTGACCGCGACGCGATTGGCGGCCACGACGGGCCTCCCGTGTCCGAACCTCGGGTCGATCACGACGGGGACGGAGTCCGGGTACTGCCTGAGCCGCAGGCTGGAGGGGAAGTCGTCGTCGGGCTCCCAGGTCAGATAGCGGAGGTATCCGGAGACCACCTCATGGATGGGGGCCTGACCGTCCCGGGCCCTGCGGAGATCCCCGAGACCGTGCTCGACGAAGATGTCCACGCCGTCCGTCGCGATCCGCCGCGACACCAGGCCGTAAGGGGTGGCGAAGGCGTCCCGAACGGCGGCGGCCGCTTCCCTGATCTCGCTCATACGGAGCCCCAGGGAACGCAGGGAACGAAGCACGTGCGCCTCGGCCACCGCGATGAACGGCACCGAGGGCTGTCCCTTGCGCAGCGGCTCCACCTGATGGACCAGAGGCGCCCCGGCGGCCCTGCCCTTCAACCAGGAAGTGAGCGTCGACTGCGGGATCTCCAGGTAGGAGGCTGTTTCCGTGGGAGTCAGAAGTCCGTCCCTGAACCTGTCGACCATGTCCCACCTCCTCCTCTTCTGCCATACCCGGTACCGGGTTTCGCATCGTCGCACAACAAGGCTCCCACCAGAGGGCCGACGGCACTCCTGCCGACCGGCTCAGCAGGCCGCGCGGAGACGGGTCCCGGATCGGCAGTCCCGGCAACGGCCTGGTTCCGCCGCACGGAATCCCCGGTCGCAGCCGTCGCAGTTCCGCATGGGCACGACCGCCGGACGTACGGGGGGTTCCGCGATTCCGGCCGGTGCGGGCAGGGGAAGGGGGGTCTCCTTGAGCCGGTAGGCGAGGATGCCCGCCGGGCGGGTCAGGAAGTGGTCCGGGAGCCGTGCGGTGAGGTGGTCCGTGATGTGTGTGGGCAGGAGACCTGCCGCGAGCCACCGGGTGACGGCCGGGGCCAGGCGAGCGGCTTCCTGCGCGGACAGGACAAGGCGGGGGTCGACCCGGCGCAGGGCGGCGAGTACGGCGACGGCCTGCGGGTCGGCGTCGGCGAGCGGGGGCGGTTCCTCCGCCTCGGCCTGTGCGGGCGGGTGCATGGCTGCCGAAGCCGCGGGCTGCTTTCGGGGCCGATGCGGTTGCGGCGGCTCAGGAGACCCGTCCGGGTCAGGATCCGGATCCAGTTCCGGACCGCCGCCGGGGACGTCGTAGAAGTACGTCCGGGTACGGATCTGGCCGGTGGACGTTCGCTCTCGGCGGCGCTCCAGATATCCGGCGGCTTCGAGTTCCCTCAGCGCCCGCGAGATGAGGATCTCCCCCTCGTCGAAGTGCTCGCACAGGGCGTTGATCGTCACCGAGGAGCCGTCGCGCAGGGAGGAGATGTACGACGCGACGCCGACCGTGACCGCGCTGCCGCGCCGCTGGGCGAGGGCGTTGGAGATCACGGTGAAGTCGGCGGTCAGCCGGGTGCGGACATGGATCACGCCGGAGGTCGGGATTCCGGCGTCGGCGCGCAGGCGCGCGTTAGACTGCTGGTCAGCCATCGGGAAGGTATCGCTTCCTGGTTGGTCAGGCCCTCGTTCAGGATTGCCGTCCTGGCCGGGGGCCGTATCTGTTTGCGGTTGTTGCGGCGAACGTAACCGTCCGTATCCCGCCTCTGCAAGCCGGTCACTCGGACGGGTGACGCGGGCTTCGCGGCGGCTTCGCGGCCGGGGAGGGTGGGTGGGCGGGAAGTTCTTTCCCCCGGTTCTTTCAGGAGGTCAGCGGCCCGCCGGACCCTCGTGGACAAGGGTCCGGTGAGCCCGGAAGGTCGACGGCTGCCAGGGCCCGGCCGCCTCAGGGACGGTGGTGCCCGGCCTTCAACTCGCCTATGAAGGCTGCCCAGGAGACGGCGTCGAAGCACAGCGCCGGACCGTACGGCACCTTGCTGTCACGGACGGGGACGACGGCTTGGAACCCGTCGGTCACCTCCACGCAGTCGCCCCCCTCCTGATTGCTGTAGCTGCTCTTGCGCCAGGCGGCGCCGTTCAGATCGGGACGGGACCTTCGCTCCACGGTGGTTGTCCTCCATCACGGATCGGATCATGTCGAGTGACATGAGCGGGGGCAGAGCCGCCGCCCTCAGCCGATCGTAAGTCAGCGCGAACTCCCTGACCTCGTCCGGATCCTCGATGAGTTGGCCGTAGTGCGCGCCTTCCGTGTAGGCGATCTCCGAGCCGTCGCGCATGGTGAGCACCGTGAGCGAGCCGCCCATGACCTCGTGCTCGCCCTGGTCGAACGGCAGTACCTGCACCGCGATGTGCCGTTCCGCGGCGGTCCCGAGCAGCCGCGCCAACTGCTCACGCATCACCGCCTGCCCGCCGACCGGGCGCCGGAGCACCGCCTCGTCGAGGACCACCCATAGCTCGGGGCGGTCGGGGCCGACGAGACGCTCCTGCCGTCCCATGCGAAGGGCGACCCGCTCTTCCAACTGCTCTTTGCCGTCAAGGGTTCGACCGACGCTCAGTACCGCCCGCGCGTAGTCCTCCGTCTGCAGCAGACCCGGCACTACATGAGCCGCGTACTGCCTGATGGCCATCGCACGTTCCGAGTGCTCCAGAACCTCCGCGACCAGTCCGGGAACGCCTCCCGGTACACGTACGGCCACAATTCGATCAGCAGGTCGTCCGCACCGAGGGCCGCGTCCAGCGCACGCGCCAGTGCCAGCGTCGGCTTCGCTCCGGACGCCCGCTCGATCTGCGTGATCCGTGTGCTCACCACGTGTGTCCTGTGACCGAGTTCGGTCTGGGTCAGTCCGGCCGCCGTACGGAGCCTGCGTACCCGCGTACCGAACAGCGCCGCCATCGACGCGCTCGGGTCAATTTCGTTGGCCAAAGCGTCACTTCCGTTCCTTACGGGCTGAAAAGTAATGCTGTGTCACCTGTCGAGCGTAGGGCGATCGGACGACCCTTGGGCACGGAACGTGACGGCTCATACGCGTCGCGAGATGACTCGGATCGACGGACAAGGACGGAAAAGCCGTGCCGACAGGAACGACCGCACTGGGAAACGAGCCACGCGAACTACCTTCAGTCGCACAGCAGTTCGTCTCCTCGTCGCGAGGTGCGCAGCTCGCCCGGCATTTCGCCGTCCGGCGCATGGAGGAGTGGGGTTACCTGCCTGCGTCGGACACGTCGTGCACGGTCGCCCTCGTCGTCGGTGAGTTCGCCGCGAACGCCGTACAGCACGGCCGGGTTCCCGGACGGGACTTCGGCCTCCGGCTGGCCCTCGACCCGGCTGCGGGTCTGGTTCGTATCGAGATCATGGATGCCGCCTCCGAGAAGCGGCCCCCCATGGCCCCGCCCCCGTCGTACCCCGAGGGCGAGTCCGGGCGAGGACTGCTCCTGGTGGACGCCCTGGCCGTGCGCTGGGGAGCGGAGCCCCGTCGGCCTGTGGGCAAGACGGTATGGGCGGAGGTGACCCTTGGGGTGCCGACTCAGGGGTGAAACCGCTCAGCGGATCCGGGGCTTCGCCGTCGACCGCCCTGTGAACAGTTCCGCCTGCTTTTCGTCGGGCAGGTTGCCCAAGGAGATGAGGTGGGGGGCCTGGGCGTAGCCCGCCGTGCGGGCTGCCTCCTTCGCCGACCACAGGGCGCGTACCGTGCCCTGGACGCCGGTCGGCGGGTAGGCGGCGATGACGGCGGCGCAGGCCGTCGCCGCATCCGACGCGCCACCCGCAGGGGTGAGTTCGGAGACCAGGCCCACCTCGTGCGCCCGCCGTGCGGAGATCCGCTCGGCGGTCCCCATCAGCATCATCCGGGCCACCTCGCCGTACGGCATCCGCTGGGCCAGGAGTACGGACTCGTAGGCGCTGACCATGCCGTACGTGGTGTGCGGGTCGAAGAAGACGGCGTCGGCGCCCGCGACGACGAACTCGCACTCGCCGAGGAGGTAGAAGGCGCCTCCGCAGGCCATGCCCTCCACGGCGGCGATCACCGGTTTCCACAGGTCGGCCGACTTCGGGCCGATGGTGAGGAGGGGATCGTCCTGCATGTAGGGGGAGGTGGGTTGCGGGACCACCGCGTCCCGGTCCAGGCCGGTGCTGAAGGCCCGGCCGCCCGCGCCGGCCAGCACGATCGCCCGCACCGAGTCCTCGACGCGCAACTCCCGCCAGAGTGAGTGGAGTTCGGTGGCCATCGCCACGTCGATCGCGTTGAGGCGTTCCGGGCGGTCGAGGGTGACGGTCGCGACTCCGGTTTCCTTCGAGACCTCCAGGCGTACGGTCACGGCCGCTCCAGGGTCCACTGCGGCAACCCGTCCGCGGTGAAGGCCACTTGGACGCGGGCGCCGATGCGGATCCGGGCGGGGGGAAGGGAGTTGAGGGGGGCGCCCGCCTCGCGGACGAGGTTTCCCACCAGGCGGATCCGGGGTGCGTCGGTGAGTTCGACGACGATCACGTTGTAGGGGGCCTGCGCCGCGTAGTCGGGGAGGAGGGGCGGGTGCGGGACGACGTAGGACCAGATACGGCCGCGTCCGGACGTCGGGCGCCAGTCGGCCGCGAAGGATTGGCAGTGCGGGCAGCACGGCCGGGGCGGGAAGCGCGGCTCGGCGCAGTCGGCGCAGGTCTGGACGCGGAGTTCGCCCTGGGCGGCGTACCCCCAGAAGGGGGCGCCGTCGGCGTCGGCGATCGGGGTCAGCATGGTTCGGTCAGCTCCTCAGGAGGAGGGCGGAGGTCGGGACGCCCTCGCCGGCGGTGACAAGGCAGGTCGCGGCGTCGGGGACCTGGGCGGTGCTGGTGCCGCGTAGCTGTCTGACGCCTTCGTTGATCAGGTTGAAGCCGTGGACGTACGCCTCGCTGAGCCCGCCCCCGCCGGTGTTCAGGGGCAGCCGGCCGCCGATCTCCAGGGCGCCGCCCTCGGTGAACGCGCCGCCCTCGCCCCGGCCGCAGAAACCGTAGCCCTCCAGGGAGAGGGGGACGAGGGCGGTGAACGCGTCGTAGATCTGGGCGACATCGACCTCGGCGGGCGTGAAGTCCGCGTGTTTCCACAGGTGTCGGGCGGCGGACCAGGCGGGACCGGTGAGCGGGTCGTCGTTCCAGTAGTTGACCATGCCGTGATGCTGGGCGGGCAGGCCCTGCGCGGCCGAGTGGACGTAGACGGGCTTGTGGCGGCAGTCTCGGGCGCGTTCGCGGCTGACCACCACGCAGGCCAACGCGCCGTCCGTTTCGAGGCAGTTGTCGTAGAGGCAGAGCGGCTCGCTGATCCAGCGGGCGGTCATGTACATCTCGCGGGTGAGCGGGCGGTCGTACATGATCGCGGCGGGGTTCTGGTTGGCGCGGTTGCGGCAGGCGAGGGCGACGTTGAAGAGGTGGTCGCGGGTCGCGCCGTACTCGTGCATGTAGCGGCGGGTGAGCATGGCTATCTCGTCGGCGGGGCGGAGCAGGCCGAAGGGGCGGGTCCACTGGGCGGGGGTGGGGAGCTGGACGGCGGTGTTGGTCCAGGGGCGGGGGCCGCTGCCCCGTTTCCGGGATCGCCAGGCGACCCCCACCGTGGCCTGACCTGCGGTGATCGCCGCTGCCAGGTGGGCGATCGTGGCGCATGAACCGCCGCCGCCGTAGCCGACCTTGCTGAAGAAGGTGAGGTCGCCGAAGCCGACGGCCTTGGCCAGTTCGACCTCGTCCGTCTCCTCCATGGTGTAGGAGGCGAGCGCGTCGACCTCGCTCGGGTCGATCCCGGCGTCGTCCAGGGCGGCCAGGACCGCACGGCAGGCGAGGGTCTTCTCCGACTCGGGGAGGCGCTTGGCGAACGGGGTCTGGCCGATGCCGACGACGGCGGTGGCGTCCTTGAGGGTCACGCTGCACGCACCTCCACATGAACACACGGCGGCTGACAGTCCGTCAGGTTACCGCTAATCTGACGGGTAGTCAGCTAGTGGAGGGGGCTCGTGGTGCGCGGTGACGTGGAGTGGGGCAGCATTCCGGGACTGGTCCGTGCGGCGGCCGAGCGGTACGCGGACACCGAGGCGGTGGTGGAGGGCCGGACCCGGATCTCGTACGCCGAACTGGGCGCCCGCGTGGAGCGGGCGGCGGCGGCCTGTCTGGCGAACGGGGTGCGGCCCGGTGACCGGGTGGGGATCTGGGCGCCCAACTCCCTCGACTGGATGGTCGCGGCGCTCGGCGCGGTGTCGGCGGGAGCGGTGCTCGTCCCGCTCAACACCCGCTTCAAGGGCGCCGAGGCGGCGGACGTGCTGCGCAGGAGCGGGGCGCGGCTGCTGTTCGTGACGGGGACGTTCCTGGGGACCTCGTACGTGGCCTCGCTGCGGCGGGCGGTGGGGGAGGGGACCGGTGGCGGGCCGCTGCCGGGGCTGCCGGACCTGGAGCAGGCGGTCGTGCTGTCGGACGACGCCCCGGCCGGCTTCCTCACCTGGAAGGACTTCCTGGCGAGCGGGGAGGGTGTAGGAACGGAAGAAGTGCGGGCGCGGGCGGACTCGGTGCGGGGGGACTGGTCGTCGGATCTCGTGTTCACCTCGGGTACGACCGGGCGGCCCAAGGGTGCCGTGATCACCCACGCGCAGACGCTGCGGGCGTACGAGGTGTGGAGCGAGCTGGCGGGGCTGCGGCAGGGCGACCGCTACCTGATCGTCAACCCCTTCTTCCACACCTTCGGCTACAAGGCGGGCGTGATCGCCTGTCTGATGCGGGGCGCGACGATGATCCCGCAGCCGGTGTTCAACGTGGACACGGTCCTCGCGAACCTCGCGGCGGAGCGGGTGTCGGTCCTGCCGGGCCCGCCCACCCTCCACCAGTCCCTCCTGGACCACGCCTCGCGCGACGCGCACGATCTGTCCGCGCTACGGCTGGTGGTCACCGGCGCGGCGGTGGTGCCGCTGCGGCTCGTCGAACGGCTGCGGGGCGAGTTGGGGGTCGCCACGGTTCTCACCGCGTACGGGCTCTCCGAGGCGAGCGGCATCGTGACGATGTGCCGACGCGGGGACGATCCGACGGTGATCGCCTCCACCTCCGGGCGGGCGATCCCGGGGACCGAGGTACGGGTCGACGCGGCGGCCGGGGAGCCGGGGGAGGTCCTTGTGCGCGGCTTCAACGTCATGCGCGGGTACTACGAGGACCCGGCCGCGACCGCCGAAGTGCTCACGCCCGACGGCTGGTTGCGCACCGGCGACATCGGGGTGCTGGACGCGGCGGGCAACCTGCGGATCACCGACCGGCTGAAGGACATGTTCATCGTCGGCGGCTTCAACGCGTACCCGGCGGAGATCGAGCAACTTCTCGGCCTCCACCCGGACGTGACCGACGTCGCCGTCGTCGGCGTCCCGGACGCCCGTCTCGGCGAGGTGGGCAAGGCGTACGTCGTACGGCGGGCCGGCGCCCAGCTGACCGGCGACGACCTGATCGCCTGGGCGCGGCGGGAGATGGCGAACTACAAGGTGCCGCGCGCGGTGGAGTTCGTGGCGGAGCTGCCGCGCAACGCGAGCGGCAAGGTGGTGAAGGGGGAACTGCGGGGGCGAGCCTGACCGGCCGCCGCCCGACACGCGCCGGCCGCGGTGGCTCCCCTCCGGGCCACCGCGGCCGCGCTCTCCCGCCCGGGAGTGGGCGTCGCTACCCCGTCAGGGGCGCTGGGTGGACGCGTGTGCGTCCAGGGTGGTGAGTTCCTCGCCGGAGGCGTGGGCGTCCGCCGGCTTGAAGGGTTCGCTGGAGGCGTGCGCGTCCTGCACGGTGACCTCTTCGCCGGAGGCGTGGGCGTCCGCCGGCTTGAAGGGTTCGCTGGAGGCGTGCGCGTCCTGCACGGTGAGCTCCTCGCCGGAGGCGTGGGCGTCCGTCGGCTTGAGGTCCTGGCTGGTGTCGGCCATGGGCGGACTCCTGAAATGTGTGTGTAGCGGGATGGATCGGCCCGTCCGGCGGCTCCCCCAATGGGCCGCCGGACGGGCCTCGCAAGGCCGTTCACCATAGTGGTGCGGCCACAGTCCGACCCGTCTGCCCCCCGACGCGGCGGATCGGTACGGACGAGAGTGCCGGGGTGCGATAAACGAACGATGAACGGGCGTACGGGCGCTCTCGGTGCCCTTGGGTGTCCTCAGGCGACCGCGCTGGGTTCCAGGAGTGTGCGGACCTCCGCCGCCTCGGGAGACCCCAGGTCCTCGAAGACCGCCAGCGCGTCGGCCCAGCACGCCTGGGCCCGCCCCGGCATGCCCACGGCGGCGAGCCCGCGGCCCAGCACCGTGAGGATGTTGGCCCGCCGCCACTCGCCGCCGATGCCGTGGAGCACGGCGAGTGCCTGTTCGGCAAGGGCGGCGGCCTGGGCCGGCCGGCGGTCGGCCAGCTCCACCTCGGCCAGCCGGAACAGGGTCATGCCGTGCCAGAACTGCTGCCGGTTCTCGCGGAACGTCTCCAGCGCCTCGGTGAGGACGGAGTGCGCCCGGTCGACCTGACCGGCCCCGGTGAGGGCCAGGCCGAGCGCGTACTTGCCGTTGGCCAGCCGCAGCGCGAGGCCGGAGTCGGCCTCCTGGTAGAGCGCGATGCCCTGCTGGGCCAGCTCGACGGCGCTCGCGGTCCGCCCCGTCGCGAGGTGCACCCGGGACAGGTTGCACAGCGCGGCGGCCTCGCCGGGCTTGTTCTGGTCGGCCCGGAACGCCGCCAGGGCCTGGGTGAGATGCTCCTCGGCGTCGGTGTGCCGGCTCTCGTAGAGAGCGATGATGCCCCGCTGGTTCGGCGCCTGTCCGCACGCCACCGGGTCCTGGGCCAGCAGCCCCAGTTCCAGTGCCCGGCGGGCCTCGGCCTCGGACTCGGCGAACCGGCCGGACAGACTGTGCACATGGGTCAGCATGGTCCGCGCCCGGGACTCCGCGAGGTTGTCCCCGGCGGCCCGGGCCGACTCGCTGACCGCCGTAGCGGCCTGCGTGAACTGATAGGAGTTCGCGCCGGACTCTCCGAGGTCCACGGCGGCCATCAACAGATCGGCGGCCCGCCGCAGCATGCCCGTGGCCGCCGACTGGCGGGCGCAGGACAGCAGGTTGGCGGCCTCGGCGAACAGCCAGTCGAGCGCGGCCTGCTGGCCGGTGAAGGCCAGGCCCTCGTAACGGGTGGACTCGAAGTGGTCCAGGACCCGCTCGCCGGGGCGCTCCAGCGCGTACACCGCGGCGGCGGAGGCCAGATAGAAGTCCAGCAGCCGCGACAGCGCCTCCCCCCGCTCGCTGGACGGCTGTTCGTCCCGCTCCGCACACGCACGCGCGTAGAGCCGTACGAGGTCGTGGAAGCGGTAGCGGCCGGGCGCCGCCGACTCCAGCAGGGAGGTGTCCACCAGGGACTCCAGCAGGTCCTCGGTGTCCTCCGCGGGCAGGTCCAGAGCCGCCGCGGCGGCCGCCAGGGAGATGTCCGGGCCGTCGGCCAGGCCCAGCAGCCGGAACGCGCGGGCCTGGGCCGGCTCCAGCTGGCCGTAGCCCAGCTCGAAGGTGGCCTTCACCGCCAGGTCGCCCGCCTGGAGTTCGTCCAGCCGGCGCCGCTCGTCGGCGAGCTTCGCCGCCAGCACGGACACCGTCCAGGTGCGCCGGGCCGCCAGCCGGGACGCCGCGATGCGGATGGCCAGCGGCAGGAACCCGCACGCCGCGACCACGTCCAGGGCGGCCTTCCGCTCCGACGCCACCCGCTCCTCGCCCACGACACGGGTGAACAGCGCGAGCGCCTCGTCGGGCGCCATCACGTCGAGGTCGACCAGGTGGGCCCCTTCGAGGTCGACCATCCGGATCCGGGAGGTGACCAGCGCCGCGCAGCCCTCCATGCCCGGCAGCAGCGGCCGTACCTGCGCGGCGTCCCTGGCGTTGTCCAGGAGCACCAGCACCCGCCGTCCGTCCAGCACGGTCCGGTACAGCGCGGCCCGCTCATCGAGGGAATCGGGGATCGCCGAGTCCGCGGTGCCGAGCGCGCGCAGGAAGGAGCCGAGGACGGTCTCGGGTTCGACCGCCCGCGCTCCGGCGCCCTGGAGGTCCACGTACAACTGCCCGTCGGGGAAGGCCGGCCGGGCCTGGTGGGCGACGTGCACGGCGAGGGTCGTCTTGCCGACGCCGCCGATGCCGGCCAGCGCCGAGACCGCCATGACGCGGCCCTCCGCCGAGGCCAGCACCTCGCCCAGCTCGCGTACGAAGGCCGCGCGACCGGTGAAGTCCGGTACGGTCGCCGGGAGTTGAGCGGGCCGCGCCCGGGCCGCCGCCGGTTCCGCCACCGGCGCCGAGGGCGCGGCGAGCTCCGGGTCGGCCTGTAGGACGCGGCGCTGCAACTCCCTGAGCCCCGCCCGGGGTTCCACTCCCAGCTCGTCCGCGAGGAGCCGACGGGTGTCCGCGTACACCGCGAGGGCCTCGGCCTGCCGGCCGCTGCGGTAGAGGGCCAGCATCAGCAGCTCACGCAGGCGTTCGCGGAGCGGGTACGCGGCCGTGAGCGCGGTCAGCTCCGAGACCGCCTCCGTGTGGCAGCCCTGCTCCAGGTCCATGTCGAGGCGGGATTCGAGGAGGCCGAGCCGCCACTCCTCCAGACGGACCCGCTGGGCCTCCGCGTACGGCCCGGGTACGCCGGCCAGCGCCTCGCCGTCCCACAGGCCCAGCGCCCGGTTCAGCGCCTCCCGGGCCCGGCCGAGGTCCCCGGACGCCTTCGCCTTCTCCGCGTCGGCCGCCAGCTCCTGGGCCACCGCCAGGTCCAGGGCACCCTCGCGCAGTCCCCGTACGGCGTATCCGCCCGACTCGCTCACCAGGACGCCCGCGTCCAGCGCCTTCCGCAGCCGGGAGGCGTACGTCCGCACCGCCGCCAGGGCCTGCGAGGGGGACTCCTCGCCCCACAGCGCGTCGATCAGCTCGGCCGCCGTCGCCGTACGGCCCTCACGCAGCAACAGGGCTGCCAGCAGGGCGCGTTGCTGGGGGGAACCGGTGTTCAGCTGCTCCTCGCCCCGTCGTGCGCGCACCGGGCCGAGCACGTCGAAACGCAGGGCCCCCGAGTCCTCGCGGGAGTCGGGGCTCCGCTGTTCCGGCACGCGCGGGCCGCCGTGTCCTGCGCGGTCGTCCATCCAAGCTCCCTTAGACATCCGAATGACCCGTTCAGTTTGCCCTGTCCATGCCGGACCCGTCAGCCACGCGGAGAACGGATTCACGGCGCCACGCGGGAGTTCACGCGGTCCTCACATCCGGTAGGCACACGTCTCCACAGAGACGATCACCTCCCACCCGTTCTGATACACCCGCTAGCTGACGGACCGTCAGATCAGCGCTACCGTGCCCTCATGGAGACCACAACGGCGACAACAGCGGCGACAACAACAGAACTTCCGCGGATCATCTCCGTCGACGACCACACCGTCGAACCGCCCACCGTCTGGCAGGACCGCCTCCCGAAGAAGTACCTCGACACCGGCCCGCGCATCGTCCGCGCCCCGCTGAAGGAGATGACCTTCCTCGGCGGTCGCTTCAAGCCCGTGATGGGCTCCCCCGGCGACGACGGCCCGATCGGCGACTGGTGGGTCTACGAGGACCTTCAGCGTCCCCTGACCCGCCTCGACACCGCCGTCGGCTTCAGCCGCGACGAGATCAAGCTGGAGGTCATCACCTACGAGCAGATGCGCCCCGGCTCCTACGACGTCCCCTCCCGGCTCGCCGACATGGACGTCAACCACGTCCAGTCCGCCGTCTGCTTCCCCACCTTCCCGCGCTTCTGCGGCCAGACCTTCACCGAGGCCGCCGACCACGAGCTGGGCCTGCTCGGTGTGCGCGCCTACAACGACTGGATGGTGGAGGAGTGGTGCGGCCCGCAGGCACAGGGGCGCCTGATCCCGCTCACCCTCATCCCGCTCTGGGACGCCGAGTTGGCGGCGGCCGAGGTCCGCCGCAACGCCGAACGCGGGGTCAGGGCCGTCGCCTTCTCCGAGATACCCCCGCACCTCGGCCTGCCCTCCGTGCACACCGACTACTGGGACCCGTTCCTCGCCGCCTGCGACGAGACCGGCACGGTGGTCGCCATGCACATCGGGTCGTCCAGCCGGATGCCCTCCACCTCCGAGGACGCACCGCCGGCCGTCGGCTCGACGATCACCTTCGCCAACTGCTGCTTCTCGATGGTCGACTGGCTGATGAGCGGCAAGTTCGAACGCTTCCCCAACCTCAAGGTGATGTACGCGGAGGGCCAGATCGGCTGGATCCCCTACATCCTGGAGCGCGCCGACGTGGTCTGGGAGGAGAACCGCGGCTGGGGCGGCGTCGCCGACAAGGTCCACCGCCCGCCGTCCGAGACCTTCGCCGACCACGTCTACGGCTGCTTCTTCGACGACGCCTTCGGGCTGCGCAACCTGGACTCGATCGGCGTCGGAAACGTCCTCTACGAGACCGACTACCCGCACTCCGACTCCACTTGGCCCAAGTCGAGGGAGGTCGGCGAGGCGCAGATGGGTCATCTGGCGCCCGATGTGGTGGAGCGGATCGTGCGGGGCAACGCGATCGACCTGCTGGGGCTCACCCCGGACGGACTGTGGAGCCCGCGGTGACCCCGGGGAGTCTCGCCTACGGCATCCAGCTCCCGATCCAGTCCCAGTCCTCGCTCTACGCCGAACCCTGGGAGGCCGGCGCGGGAGGGGCCGACCTCGTGGAGATCGCGCGGGCCGCCGACCGGGCCGGGTTCGCCTACGTCGCCGTCTGCGACCACGTGGCGATCCCGCGCCGCCTCGCGGACGCGATGAGCACGGTCTGGTACGACCCGGTGGCCACCCTCGCCCATCTGGCGGCCGTGACCGAGCGCGTCCGGCTGCTCGCCCATGTCGCGGTCGTCGGCCTGCGCCACCCCCTCGTCACCGCCAAGCAGTACGCCACCCTGGACGCGCTCTCCGGCGGCCGGCTGATCCTCGGGGTGGGCGCCGGACACGTACGGGAGGAGTTCGAGGCGCTCGGTGTGGACTTCGAACGGCGGGGCGCCGTACTCGACGAGACGATCGACGCGCTGCGGGCCGCGCTGGGGGAGGAGGAGTTCCCGTCCCACCACGGCAAGCTGTACGACTTCGAGGACCTCGGGCAGCGGCCCCGGCCGGTCCAGGCGCGGGTGCCGCTGTGGGTCGGCGGCTCCTCCCCGGCCGCCGTGCGCCGGGCCGCGCTCAAGGGGGACGGCTGGCTGCCCCAGGGCGACCCCAGGGACCGGCTGCCCGCGCAGATCGAGACCCTGCGGCGGCTGCGGGGCGACGGCCCACCGCTCACCGTCGGCGCCATCACCGAGCCGCTCTACGTCGGCGCCCCCGACTGGGACGTGGGCCGCCGCACCCTCACCGGGCCGCCCGAGGCCCTCGCCGAGTCGCTGAGCGCCTACGGGGCGATGGGCGTGCACCAGATCCAGGTGCGCTTCCGCTGCCGGAGCCGCAGTGAACTCACCGACCAGATAACCGAGTTCGGCACGGAGGTGGGGCCGCTGCTGAGGGGTTCCTCGTGAAGGGCCCTTCTTGAAGGGCTCTTCTTGAAGGTTTGAACATGTCCACGCCGAGCCGCGTATGTACGGACGTACGGACGTGATGGTTCCGGCGGAAGGACCCGTAAGTGCGATCCTCCCAGCGACTCTCCGTCGCCCTCGCCTGCCCCGAGGGCGACTGGCCGCACGAGGACTGGCCCGCCCCCGACGATCCGTACGTGGGCCGCGTGGTGCGTGTCTCCCCGCCCTACCACGCCCTGCGCAAGGGCGCGGTGGACGTCGTCGTGCTGCGCTGCGAGGAGCCGACGGAGTCCTTCCCCAGGCTGCTCAGGGAGCTGGGCGACCGCAGCGTCCCGGTGATCGTCGTCAGCGCCCGCAGGGACACCGAGACCGTGGTCGAGGTCTTCCGGGGCGGGGCGGGCTATCTGGTCGAGGGGGACTACTGCTCCCACATGCTGTCCTCGGCGGCGATGGCCTCCACCGTCGGCCACACCTACCTCTCGCCGAGCGCCTGCGCCGCGCTGCGCGAGGGGGCCCGGCGGATGCCGGCGGCCGGCGACACCATGGAACGGCTGCGGTCCCTGCTCTCCCCGCGCGAGCGGCAGATCATGGAACTGCTGTCGACCGGCCTCGGCGCGCAGGAGATCGGACTGCGATTACGGCTCAGCGAGAAGACCGTCCGCAACAACCTCAGCAACATCTACGCCAAGCTCGACGCCCGGGGCGGCACGGACGCGGTCCTGCGATGGCTCGGGGCCACCCCGGCCGCGTCCGCCCTTCACACCTGAGAAGACTCAGGACGCCGGAACCTCGCCGAGCGGGATCTCCACGTCGGTGACGTTGCCGCCGCCCTCACCGAATCCGGGCTCGGTCCGAAGGCTGTTCCCCGAGTTCAGGATTCCGTTCGCCTCGGGCGTTCCGCACTTCACATTGCGCAGCCACAGCCGGCCGTCGGGCGTGCCGTTCTTCAGGATCTGCGGATAGAAGACGTGCACGGTCGCGGCGCCCTCGCTCGGCGCGAAGAACACCTTCTGGCCGTCCTGCGCCTCCTTGTAGGTGGCCCGCAGGAATCCGCTCACATCGGTGCGTTTGGCGGACCACATGAAGAAGCCGATGCTGTCCGGCTGGACGGTGTCGGAGCGGCTGAACGCCAGACCGGTCGTCTTGTCGTCACGCGTGATGTTGATTTCCGACGTGTTGAACTTCCCGCCGATCTCGAAGAACGAGTTGCCGAGTTTCGTGCCGCCGTCGACGACGAATCCGTCCTCCAGCTGAATGGTCCTGGTGACGGACGTGCTCACGCTGAAGGTGTTCGTCGCCGCGGTCGTCGATCCGCAGTTCTCGGTCACGGGTGAGACGCGCTGGTTGGGGCCGAGGCTGTTCGCCTTGAACTGGACGTCGACGAACTCGCAGTTGTCCAGTTTGTTCGAGTCGGCCGCGCAGTCGGAGGTCACCTCGGAAGGGGTGGCGGCGCCCGCCGAGTTCATCAGCGGAATGGCCACGGCGAGAGCCGCGACGGGGGCCAGGGCGAGGGTGATGCGCTTCTTCTTGCTGCGGTGGCTTCTGGCCCGAGGGGTGCCGGTGGTCATGGGGTTCTCCTGTGGGGGATGCGGGTTGAACTGCGATTCCTGCTGCGGTTACCGGTCAGCAGTCCTCCAGGACCGCCTTGGACGTGCCGTCCACGACACCGGGCGCCCCGGCCGCGCCCGGCAGGATCACGGGCCCCTCGACGACGTCCGGCGCCACGAAGTTCTTCTCGGGGGAGGGGTTCACGGCGAAGCTTCCGGGGTCGGCGTCGATGCGTACCCGCCATTCGCCGGTCATGCGCTGGATTTTCGGCGTGAACTCCATGTGGAGCACCTTGCCGACCGGCACCTCCCGCTGTTCCGTGGCGCCGGCGTTGGCCGACTTCACGGTCATGTCCAGGGTGCCCTTGTGCTTGAGCCAGGATCCGCTGAGGAATCCGAAGAGGCCGCCGCCGGCGCCCTGCTGGGTCACCGTGTACTTTCCCTGGCCCTGGGCCGCCGTGGCCGACCAGGTGACCGAGACCTTCGCCGGGTCGGTGGCGTTCGGCTCGCAGTTCGGGAAATCGATGGACGCCTTCTCGGTGGGTCCGTCGAAGGTCTCGAAGTTCGTCTCGACGAAATCGCAGTTGTCGGACTCGAAACCGTCGGCGAAGGCGCCTCCGAAGTCCTCCACCGACTGCTGCTTGCCGTTGAGCACCGAGGACCTCTGGCACATCCTCATGATCTGATCCGGCGTCTTCTCGTCGGCCGCGTTGGCCGAGGGGAGCATGGCGATGATGGCTCCGCCGGTCGCCAGTGCCGCGCCGATCGCCACGAAGCGGACTTTTCTGTTCCGCAGTTTCCGCCTGGCCATGCCGGACTCCGTTCCTTGGGATGGGCTTTACCGTGCCGTGAAGGATTATTGGGGCCGCGTACAGCCTGCGGACAGAGTCAAATGTCCCTACTTCCCGGTCACTTGATGTGTGCTTGCGCAATGGTCGGATGCCTGCGCGCAGCTATCTGACGATTCGTCAGATACGGCGCTACGATGCGCGGAACCATCGATGCGAAGGGGGCCGGGCATGGGCAAGCTCGACGGACGGGTCGTCCTCGTCACCGGAGCCGCGCGGGGCCAGGGCGAGCAGGAGGCACGGCTGTTCCGGGAGGAGGGGGCCGAGGTCGTGATCGCCGACGTGCTGGACGACCGGGGCGCGGCGCTCGCCGAGGAGATCGGCGCGCTGTACGTCCATCTCGACGTCGGCGCCGAGGAGGAGTGGGTGGCCGCGGTGCGGGCCGCCAAGCAGGCGTACGGCCATCTCGACGGCCTCGTCAACAACGCGGGCATCCTGCGCTTCAACGCCCTCGTCGACACGCCTCTCGAGGAGTTCATGCAGGTCCTGCGGGTCAACCAGGTCGGCTGCTTCCTGGGGATCAGGACCGTCGCGCCGCAGCTGGCCGACGGCGGCTCGATCGTCAACACCGCGTCCTACACCGGGCTGACCGGCATGGCGGCGGTGGGCGCGTACGCGGCGAGCAAGCACGCCGTGCTCGGTCTCACCCGGGTGGCCGCCCTGGAGCTGGCGCCCCGGCGGATCCGGGTCAACGCGGTGTGTCCCGGCGCCGTGGACACCGCGATGTCCAACCCGGCCCGGCTCGACCCGGACGCCGACCCCGAGGAGACGACCCGTGCCCTCGACTCCCTCTACCGCAAGCTGGTCCCGCTGGGCCGGATCGGCAGGCCGGAGGAGGTGGCGAGGCTCGCCCTCTTCCTCACCTCGGAGGACTCGTCGTACATCACCGGGCAGCCGTTCGTGATCGACGGGGGGTGGCTGGCGGGGGTCAGTGTCATCTGACGGTTCATCAGCTATTGACCCTCCGGGCGGGTGGTGCGACAGTCGTCAAAACTGACGGAGCGTCAGAAATCTTCGTCGGAAATCCTCTGGAACCGGGGACGGTGAACCGCCTTGGAATTCGGGCTCTTTGTACAGGGATACGTGGGCAAGCGTGCCGAGACCGATCCGCTCGCCGAACACAAGGCACTGATGGAGGAGACCGAGTACGTCATCCAGGCGGACAAGTCCGGCTTCAAGTACGCCTGGGCGTCCGAGCACCACTTCCTGGAGGAGTACTCCCACCTCTCCGCCAACGACGTGTTCCTCGGCTACCTGGCGCACGCCACGGAGCGGATCCATCTGGGCTCGGGCATCTTCAACCCGCTGGCCCAGGTCAACCACCCCGTGAAGGTGGCCGAGAAGGTCGCCATGCTCGACCACCTCAGCGAGAACCGCTTCGAGTTCGGCAGCGGGCGCGGCGCCGGGTCGCACGAGATCCTCGGGTTCATACCGGGCGTGACCGATATGAACTACACCAAGGAGATCTGGGAAGAGACCATCGCCGAGTTCCCCAAGATGTGGCTCCAGGACGAGTACGCCGGCTTCCAGGGCAAGCACTGGCAGCTCCCGCCGAGGAAGGTGCTGCCGAAGCCGTACGGCAAGTCCCACCCCGCGATGTGGTACGCGGCCGGGTCGCCGCCGTCGTACGCGATGGCCGCGAAGAAGGGGCTCGGGGTGCTGGGCTTCAGCGTCCAGAAGGTCGCCGACATGGAGTGGGTGCTCGAGCAGTACAAGACGGCGGTCGTCGACGCCGAGCCGATCGGGGACTTCGTCAACGACAACGTGATGGTGACGACGACCGCGATCTGCGCGCCGACGCACGACGAGGCGATCCAGATCGCCGTGCGGGGTGGGCTGCACTATCTGCCCTCGCTGGTGTTCCGCTACCACGACACCTTCCCGCGGCCCGAGGGCTTCCCGGTCTGGCCGGAGACGCTGCCCGAGTACACCGCGGAGTTCGTGGAACTGCTGGTCGAGGAGGAGCTGCTGATCTGCGGCGATCCCGACGAGGTGCTGCGGCAGTGCAAGCGGTGGGAGCAGGCCGGTGCGGATCAGTTGTCCTTCGGGCTGCCCGTGGGGGTGCCGAAGGAGGAGACGTTGCAGACGATTCGGTTGATCGGGGAGCAGGTGATTCCGAAGATCGACACGGATCCTGTGCATCGCACTACGCGGTTCCGGCAGAGCGCCTGATCGCCGTTGGGGTGCGGGTGGTCTGGCGACTGCGGGCCGTCTGTGGCTGGTCGCGCCCACGCGGCGGAGCCGCAAATCGAAGCAGCCCCGCGCCCCTGGGTAGGCATCCCGCACGTGCCTTGAGGAGGTACCCCATGCTTGATCACGTCATCAAGGGCGCGACCGTCGTCGACGGGACTGGGGCGCCCGGGTTCGTCGCCGACGTCGGCATACGGGACGGCCGTATCGCCGCCGTCGGGAATGTCAGCGAGGAGTCCCGGACTGTCGAGGACGCGCACGGCCTCGTCCTCGCGCCCGGGTTCGTCGACCCCCACACCCACTACGACGCTCAGCTCTTCTGGGATCCGTACGCCACCCCGTCCCTGAACCACGGGGTGACGACCGTCGCGGCCGGGAACTGTGGGTTCACGCTCGCGCCGCTCCATCCCTCCCGTCCTCAGGACGCCGACTACACCCGCCGCATGATGTCCAAGGTGGAGGGGATGTCGCTGGTCGCCCTGGAGGAGGGGGCGCCCTGGAGCTGGAGTGGGTTCGGGGAGTATCTGGACGCGCTCGAAGGGCGGATCGCCGTCAACGCGGGCTTCATGGTGGGGCATTGCGCGCTGCGGCGGTACGTGATGGGGGCGGACGCCGTCGGTGGACAGCCGAGCGAGGAGCAACTGGCCGAGATCGTACGGTTGTTGCACGAGGCGATGGAGGCGGGGGCGTGGGGGTTCTCCACCACCCAGTCCTCCACGCACTCGGACGGGGACGGGCAGCCGGTCGCGTCCCGGCACGCCCGCCCGGAGGAACTGCTGGCGATGGCGCGGGCCGTCGGCGAGCACGAGGGCACACAGATCGAGGCCATTGTCGCCGGCTGTCTGGACCAGTTCAGCGACGCCGAGATCGATCTGTTCGTGGAGCTGAGCGCCGCCGCCGGACGGCCCCTGAACTGGAACGTCCTGACCATCGACGCGGCCGTCCCGGAGCGGGTGCCGAGGCAGCTGTACGCCAGTGAGCGGGCGCGGAAGGCCGGCGGGCGCGTGGTGGCGCTGACCATGCCGATCCTCACGCCGATGAACATGTCGCTCGGTACGTTCTGCGCCCTGAACCTGATCCCGGGATGGGGTCCGATCCTCGGGCTGCCCGTCCCCGAGCGGATCGAGCGGCTGCGCGACCCGGAGGTGCGCGCCGAGATGCTGCGGCGGGCCGAGTCGAAGGAGGCGGGCGTCTTCCGGCGGCTCGCGGACTTCGGGCGGTACGTCATCGGCGACACCTACAGCGCGGCGAACGAGGGGCTCACCGGCCGCGTCGTACGGGACATCGCCGCCGAACGCGGCCAGGACCCCTTCGCCACCCTGGTCGAGATCTGCGCGGCCGACGAACTGCGTACCGTCCTGTGGCCCATGCCGACCGACAACGACCCCGCGTCCTGGGCGCTGCGCGCCGAGACCTGGCAGCACGAGGACGTGCTGCTGGGCGGCTCCGACGCCGGCGCGCATCTGGACCGGATGTGCGGGGCGCCGTACACCACCCGTTTTCTGGGCGACTGTCTGCGCGGGCGGAAGCTGGTGGGTCTGGAGCAGGCGGTGAAGATGCTGACGGACGACCCGGCGCGGCTCTTCGGGCTGCGGGAGCGGGGACGGATCCGGGAGGGCTGGCATGCGGACCTCGTCCTGTTCGACCCGGAGCGGATCGACGCGGGCAAGGCCACCCTGGTGCACGACCTGCCGGGTGACAGTCCACGCCTGGACTCCAGGGCGGTGGGGATACGGACGGTCTGGGTCAACGGGGTGGCGGCGATCCGGGACGACGTGGTGACGGGGGCGGTGCCCGGGAGGGTGCTGCGCTCCGGGCGGGACACCGGGACGGTGAGCACCAGGTGATGGCAGTCGAAGGGCAGCGGCTGTTCGTCGGGGGGCGGTGGGTCGATCCCGACGGCGGGCACTACGCGGTGACCGACCCGGCGACCGAGGAGACCGTCGGCTGGGCGCCGGAGGCCTCGCGGGAGCAGACACGGGCCGCGTGCGCGGCGGCCGGGGAGGCGTTCGGGGCGTGGTCGCGTACGACGGCGGAGGAGCGGGCGGCGATCCTGGGGCGGGCCGCCGACCTCGTCCGGGGGCAGCTGGTCGCGCACGCGGAGCTCGCGCAGGCGGAGACCGGCGCGACCACCGGGACGGCGCGGGGCATGCAGGTGGGGGTGGGCGCGGCCCGTTTCCGCCGGTACGCGCGCGTGGAGCCGGCGGAGTGGGCGATCCCGCCGCAGATCAACGAGGCGGGGCCGATGGGGAGGGCGGGGGTGATGGGGGCGCTGGCCGTCCGGCAGGCGGTCGGGGTCGTCGCCTGCATCACCTCGTACAACAACCCGTGGGCGAACCCGGCGGGCAAGATCGCACCCGCGCTGGCGATGGGCAACACCGTGGTGGTGAAGCCGGCCCCGCAGGATCCCCTGTCCGTGTACCGGATGGCGGAGGCGCTGGAGGCGGCCGGGGTGCCGCCGGGGGTCGTGAACGTCGTCTCCGGCGAGGCGGTGGAGGTCGGGGAGGAGGTCGTCGCGTCGCCGGATGTGGACATGGTGAGCTTCACCGGGTCCACGGCGGTCGGGCAGCGGATCGCCGAGGTGTGCGGGCGCGGGATGAAGCGTCAGCTGATGGAACTGGGCGGGAAGGGCGCGGCGGTCGTCTTCGACGACGCGGACGTCGGGTCGGCGGTCGCGGGGATCGGGACGACGTTCTCGTTCTACAGCGGGCAGATCTGCACGGCGCCCACGCGGGTGCTGGCGCAGCGGGGGGTGTACGAGCGGCTGGTGGAACAACTGGGCGCGTACGCGGGGCGGTTGAAGGTCGGTGATCCGAGGGAGCGGGACACGGTGGTCGGGCCGGTGATCTCGGCGGCGCACCGGGACCGGGTGGAGTCGTACGTGGAGCTGGGGCGGAAGGAGGGCGCGGTGGTCCTCGCGCCCGACGGGCAGCTGCCCGACCGGGGTTTCTACATCGGCCCGACCGTGCTGGCGGACTGCACGAACGACATGCGGGTGGCGCGGGAGGAGATCTTCGGGCCGGTGGTCGTCGTCATCCCCTTCGACGAGGAGGAGGAAGGCGTCGCCCTGGCCAACGACAGCGACTACGGCCTGATCGACTACGTCTGGTCGGGTGATGTGGCGAAGGCGTTCCGGGTGGCCCGGCGGCTGCGGGCGGGCGGGGTCGGCGTCAACACCGTCGGCCGCAACATGGAGGCGCCGTTCGGGGGGTTCAAGAAGAGCGGGGTGGGACGGGACGTGGGGTCCTACGCGCTGCACGCGTACAGCGAGGTGCAGGCGATCGTCTGGCCGGGGTGAGATCGTCCGGCCGGGTGACCAACACAAAAGGTGCCGTTTGCTTGCCCTTTGAGTCCTGAAGTGTGTGCTTGGCGTGCAGAGATCGGTCAACTGGCGTCTTAAACCTCCGATGTGCGATTAGCGTCCGGCGGAGGGGCGCGGGGCGGTGTGTACAGCCGTCGTCCAGCCCCTCCTTGCACACGTTCGAAGTACATGTTCGAAGTACATGTTCGAAAATCGTTCGGAGACCACTCGATGAAGCTCGCCAAGCGACTCGTCCTCACCACCGCGGTCCTCGCCACCGCGACCGCCGGCACCCTGCTGACCACCACGGTCGGCAACGCCGCGCCCGCGCACTCCGCCCACCTCCCCGCCGTCCACGCGCCCGCCGCGCTCAAGGTGCCGGACGGCAACAAGCTGACCGGCGTCTACGCCGCGAAGGGCGTCCAGACCTACACCTGCACCGACGGCGTCTGGAAGCTCCTGGAGCCCGCCGCCACCCTCTCGGACAAGAGAGGCCGCACCATCGCCCTGCACTCCCGCGGCCCGGTCTGGGTCTCCACCGTCGACGGCAGCGCCGTCAACGCCGCCGCCGCCGTCACCTCTCCCAAGGACGGCACCATCCCCGAGCTGCTCCTGAAGTCCACCGCCACCCGCGGCACCGGCGTCTTCGCCGACGTCTCCTACATCCAGCGCCTCAACACGGCCGGCGGCGTCGCCCCGGCCGCGGCGTGCACCGGCACGGACCAGGTCAGCGTGAACTACACCGCGACCTACGCGTTCTACAAGCCCGCCAAGTAGCGGGCGGGGCGACGGCCCCGTCAGTCCGCCAGGTCCACCCTCACCGTGAGCAACTGCGTGCCCAGGGCTTTCACGCCCGCGCTGTTGCCCCGGGGCAGGGTGCGCAGGCGGGCGACGGGGTCGTCGTCGTGCAGGAGGTGGGCGGTCCCGGTGTGCCAGCGACCGCCTATCCGCACCCGCACCCGTGGATCGGCCTTGATGTTGCGGACGTACTGCGACCGCTCCCCGAACTCCGACACCAGCCAGAAGCTGTCCCCGACCCGGCGACCGCCCAGCGGGGTGCGGCGGGGCAGCCCGGAGACCCGTCCGGTGGTCTCCAGCAAGCTGTGGAAGGGCAGCCGCCGCATCAGCGGGTTGGCGACGTACCGCTGGAAGGCGGTGGTGGCGCGGAAACGGAGGTCGTTGGGGCGGCCGGTCGTCGACATGGTCCGGGTGACTCCTTCACGTTGCTGTGAAGCGTTGGGCTATCTGCCGTCTCCATGGTCGCCGATGCCGCCGCCGGTCAGCGGTCGAGTGTCGCGAGGATCTCCCGGGGGTCGAAGGTGACCCGGATCCTGGTGATCCTCCCGTTCTCCACGTGGCTCCAGTTCGCGGTGGGGGCCGGTGCGGCGCCGCCGGCCGTGTGCAGGTCGAACCAGGTGATCACGTCCGTGTCGTCCGCCACGCGCGCGTGCACCTCGATCCGCTCCAGCATCCGGCCCATGCCGCGCAGCCCGGCGAGGCACTCCTCCACACCGGAGGCGCGTCCCAGGGCGCCCACGAAGTCGACGTCGTCGGCCAGGAGGCCGCGCAGGGTGTCGAAGTCACCGGTCTGCCAGGCGGTGAAGTACTGCTCGGAGATCTGTGCGGGAGTCGTCATGACTCCAGGGTTGTCGCTGCCGGCCCTTCAGTCCAACAGATGATTCAGATGATCAGTATCATCGTTGGTTATGGAGATGCATCAGCTGCGCTACCTCGCGGCGGTGGTGGACGAGGGCACGTTCACCGCCGCGGCGGTACGGCTGCACGTCAGCCAGTCGGGCATCAGCACCCAGGTGGGAAAGCTGGAACGGGAGCTGGGGCAGCAACTCCTGGAGCGCTCGGGACGCCGGGTCCGGCTGACGGCGGCGGGGGAGGCGGTGCTGCCTCTCGCGCGGGAGGCGCTGGAAGCCCTCGACCACATCGAGCACACGGCGACCGAGTTCGCGGCGGCCACCCGGGGCAGGGTGCGCCTCGGCATGGTCACGGGCTGTGCGATACCCGGCTTCCTGGACGCGGTGGCCGATCTGGGCCTGACCCACCCCGGCATCACCCTCAGCCTGCACGAGGACGACTCCCGGGCCCTGCAGTCCCAGGTGCTCGCGCGCTCGCTCGACCTGGCGCTGTTCGCGTTCGCGGGAGAGCCGGAGCCGGAGCTGGACGTGACGGTGATCGTCGACGAGCCGATCGCCGCGGTGGTGTCCCCGGCCCACCCGCTGAACCGGCCGTCGCCGGTACGGCTCGCCGACCTCCAGGCCGAGAAGATCCTCTGCCTGCCGCACGGCACGGGCATCCGGGCGGCGTACGAGCAGTCGTGCGTCCGGGCGGGCGTCGCGCCACGGGTGGACATCGAGGCGAGTTCGCCGCAGACGCTCATCGGGCTGGCCGAGCGCGGCGCAGGGGTCGCCGTCCTGAGCGTGTCCTCGGGGGCGGGGGATCGCGTTCGCACGGTCCCCCTCGCCGACGCCGCCACCCACGCCTGCCTCGGCCTGGCCATCCGCCCGGACCAACGCTCCCCGGCCGCCCGCCTCCTGCTGACGAGACTCCGGGCGGCACTCGTCATGCCATCGTCGTGATGCCATCGTCGTGACGGGAGCGGGAGTGGGGGCTGCGGTGCGAGTGGTGACCTGGAACCTTTGGTGGCGCTTCGGCCCGTGGCGGGAACGGCGGAAGGCGATTCACTCCGTCCTGCGGGAGTTGCGGCCGGATGTGGTCGGCTTGCAGGAGGTGTGGGCCACCGGGGACGGTGGGGACGACGGGGAGAACCTCGCGGAATGGCTCGCGGAGGGGCTCGGCCTGCACTGGGCGTGGGCCCCGTCCCCGGCACCGGAGCGCTGGCGGCGCCGGATCGGCGGAGAGCCGGTGGACATCGGCAACGCGGTGCTGAGCCGCTGGCCGGTGCGGGAGCAGGCGACGCTGCTGCTCCCGGCCCCCGCCGAGCTGGCCGACGGCCGCATGGCGCTGTACGCCCGTCTGGCCGCGCCGTCGTACGACGTGCCGTTCTTCACGACCCACCTCACCTCGGCCGACGACGCCTCGGCGGTGCGCTGCGAGCAGGTCTCGGCCCTTGCCGAGTTCGTCGCGGCGCACCGGGGCGACACCGTCTTCCCGGCCGTCGTCACGGGCGACTTCAATGCCGAGCCGGACTCGCCCGAGGTCCGGCTCCTCGGCGACCACGCCCTGTACGACGCCTGGACCCACGCGGCCCCTTCGGCCCCGTCCGCCACGTGGAACCCGGCCGGCCCGAACCCGTACGCGAGGATCGACTACCTCCACGTCGGCCCACCGGGCCCGGGCGGTATCGGCCGGGTCCGTGCCGTACGGCGTGCGGGCGCCGCACCCGTGGCCGGCGTGTGGCCGTCCGACCACACGGCGGTGGTCGCGGACCTCAGCGCCGGGTGAGGGTCTGGAGGAGGGCTGCGAAGGCGGCGGGGGTGGTGGTGAGAACGGCCTCTGAGGGGTCGGCGGATTCGGTGAGGTGGATTGTTCTGGCGATGGAGGCGGGGGCTGCGGATATATGTACACAGGCTTCCCCTTCTTGGCAGTAGGACGACTTCTGCCAGGTGGGCGTGGGCATGTCGGCTCCTTTCACAGGTGCTCGGCGACGGAACGGATCAGGTCTCGTGACTTCTCGGGACTGAGCGCGGTGGCCTCTACGACGTCCAGCAGGCGCCGATACTTCTCGAGGTGGGCCTCGGCGTCCAGGAAGACGGGACCGTGGAACTGGTCGAGTTGCACCGTGTCCAACTCGGGTACCGGGCCGCACAGGTAGTTGATGGACTGGCCCGATCCCGGGAACGCCCCGACCTCGAAGGGGAGTACTCGAAGGGTGATGTGGTCCTGCTCGCTCATGTCGATGAGGTGCTGGAGCTGATTACGGGTCACTGTCCGGCCGCCGACCCGCATGTGCAGGGCTGCCTGGTGGATGACGGTGCTGTACGGATTCGCGTTTTCGCGGAACACGACGTCCTGCCGCTTGATGCGGTGTGAGACGCGGTGCTCGACCTGCGGAGGCGTGGGCGCAGGGATCGCCTGACTGAAGATCTCCCGGGCATGCTCCGCGGTCTGGAGCATGCCCGGGATGTGCGCGGTGAAGGCGGTACGGATGGCCGTGGCGTGGTGCTCCAACTCGGCAAGGGCGAGCATCCCCGACGGCAGCACCTCCCGGTAGGCGTCCCACCATTGCCCGCGCGTCTTCTCGGCGGCCATGTCGGCGAGGGCTTCGACATAGGGCTGGTTCGTGCAGTCGTAGATGTTGGCCATTGCCCGGACGCGCTCCGCGCTCACTCCGAACCTGGCGGACTCCACGTTGCTGAGTTGACCAGAACTCGTGCCGAGAACTCTGGCCGCCTCGGTAGAGGTCAGTCCTGCCCGCTCGCGGAGTTTGCGCAGTTCGGTGGCCAGCCGGACCCGTCGGGCCGTAGGGGCCGGTCTGGGTGTCATGAGACCTCCTCGCCCTGGGAGTTTGTCACCCACACGAGGGAGAAGTTGCCGAGATTCTTCGAAATCTCGCAAAGAACTTTTGCTGAACCCCTACCTTCTTTCTCAGGCGCCCCGCCCGGAAGCGCACCGTGGGACGCCGCGGCAATGACACCAGGCACCTGCTCAACTCCCCTCAGTGACCGGAGACTTCCGTTGGCCACCGTATCCCCGTCCTGGAACTACACCCTGCACCTTCCCCGCGATCCACCTGGCTTTCGGGCAGGGTGCCCGGTCCTTCAGGGCCGGGGTGAATGCCCGCTCCCGTGGTGCGGGGCAGGGATGGCCGGGTCGCCGCCAGGGCGGTCCGGCGTCGTCGTCCGGGATGCCGAGGGTGGCCACGGACGGGCGGTGGCGACGGGACGCCGAGGTCCTGGGGCCCGCGGCTGGCGGCCGACGGTGGGTGGGGTGGTCACTCGCATGGGGGATGGTGATCGATGAGGTGCGCGGCCGTGGAACGTGTGGCCTACGTTCACGGCATGGCACGGTTTCGGATGTACCCGACGGGCGGGCAGGTGCGGCAGATGCTGCTGCACTGCGCGCACGCGAGGTACGTGTGGAATCTCGCTGTCGAGCAGCACGCGCACTGGGAGCCGGGCCGCGGGTCCGCGCCGGGGTTTGCCGAGCAGTGCTGTCAGCTCACCGAGGCCCGGCGCGCCAATGAGTGGCTGGCGGCCGGGAACGCGGATGTGCAGCAGCAGGCCCTCAAGGACTTCGCGAAGGCCAAGAGCGCGCGTTTCACGTCCGGGTTCGGTGAGCCGACCTGGCGCAAGAAGTTCATGCATGAGGGTTTCCGTGTCATCGGCACCGACCGGGTGCCCGAGTACGACGCAGACGGCTCGGTGAAGCTGAACGCGAAGACCGGCCGGCAGGTCATGGGCCGCTCGGTCGTGGTGCGCAGGCTGAACCGGCGGTGGGCGCAGGTGAAGGTGCCCGGCTGCGGCTGGGTGCGCTTCCGCCTCAGCGCCGGCGGCAGGGGCGCGAAACTGCCCGACGCGAAGACGTTCCGCGTCACGCTGAAGAACGGGCAGTGGCATGCCGCGTTCGCCGTCGTCCCCGGGCCGGTCCCCGCGCCCGGCACCGGTGAGGTCATCGGCATCGAC
>NZ_JBHSFK010000075.1:0-28643 GCF_042653945.1 Streptomyces vulcanius | reverse complement strand
TCCACAGCAGGCGGGTCATGTCGTCATAGCCGTAGCGGCGGCGGCCGTCCCCGCCGCGCTCGGGCTCCGGCAGCAGACCGATCTCGTGGTAGTGGCGGATGGCGCGTGGGGTGATCCCGGCGAACGCAGCGGCATCACCGATCTTGACCTGCCGGGGAGGCGTGAGGGAGGGGTACATCGCAGACAGAGCCTTTCGTGCTGTGGTGCCCCGACCCCACCACATGCCGCTACGGCATGTGCAACAACCCCATCCCGGTGCTACCGGAGCCAGGCCCTAGCTGCCGCCGGGACCGATCAAGAACGACGAACCATCCGGGAACGCAGAGTGACCGCCGGCGGCCAGATAGCTCCCTGCCGAGTGGCCGCCGCTGGGGAATTCCCACTGACCGCCGACACGCGGTTGTGGTGATCCTCCGTGGCTCTGGCACGGAAAGTGATCCAGAACCGACGCTTTTCACGGAACGACGACAGAGACAGCTAAGTATCGGTGGTGATACGACGAAGACGCACTGCTTCGCTCCCTGAGGAAGGTGGAGCGAAGCAGTGCGTCTCGTTCGGTGCCGGGAAACGCGCCCCGACACCATGCCGGTGGTAAGTGCACGCCCCGCACTGGTCCACCGGCCGATCATGTTGTGTAAGTCACCGCACCGGCTTGCTGTGCATCACTGCACCGGCGCGCGCTCCGCTGTCGGCCATGAATACCGGCGGGGGAGCATCTACGGCAGTCGCCCTCACTACGGGGGAAGTCGAGAGGGCGACCGCCTTCCCCGCCGCCGAGGCCAGCCAATGAAATCCGCGGCGGCGGGAGTCTCCTTGTGTAAACGGGTACTGGGGGCGGCGAGGTTCACGGATCGAGAGGGAGATCCGCCACCCTGGCCCCCGCCGTCCCGTCATGCGGCACGGGGGCCGGAGCTTCCGGTTCGACGGACAGGCCAGGCCGGTCAGGCGCTGCGCAGGAGGTCGGCGGCCTTCTCGGCGATCGCGTAGACGGTGGCGTTGGTGTTGTTGGAGGGGATGGACGGGATGACCGAGGCGTCGGCGACGCGCAGTCCGTCCAGTCCTCGGACGCGCAGCGCGGAGTCGACGACGGACACCTCGTCCTCGCCCATCATGCACGTGCCGACGGGGTGGCAGTAGGACCCGAAGTACCTGCGGGCGTATTCGCTGAGTGACCGCGTGTCGATGGTGTCGAGTCCGGGGCTGGCCTCCTCGATTCCCCATTCCCTGAGGGCGGACGACCGGGCGATCCCGCGGGCTGTGGCGATGCCGGACAGCACCGCTCTGACGTCCTGCTCCTCTGAGAAGTAGTTGGGGTCGATCACGGGCGGTACGTGGGGGTCGGCCGAGGAGATGCGGAGTGTGCCGCGGCTGGCCGGGCGCATGGGGGAGACGCCGATGGTGAAGCCGTTCGTCACATGGGCCACGGGGTTGGGGACCGGGATGTCGATGAAGATGATCTGGAGGTCCGGCCCGTCCGCCTCGGGTGTGCTGCGCAGCAGGCCCATGATCTCGCCGTGGTTGTTGCGTGCCTCGGGGACCGGGCGGTTCGCGCGGTAGACCAGGTTGACCCGTGGGTGGTCGTGCAGGTTCTGTCCCACACCGGGGAGTTCGTGGAAGACCTCCACCTGTGCCTGCCGCAGGTCCGTGCCGGGGCCGATGCCGGAGCGCAGCAGCAGTTGCGCGGAGCCGATCGTGCCGGCGGTGAGGACTACTTCGCCGCCGGTCGTCGCCCTGCGGGCCTCGCTTCCGATGCCGTACTCCACACCCGTGCAGCGGGTGCCGTCGAAGAGCAGTCGGTGTACGACCGTGTCCGTGACGACCGTCAGGTTGGGGCGGTTCAGTGCGGGGGACAGGTAGGCGTCGGCCGCGCTCTGGCGACGTCCCGCGACGATGTTGAGATCCACCGGGGCGAAGCCCTCTTCGAGGCCGCCGCTGATGTCGAAAGCTCGACGGTGGCCCGATTCGACCGCGCCGTCGAGACAGGCTCGCAGCACCTCGTTGGGTTCGGCGGCCGGCCCGACGAACAGTGGACCGTTCGTTCCGCGGCCGATGGCGCCGCCGGCAGCGGTCTCGCTGCGCTGGAAGTAGGGCAGCAGGTCATCGAACGTCCAGCCCTTGGCACCGTGGTCGCCCCAGCTGTCGTAGCTGGTGCGGTGGCCGCGGGCAAACACCATGGCGTTGATCGCGGTGGAACCGCCCAGACCCTTGCCCCGTGGCAGTGCGATCGGGGCGCCGGAGGCTCTCTGGGGCACGGTCGTGTCCCCCCAGCCTGCCTCCGAGGCCGCCAGCGAGGGCCAGGCCGGCGGATGCGCGACGGCTCCGGGAAGCGTGGAGGAGCCTGCCTCCAGGAGCAGGACGCGGACGTTCTCATCTAACGAGAGCCGGTCCGCGAGCACGCACCCGGCCGTACCGGCGCCCACGAGTATGTAGTCGTACGCAGACTGTGAAGACACGGTGTTCCATCCCTGCATGGCTGAATCGGTGGTCGCGCTTTGAGCGTAACACTGGTTCAAACCGTTGGGTCGTTTTACTTGATATCCTTGATTCGTGACTGAGGTGACGGGTGACCAGTCGGCCGCGACGCTTCACCGCAAGATCGTCCTCGCCGCTGCCGACGTGCTGGAGAAGGAAGGCCTGGACGCTCTGTCCACCCGGCTGGTGGCAGCGCGTGCCGGAGTGTTCCCACCGACGATCTTCCGGCTCTTCGGCGACAAGGACGGTCTGCTGGAAGCCCTCGGCGAGCATGGTTTCGCGACCTACCTCCAGGCCAAGAGCCGACTGCCGCAGAGCGACGACCCGGTCGCGGACCTACGCTGTGCGTGGGACCTGCACATCGAGTTCGGACTGATGCAGCCCGCGTACTACACCTTGGTCTTCGGCCAGTCACGCTCCGGCCATCTGTCTCGGGCGGGCCGCGAGGCGGTCGCGGAGCTTCAGCGCATGGTCACGCGCGTCGCCGCGGTCGGTCGACTGCGCATGAGCGTCGAACGAGCCACGGCCATCGTGCACGCGACCGGCGTGGGCGTGGTCTCCACGATGATCAGCACGCCCTCGGAGGCACGCGACCTGGAAGCGGTCCACGCGACGCGCGAAGTCGTCTTTGACGCCATCACCACACCTCTCGCGGCCGAGGCCGTCGGCGCGCCCGGTGCCGGTCCGGCCGGTCCGGCCATGGCACTGCGCGCCGCACTGGCAGAGTCAAGGCCGCTCCCTCTCAGCCCGGGGGAGGAGCTGCTGCTCATGGAACTGCTCAACCGTCTGGCCGACGTGCATCACGATGGCGGTTGACGGAGGGAGCTCGCTCGAACCGACGGTCCGCCAACGTTGTTGAGATCGGAGCCGCCGTGGGCGCGGCAGACATCCCGCGCCCCGGCCGTCGCGCGGCCCCGAGCGGCGCCCGCTTCCCCACACCAAGCGGCCGCCGAGTAGCGGACTGCCCTGAGCGGCTACTTCCAGCCCGGTGACCGCGCGGACATCGTCCTGCCGAACCGTCCCGTAGCGCGAATGGCCGTCGCGAAGGGCCGGCGCGAGCCGTCTAGTAGTGCTTCGGTAGGTTCTGGCTCTGGTTCTGCGTGTGGTGAGGGGGCGGACGCAGGTGGTGCAGGTGCCGGTCCAGCACTTCAGCAGATCCTGGAGGGTGTCCAGGATCTGGTAGAGGGTCAGGCCGGTGGGTGGGCTTTTGGGTCGAGCCGCCGCAGGGTGAGGAAGGCCTGGGCGGCGGTGACGAGGGTGACGTGGTGGTGCCAGCCGCGCCAGGTGCGGCCCTCGAAGTGGTCCAGGCCCGGGCCGTGTTTGAGTTCGCGGTAGTCGTGCTCGATCCGCCAGCGCATCTTCGCCCGTCGCACCAGGTCCTCGACAGGTGTGGTGGCGGGCAGGTTCGATATCCGGTAGCCGGTCGGAGCCGTCTGGCCTGCGGGCCATTCCACGAGCACCGTGCGCGTGGGCAGGACACCGTCCCACTGGTAGTGGCCGCCGCCTGCTTCCTGGGCGGCGGCCAGGGACTGCTTGCCCGCCGACCGCACCGACAAGATGGTGAACGTCGAGGTCATCGGCCCTTTGCTGCCCTGCCGCCAGGTCACCTCGGTGAGCTCGGCGGCCGGGGCGTCGGCCGCGTGCAGGGACAGGGCCCGTGGCGGCATCCGGTAGCGCGGCAGGGCCGGCGGCCCCGGTCCGCCATAGGCGGGCCGGGGCGATTGGGCATCCAGCGTGTGGACGACTTCCTTGCCGGTCAGCGCCAGGACGTAGGACAGCCCGCGTTCCTCCAGGCACAGGCGGAAGGCGGTGCTGGTGCGGTAACCGGCGTCGGCGACCACGACCGGCGCCTTCAGCCGCCAGCCGGCGAGCGTGTCGAGCAGACCGAGCGCGAGACGCCACTTCTCCTGGTGGCCGGTGCCGTCCGGGACTCCCGCCCGGCGGCAGCGGTCCGGCTCGTCCGTCCATTCCGCAGGCAGATACAGCTGCCACTGCAGCGGGCAGGAGGCGGCGGCGGCGGCGGCATGGACACTGGCCGCGGCCTGGCAGTTCGCCCGTTTCCCGAGGGCCCCGCAGTTACTGCCGGGCAACCCCCGCCGACGCCTGGCCGCACTTGGGGAACGACACATCGTCGATCACTCATACC
Organism: Streptomyces vulcanius; assembly: GCF_042653945.1. Lineage (NCBI taxonomy): Bacteria > Bacillati > Actinomycetota > Actinomycetes > Kitasatosporales > Streptomycetaceae > Streptomyces > Streptomyces vulcanius. Next base: position 24,025 of record NZ_JBHSFK010000075.1, on the reverse strand, counting down.
TCGGGCGTGAACACTTCGGACAACCGCCGTGGGATCCGCTGCCTGACCGGCAGCGGATCCCACGGCGACTGGTTCACGAACTGCTGCAGGGCCTGCATGTCCCGTCCGGCAGCCGCCCGGCCATCGGCTGGATCGACTTGCGCCGCCCGTCCAGCATCAGACCCCGCAGACAACACTCACCCCACCGCCGTTGATCCCGCCGCGGCAACGACCCGAACACATCGGCAACGAACTCCGATAACTCACCCCGGAGCCGTTCCACCTCCCCGAACCTCACCCCGCGAAGATGCCCACCACCAGGCGAGATCACCCAAGGTAACGAAGCGCGCTACTAGTTCGGTGCTCACGGTGAAGGTCCAGGTGTCGGTGGGGACGCGTGGTGTGGGGCCGCGGCCAGCACCGGGAAGGACTCGGTGAGGTACTGCCCGGGTGGCAACCGGTCCGACAGCGGAAGCCGGGTGAAAGGGAGCTCACGGACGTTCATCTCCCTCCGAGGGGTGACGTGCCGTCCCCGCCGGTGGCCGGTGCGCCGCGCGGAGCCGAACCTCACGTCCGGCTCCGCGGCGCCTGGTGTGTCAGCGGGAAGCAACTGGCGTGGCCGCTCGCCGCTGCCCGCGTCCGCGGCGGCGGGCGACGCTCAGAGCTTGCTCCACTTCTGGTTGTCGTGACCGTTGCAGCTCCACAGCTGGAGTCGGGTGCCGTTGCCCGTGTCCTGGTCCTGAACGTCCACGCACTTGTCGGCGTGCGGGTTGACCAGGTCGTGGGAGGAGTTGAGCTTGAACTGCTGTGCCCAGCCGCCGTTGCAGTTCGCGAGCTGGACCGACGTGCCGTTGCTTGTCGAGGCCCACGCGAGGTCCATGCACTTGCCGAACGCCCGGACCGTACCGTCGGACATGAACTGCCACGCCTCGGCGGCGGATCCGTTGCAGTCCCAGATCTGAAGCGGCGTGCCGTCCTTGCCCGCCCCGCCGCTGATGCAGCGGCCGGAGTCATGACTCCGGATCGCGATGCCCGAGACGGTGTGGGTCTGTCCGCCCGAGGCGACGGACGACTGGTTGTTGTCCGAGGTTGAGCCGGAGGTATCGGGCGTGCTCGACGTTCCCGATCCCGAGGTGCCCGTGCCTGATCCCGCGCCGACCGCCGCGCCCGCGCCGGCTGACCCGGACGACGTCTTGCCCGCGGGCTTTCCGCCCTTGCCCGGCGCGGTGGGCGTACCCGCCTGCTCTCCGGAGCCGGGCTTCTCGCCGCCCTGCGGCTCCTGGCCCGGCTTGCCGCCCGTGGCCAACAGGCTCGGCGCCGCGCCGGGGACTGTGGACTTCGGCGCCGCAGAGCCGAAGGAACCGGGCGCGCCCGTCTCCCCGTCCCCGATGACGGTGCCGGACAGCGGGTCGGCGCGGTTCGAACGGTGATCCCCGCCACCGCCACTCACCAGGAACGGTACGGCGATAAGCAGGGCCCCCGCGATCGCGGCCCCGGCGAGCACGCTCTTGCGGGGGCGGCCGGGCCTGGTGGCGGCCGTCGCCGCGGACGAACCGTCGCAGGACGAGTCGGCCGTCGCGACGGCGGAGAGGAGCGCGGACTGCTCGGCTTCCGGCGCTTCGGGAGCCGACCGGGTGCCGGTGCCGGGGTCCGGCTCGCCGCCGTTCTCGCCCGCGGCGGCTCGCTCCGCCTGGATGGCCCGCAGGGCCACGGCCCTGGCTTCGGCGGCCGATGTCAGCGGGCTGCTGTGGGACTCTGCCGGTGCCCCGGACGCGTCCGGGGCGGTGCCGCTGGACACCGTCACGGGCTCGGAGTGGTCGGAGGCCGTACTGCTGGACCCTGCCGTGGCCCCGGATGCGTCCGGGGCGGTCGGTTCAGGCTCCTCCGCGAGGGCGGCTCTTGCGGACGCGCTGTCGGAACTAGCGGATTGGGAGGCCGTCATGGCGTCCTTCCAATGGTCGAAGCGGAGAGGGACGGTAGGGCGGTTCAGGGTGGAGCCGACGCGATCGCCGCGCGGAGCTGTTCCGTCTCGATCACCATGCCGATGACACCGGTCGGGTTGACGTACAGCTGGTGCTCTGGGGGCAGTTGGCCCACCAGGTCCGCGACGGGAACAGTGCGCGAGCCCAGTGCGCCGACCGCGCGTACCTGGGCTTCGGAGGTGAAGACGGGGACGACAGGCAGCCCGTCCGATGTCCGGGTGGCGAGCGGCTGCTCGCCGGCTCCGAGGAGGACACTCACTTCGGCGGGGGCGAGCAGGCGCAGGACGTCGTCGCCGGGACCGTAGCCGGTGGCGGCCAGTTGTACGGCTGCGTCGACGGCGTCCGTCGGCTCCGGCCAGCCCAGCGCCATGGGCGAAGGGCGGTAGTCCTCGTTGTCCTGCCATTCCGCGATGTCGCCGTCCACGCCCGTGCGCCATTCCCCCACGACGGCCCATCGTGGCGGAGTGCCTTCCCCGCGCCAGCCCGGGTCGACCATGCCGAACCAGTGGTCGGGAGCGAGCCGCGCGGCCTCCTTGATGTCGTCGGGTACGCCGTTGAGCATGTCCGCGGGTTCCGGGCTGCCGCGCTCGGGGGCTTCGCTCATGCTGTGACTCCTTGCTCGGGCTTCGGAAGCGGGGGCGTCGAAGGGGATCCGCCGGGCATCCGGGCCGTCATGACATGCCGAGGAGCACCGAACACACTTCACACGCTCTGGAGTGCCGGACGGTTCATATGCCCCGTAGGTTGCGCAGCGGCGACCACCGCGGGTGTGGTGACCCGCATGTGTTTCTCGCCCGTGATGTCTTGCACGACCATTCATACTTGACTGGTCCAGCAACATGATACGGGGTGTCTCGACGGTGGGTCGAACGGGTCCGGCCACAACGGTACTCACCGGTGCTTCGCCTTGCCTCCGGTCAACCGAGCCTTTGCGTACGGGCCTTCGTCGGCGCCGGCGAAGGCGGTCGAGAGCCGTCACGCCCTCGGACATGTCCCAGTCTGTGCAATTTCATCCCCTTCGGTGGACGGGCTGTCGCCCTCCACCGACCGACGGTCATGTCACACGCCGCGGGCCGGACCTCTCGCACCGGCGCCTCAAACGTCCGCGCCACCGGGACCTTCGTTCCGCTTCCCACGTTTCCACCTGGATACCCCCGCTCCGGCCCGGCATGATGGTGCCGCCCGGCATGATGGTCCTGCCCGTCACAGACACCCGGGCCAAGAACAGGCACCCAGGTACCCCACATCGATACCCGGTGCCCGATTGAGGAGGTTCGCGCGTGTCACGCCAGGTCCTGACGGTTGGTCCAGAACGGCCGGACGGTCTGCGTACGATCGGCGAGGCCCTGGAAAGGGCACGCAGCGGGGCTGTCATCAGTGTGCTGCCGGGGACGTATGCGGAACACCTCGTCATCACCACCAGAGTCACGATCGTGGCCGAACAGGGCCGTGGCACGGTGAACATCGCGCCGCGGGTCGGCAGCGCTCTGGCGCTGAAGGCGGACGGGGTGATGCTCACCGACCTGACGCTGCGCGGCCGAGACGAGGACCTGCCCGTGCTGGACGCGGCTCGTGGGCAGGTGGCCATGGACGGCTGTGAGGTCGTCGGGTCCGCGTGGACGGCGTTGATAGCCCGGAGCAGTGGCTCGCTGGCCCTGAGGGACTGCCGGATCAGCAACGCGGGCGGTGCGGGCGTCGTCGTCACGTCGACCGTGGACAGCTCCCTGGAGTCGTGCACCATCGAACATCTCAAGACGTCAGGTGTTGTGATTGGAGAGCAGGGCCGGGTCACGATACGCGGCTGTACGATCCGCGACGCACGGGGCAACGGCATCCTCGCCAACGGCGAGGCACGGGGCTCGGTCGAGGAGTGCGACATCTCCTCGACGGACAAGCCGTCGATCGCGCTGGAGGAGAACAGCACCACGCGTGTGCTGCGCACGGTCGTGCACGACACGAGCACCGGTGTGTATCTGACCAGCCAGGCCCGGACGACGCTGGAGGACGTCCGGGTCACGGGCACCACGGGCCCGGGCATCGTGCTGAGCGGCGGCACCGATCCCCTGGTGCGCCGGTGCCGCACGGCACGCACCCGCGGTCACGGCCTGCTGGTCACCGAGCGGGCGCGCGGCACGTTCGAGGACTGCTGGCTGGACGGCGCCGAGGCACCGGCGCTGCGGGTGAGCGGATCCGCGTCCCCCGTCCTGATCGGCCTGACGGTCCGCGACGCCGCCGGGACCGGCGTTCTGTTGGAGGAGGAGTCCGCGGCCGAGCTCGACCGGCTGGAGGTCATTGACGCCGGGGGAGCGGGCGTCTCCATACGCTCGGGGGCCAATCCCCTGCTCAGGCGGGCCCGGATCGGTACCCCGCGCGGCCACGGCGTCGAGGTCGTCGAGGACGGGCGGGGCCGGCTGGAGGACTGTGCCGTAGACCAGGCGGGCACTGCAGGCCTGCATATCGACAGCGACGGCAACGTCTACGTCAGCGGAGGTACCGTCGCCTCGGCGGCACAGGCGGGTGTCTCGATCGGCGCGGGCGGCATCCTGACCGTCCGCGACCTGGAGATCAGGGCTGCGGGAGAGGCCGGGATCAGCGTGGCCGAGGGCGGCGAGTTGACCGCCACGCGGCTGCGGGTGGCCGACAGCTCCAGCCACGGCGTGACCGTCGCCGACGGCGGCCGCGCCTCCTTCAACGCCTGCGAGATCAGCGGGAGCGGCAAGGACGGCATGCGCGTCGACACCACCGCCCCGGTCTCCGTCGTCAACTGCGCCTTTCGCGAGAACGGCGGCGGCGGACTCGTGCAGTCCCGGCCCGGCGAGCGGCTGGTGGTCGAGGGGCTGACCAGCACCGGCAACGGCAAACGCGACGCCTGGGGCCGGGGCGACGGCGCGGGCACCGACCCGGCGGCCACGCAGGGCCCCGACGACGGGCAACTCGTGCGCACCGACGGGCCGCTCGCCGAGCTGGAAGCGCTGATCGGGCTGGAGAACGTCAAGCATCAGGTCCGGACCCTGGTCAGCCTCACCCAGCTGGCACAGCGCCGGGCCAGGCTCGGCATGTCCGCCCCGCCGATGAGCCGGCATCTCGTCTTCGCGGGACCGCCCGGTACCGGCAAGACCACCGTCGCCCGCCTGTACGGGACCATCCTCGCGGAGCTGGGCGCCCTGCGCTCCGGGCACCTCGTCGAGGTCTCCCGGGCCGACCTCGTTGCGCAGATCGTCGGCGGCACCGCCATCAAGACCACCGAGACCTTCAACCGGGCTCTCGGCGGCGTGCTGTTCATCGACGAGGCGTACACCCTCACGTCCGACAGCCGGGGCTCGGGCGCCGACTTCGGCCGGGAGGCAGTGGACACCCTGCTGAAACTCATGGAGGACCATCGCGACGACGTCGTGGTGGTCGCCGCCGGCTACTCCGCGGAGATGCAGCAGTTCCTGGCCTCCAACCCCGGCCTCGCCTCGCGGTTCTCCCGCACGGTCGAGTTCGAGAACTACTCGGTGCCCGAACTGGTCTCGATCATGGAGACCATGTGTGTCCGGCACCAGTACGAGCTGGACGAGTCCACCGGCAAGGCCCTCGCCGCGCACTTCGAGCGCATGCCGCGGGACGCCGCCTTCGGCAACGGCAGGGCCGCACGCCAGGTGTTCGAGCAGATGGTGGACCGGCAGGCGTTCCGGCTCGCCACACTGACGGACATCAACGAACGCGAACTCAGGCTCCTGCTGCCCGAGGACATCGACGACCAGACCGCGGCGGCCGCCGGCGGGGAGGGCCAGGCGGACAGCGACCCGCTCACCCGACTCGGCGACATGATCGGCCTCGCCGCCGTCAAGCGCGACGTCACCGACCTCGTCAACCTGCTGTCGACCGTCCGGCAACGTGAGGCCGCGGGCCTGCCCGTACCGCGCATCAGCCACCACCTCGTCTTCACCGGACCCCCTGGCACGGGCAAGACCACCGTCGCCCGCCTCTACGGCGAACTCCTGGCCGGACTCGGGGTCCTGCCGCGCGGGCAGATCGTCGAGGTGGCACGCGCCGACCTCGTGGGACGGTACGTCGGCCACACCGCACAGCTCACCCGTGAGGTCTTCGAACGCGCCCGCGGCGGGGTGCTGTTCATCGACGAGGCGTACACCCTGACGCCGCAGGGGGCGGCCTCCGGCTCGGACTTCGGACGCGAGGCCGTGGACACGTTGCTCAAGCTGATGGAGGACCACCGCGACGAGGTGGTGGTCATCGTCGCCGGCTACACCGAGGAGATGGAGTACTTCCTGGCGTCCAACCCGGGCCTGTCGTCCCGGTTCTCCCGGCGCGTCGAGTTCGCCGACTACACCTCGGATGAGCTGGTCACCATCGTGCGCCAGCATGCCGTCGAAGCGGGCTACGAGTGCGGAACCGGCACCGGGCAGGTGCTCCGCGCGTACTTCGACTCGCTGCCTCGCGACCGGATGTTCGGCAACGCGCGGCTGGCCCGCCAGGTACTGGAGGGCATGATGACGCGCCAGGCGGGCCGACTGAGCATCGTGGTGGCTCCCGGCCTCGACGACCTGCGCCTGTTGCTGCCCGAGGACGTCACGGGGTATGAGCCGGCCTCCGGGTGACCGGGCAGGGCAGTGGTGGGGAGATACGTGTGAGCGGCCTAGGATGCGTGCCATGATCCGTCCTCGCCTTCGGCGCCGCACGTCCCCCCTCGCTTCGACGCGGCTCCACTCCGTGGCGCTGACCACGGCGCTGCTCACGGTGACGGCGCTCGCAGGTATCCCGGCGAGTGCCGCGCCGCGGGCCGAGCCGACACGGCTGCTCGTCATGCCCTCCGAGCTGGCCGACGGGCAGGCCTGTACCGGCGGGCCGGAGCAGAAGGCGTCGGCCCTGCCGTGGGCACAGCAGAGCCTGGGCCTGGGCCGCACCTGGGCCGTGAGCCAGGGCGACGGCGTGACCGTCGCGGTCGTCGACACCGGGGTGTCCGCGCAGGCGCCGGCCTTGCGGGGAAGGGTCACCTCCGTCGGGAGCGGGGGCACCGACTGTGTGGGCCACGGGACGTTCGTCGCCGGGCTTATTGCGGCCGGTCCGGCAAAGGGGGTCCGGTTCGCGGGCACCGCCCCGGCCGCGCGGATCATCGGCGTACGCGGGACCGATGAACGCGGCGCCGCCACCGACTCCAGCGTGGCCGCCGGCATCAATGCCGCGGTCGACGCCGGGGCCGACATCATCGAGGTGTCCCCCGCGCTGGTGAAGCGGTCCGACGCACTGCGGACCGCGGTGTCCCACGCCCTGGCGAAGGACGCGCTGATCGTCGCGGCCGCGGTGCCAGACGCCCCGCAGCACACCTCGGGGACGGCCGCGCCGCCGCGCGACTACTGGCCGGCCTCCGAGCCCGGGGTGCTGTCCGTCATCGACTTCGACGCCGGGGGCGCCAGACCCGAGGACGCCCTCCTGCCTCGCGGCGCCGACCTCGCCGCGCCCGGTGACGGCGTGGTCGGGATCGGGCCAACGGGCACGGGGCACTTCATCGGCTCGGGGGCGTCACTGGCGGCCGCGTACGTCGCCGGAACCGCGGCGCTCGTCCGCTCCACCCACCCCGGCCTGTCCGCGACCGCCACCGCCGAGACGCTCACGGCCACCGCCTACCCGGCGGACGTGCCGCGCATCGACCCGTACGCCGCCGTCACCTCGGTGCGTGGGGGAGCTGTCGCCCACCACTCGGCGCCCGGTTCGGGCCCCGTCGAGCTGCCGTCGGACGGGGACGGGGCACGTGCCACCCGGCGGGCCCTGGTGCTCGCGTCGGTCGGCGTCGGCGTGGCGCTGCTCGCTGCGTGGGGCGCACTGATCGTCCCGCGCGGCCGTGCCCGCCGCTGGCGCGCGGCAGGGCGCTGACCGGGCTCGGGGGTGGTTCCGCACGGCTGCGTGCGATGCCGGCGCAGTGGGCCGCTGAGGCACGCCGGGATACGGGTGTGCCTGGGGGCCTCGCATGCGCGCCGGCGATGCCGCTGGGCGGTGGCCTGTGAGGGAGCGAGGCCGGTGGGGCGGACCGGGGCGGCCGCGGTTGTCGCCGGCGTGCACGGCGAGCCGCTGACACGTGTGGGGAAGCGCGTTGCCGTGGGAGTCCCGCCTGCGTGCGTGAGGCGCTCCTGCATGGTGGACCGTTGACGGATTCGCGGATCGGCCGATGTGACTGTCCCGCGGGCCCGCGCGGCCGTGGCCGCTGCGTCGCGGACCGCTGGCAGGGGCCGACCGGCCGGGTGGTTGGTGAGGGCCCGCGAGCCGTCCTACGCGCGTGGCGAGCGGCTGACAGCCCTCGGGGGCGGTTCGGCGCGGCGGCGCGGCAAGCAGCCGCCGTGCGCCTGTCACCGTAGGCGGCGGTCTCACCGGAGAGAGCCGCCGCCCGCGGCCGTGCGTCACTCCTGCGGGCTGAGCCCGGGTGCCGGCTCCACCAACGCTGTCTGCATCAGCGTCGCCTTGCGCCGGGCGATGTATTGCCCGCGGCCGGGCGGAAGGTTGCGCGGCTTGATGTTGCCGAAGACGTAGCCCTCGGTGGGCGGGCACGACAGCAGCAGGCCCGGGGTGTTGACCTCGTCCAAGCGACGCAGCAACTGTTCGTTGAGGCCACGGGCCGCGCCGGTGGCCGAGCGGGCGACCACCATGTGGTAGCCGATCTCGTGGCCGAGCGCGAGGTGCTCGAAGAGCGCGGCGAAGGGGTGGTCGTAACCGCCGCCGGAACTGACCAGGTCGTAGTCGTCGACGAGGACGAACAGCCGCGGGCCCGTCCACCAGTCGGCGCGACGCATCCGGGCCGGGGTGATCTCGGCTCCGGGGAGTCGGGTCTCGATGGCCCGGGCCGAGCCGGCCGCCAGCTCGCGCAGCGCGTCCGCCGACATGGCGTGACCGAGCCGGTACTCCTCCGGTACGGCATCGAGCAGTTCGCGCCGGTAGTCCACGACGAGCACACGCGCCTCGTCCGGGGTGTAGCGCGCGGTGATCGCCGAGGCGACCATCCTGAGCAGGTTGGTCTTGCCGCTCTCCGTGTCGCCGACGGCGACGAGGTGCGGGGTCCGGCTGAAGTCGTGCCAGACCGGCGCCAGCGTCTCCTCATCGAGGCCCAGGGGGATCCGCAGACCGACGCCGAGTTCGGGGGCCGGCAGCTCCGCCAGGGGCAGCCGGTGCGGGAGCATGCGGACCGGCGGCGCCGGGGGAGCGGACCAGTGCGCGGTGACCTGTTCGACCAACGCGGTCACACCGTCGGTGAGGTCGTCCACGTCGCCGCGGCCGTCGATGCGGGGCAGCGCGGTGAGGAAGTGCAGCTTTCCCTCGGCGGTCAGGCCGCGGCCCGGCGTACGCGGCACCTTGGCCGCCTTGCGGACGTCGATCATGGAGTCCATGTGGTCGCCGAGACGCAGTTCGAGGCGGGTGCCCATCTGGTCGCGGACCTGTGCGGACAGCTCGACCCAGCGGGCGGTGGCGATCACGAGGTGGATGCCGTAGTTGAGTCCCCGTACGGCGATCTGGTTGAACGTCGGGATGAGGGTGTCGAAGTCCTGGCGGACCGTCGACCAGCCGTCCACCACCAGGAAGACGTCGCCGTGCGGCTCGTCCGGGAACTCGCCGGCCGCGCGGCGACGGCGGTACATCGCCATCGAATCGATGCCGTTGTCCAGGAAGAACTGCTCACGCTGGTTGAGCACGGCCGTTACTTCGGCCACCGTGCGGCTGATCCGCTCCTGGTCCAGCCGGGCGGCGACACCACCGACGTGCGGCAGCCCCGCGAGGGCGGCGAGCGCGCCGCCACCGAAGTCGAGGCAGTAGAACTGCACTTCGCGCGGGGTGTGGGTGAGCGCGAGGGCTGTGATCAGCGTACGCAGCACGGTGGACTTGCCGCTCTGAGAGCCGCCCGCGACACCCAGGTGGCCGCCGTCGGCGGACAGGTCCACGAGCAGGGGATCGCGGCGCTGCTCGAACGGTTTGTCCACCAGGGCGACCGGCACCGTCAGCCGGCCGGCTCCCGGCCACCCGGACGCGGTCAGACCGCGTGCCGGGTCGGGGGCGAGCCCGGGCAGGAGCCCGTCCAGTGTGACGGGCAGTCCCAGCGGCGGCAGCCACACCTCGTGGGCGGGCGGCCCGGAGGCCCGGAGCTTGTCCAGGGCGACCGACAGCAGGGTCGCGTCGGTGTCCTTCTCCTCCTCGGCGTCCGGCTCCGCGGCGGGGAGTGCCACGGGAGCCCGCGGCACCACGTATGCGGCGGTCCACGGCACCACCTGGCTCGCCACCCGTGCCTGGACGGCGGCGCCCCCGCGCTGCCGGTAGGGGCCGGAGACGTACGCCGCCCTGAAGCGGGTCAGCGCCTCCACACCGCTCTTGAGGAAGCCGCTGCCGGGCTGCGGGGGCAGCTCGTAGGCGTCCGGCACGCCCAGTACGCCCCGGCTCTCCATGGCGGAGAAGGTGCGCAGACCGATGCGGTACGACAGATGGCTCTCCAGCTGGTGCATACGTCCCTCGTCCAGGCGCTGCGAGGCGAGCAGCAGATGGACACCCAGGGAGCGGCCGAGCCGGCCGATCATCACGAACAGCTCCATGAACTCGCGGTGGGCCGCGAGCAGTTCGCTGAACTCGTCGACCACCACGAACAGGCTGGGCAGTGGCGCCAGCGGAATGCCGGCCGCGCGCGCCTTCTCGTAGTCCAGTGCCGAGGTGTAGTTGCCCGCCGAGCGCAGCAGCTCCTGCCGGCGGATCAGCTCGCCGTGCAGGGCGTCCTGCATCCGCTCCACCAGCGCGACCTCGTCCGCGAGGTTCGTGATCACCGCGGAGGTGTGCGGCAGCTCGTCCAGACCGAGGAAAGTGGCGCCGCCTTTGAAGTCCACCAGGACGAAGTTGAGTGTCTCCGAGGAGTTGGTCAGGGCGAGTCCCAGGACCAGGGTGCGCAGCAGCTCGCTCTTTCCGGAGCCGGTGGCCCCGATCAGCATGCCGTGCGGGCCCATACCGCCCTGCGCGGACTCCTTGATGTCCAGCTCCACGGGCCGCCCGTCGCCGCCCAGGGCGATGGGCACCCGCAGGCGCCCGGCGCCGGTGCTGCGCCGCCACAGCGCGGCCGGTTCGTGCCGGTGCAGATCAGGGATGCCGAGCAGCGTGGTCAGTTCCGTGTCGGTCGCCAGCGGTTCGCCGGAATCCACGCTCAGGCTCATCCGGTACGGCGCCAGCAGCCGCGCCATGGCCCGTGCGGCCACGGGGCCGACCCGGTCGGGACGGCCCAGCGCCGTCGTCTGCTCCTTGCGGTTGCGGTCGGTGCGCACCAGCTGCACGGCGTCGGACTCGACGTCCAGCCGCAGCGTGGTCCGGCCCGGCCGCCAGCGCAGCGCGTCGGACAGGTCGATCACGACGGTGTTGCGGTAGCCCGTCCCGTCCAGCCGGTGACCGGAGGGCATGGTGCCTCCGTCGACGACGATCACCGTGAAGGGTTCCTCGCGCCCGGCCTCCGCCTCCGGGTCGAAGGCGGGGCGCTCGGTGAACTCCGCGCCGAGCAGATCCTCCAGCTCGTTCAGGGCCGACGCCACCAGCCGCACCGGACCGGCGCCGTCCTCGTCGCGCGAGTCGAGGTTGTGCGGCAGCCACTTCACCCACTCCCACTGCGCGCGCCGCTCGTCGGAGACGCACAGCGCGATCCACAGCTCCTCCGGCGCGTGGAAGAACGCCAGCTGCGTCAGCGCCGAACGCACCAGGTCCCGCACGGCGCGGTCGTCGCCGTGCAGCAGCACCCGCGCCCAGGACCTCAGGTACAGCGCGATCGGCTGACCGGGCACTGTGCTGTAGGCACGTATGAACCGCCGTAGGGCGTGTGCGGACAGCGGGTCGAGGTCCTCCACCGGCTTGGTGGACAGCGGCGTCAGCCGCATGGCCAGCTGCTGGTCGCCGACGGCGATCCGGACCTCCGCGAAGTCCTCGTCCTTGACGCGGCGCTCCCACAGCCGGGTGCTGCGGACCATCGACCGCAGGGCCCCGGGCTCCGGGTGACGCCAGGCCAGCGCCAGCTGCTGCTCGGTCACGGCCCGGTGGACCTGGCGCCGGGACTGTGACAGATACCTCAGATAGTCCCGGCGTTCACCCCGCAGCCGCTGCTTGCGGTCGCTGTGCTTGCGCATGAGCTGACCGAGCAGCATCGCGCCCGACGCCAGGAGCATCATGCCGATGGCGAGATAGGCGAGAACACTTCCCCCGCCCGGACGTATGAACACCAGCATCGTGGAGATCGACATAAGTGCCATAGGCGCGTATGTCCAAACGGCCGAGGTGTCTGGCACGATCTCTGGCAGGGTAGGCGGCTCCTGGAGGCTCAGTTCCCCCTCGGGCATATCCGGGCCACGGCGTCGGGCAGGGCGACGAAACAGCACAACACTCAACGAAACCGGCTCCTTACGCGGGGGCCTCGGGCGATCTGCGCCGACGTGTTCCAGGTGGCTGAAACCCGGACTGTTCACACCTGCCCGACGGGTTTGAGTAGTCTGCATGCTTGACGCGTAAAGTACCAAGCCGTATCCGTCGACCCACCAGGGAACCGCGAGCCTCACGATGACCGACAACGCAGTGGCAGCCCTGTGCCGCCTCACTGTTCACGCCCCCGGCAAGGCAGTTGATCTGGCGGTACCGGCCGACGTTCCCGTCGCCGACCTCCTGCCGACCCTCCTGCGCTACTCGGGCGAGCAGGTGGAGGAGACCGGCCTCGAACACGGAGGCTGGGTGCTGCAACGCCTCGGCGGCCCTCCGCTGGACGGCGAACATACCCTGGAGACACTGGACCTCAAGGACGGCGAGGTGCTGTATCTGCGCCCCCGCTCCGAGTCCCTGCCGGAGGTACGGCTGGACGACCTGACGGACGGCATCGCGACCGTCATGCGCGACCGGCTGCACGGTTGGCGCCCCGAGATGAGCGGCCACCTGCTGCGCGCCCTCCTCGTCCTCACCCTGCTGCTCGGTCTGGCGATGCTGGCCTGGCCCAGCGGCGACGCGGATCTGCGGGCCGCAACCGCCGGAGCCGCGGGCGTGCTGCTGCTCGCCGGATCCGCGTCGGCGAGCCGCGCTGTGGGCGACGCGCCCGGCGGCGCGGTGCTGGGCTTCATGGCCGCGCCGTTCCTGGCGGTGGCCGGCTGGCTGCTGCCGGGCGGCGAGATAGCCGGACAGCAGGCCTATCACGTGCTCGGCGCCCGACTGCTGGCCGCGGGCGCAGCCGCCGCGGGCGGCGCCGTACTGGCGCTCGCCGTCTCCGCCGTCGCTACACCCGTCTTCGTCGCGAGCGCGGTCGTGGCACTGGCCGGGGCCGCAGCAGGCGCTCTCATGAGCCTGCTGGACGTCCCCACGGACGATGCCCTCACCGTCGTCGCGGCGGTGATGGTCGTCTTCGGCGGGTTCGTGCCCGCCCTGTCCTTCAAGCTCGCCGGCATGCGGATGCCCTCCCTGCCCACCAACCCGGGCGAGCTCCAGACCGACATCGAGCCCTACAACGAGGGCGACGTGGCGACCCGCACCGAACTCTCCAGTGGCTGGATGACCGCCCTGTACGCGGCCACGGGTGTCGTCTGCGTCGGCGGCCTGGCCGCCCTGGCCTGGCGGCCCAACCTGGCCGAGGCACTGACCGCCGGAGTGCTGTCGGCGCTGCTGCTGACGCACGGGCGCGGCCTGGTCAACGTAGGACAGCGACTCGTCCTGGTGACACCGGGCGCCTGGGGCGCCGCACTGCTCGCCCTGACGAGTGCCGTCAACCTCACCCCGTCCCAACGCCCCGTGCTGGTGGCAGGCCTGCTCGGCGTGGCGGCGCTGCTGGCGATCGCCACCTGGACCATCCCGGGCCGACGCATGCTGCCCTACTGGGGACGGGCGGCGGAGATCCTCCAACTGCTGCTCGCGGTCGCCCTGCTGCCTCTGACGCTGTGGGTCCTGGGCGTCTTCGGCGCCCTGCGGGCGATCAACGGCTGACCTCGACGAACCGGAAGGCACGCGACCATGCAGTCCAAACGGGACCAGGTCCAGGCCCACACCTTCATCATGAGCCGGCTGGCCTCCGGCATGCTGCTCGGCGACCCCGACGCCGCGGAGAGCCCCCTGGGCCGCACCACCCGCGGCACGATGGTCGGGGTCGTCGTCACCGCCGTCATCGCCGCCGGCTCTCTGCTGTACGGCGTGATCTCCCCCGGCGGCAACGACTCCTGGCGGACCACGAACGGCCTCATCGTCAACGAGGACACCGGCGCCCGCTACCTGTTCGCCGACGGGCGGCTCAGACCCGTACGCAACTACGCCTCGGCCCTGCTGATCGGCGGCGCCGACCTGAAGACCACGAACGTACGCACCGCTTCGCTGCGCGGGACCCCCCTCGGCACACCGGTGGGCATCCCGCAGGCCCCGGACCAGGTGCCGGACTCCGGTGACCTGGACGGCGGGCCGTGGCATGTGTGCTCCACCCTCGGCGCCGCCGAGGACAAGGCCACCGGCGGCGCGACCGCCACCGCGCTCACCACGCTGGTCGTGGGCGCGCCGGTGACGGGGCACGGCCTCAGCGACCAGGACGGCCTCCTGGTCCGCGGCCCGGACAAGGCGGCCTACCTGGTGTGGCGGGGCAGCCGGCTCAAGCTCGACGCCAAGTCCGCCGCGGTCGTCTCCCTCGGATACGGCTCGGTCACCCCGCGCCCGGTGTCCGCCGCGTTCCTCGACGCCTTGGTACCGGGACCCGACCTCGCGCCCGCCGCGGTGCCCGGGCGCGGCGACAAGGGGCCGTCCCTGGGCGGCAAGGAAAGCAAGGTGGGCCAGGTGTTCCAGGTCCACGTGCCCGGTTCGGCACCGAAGTACTACCTGCTGCGCGCGGAGGGCCTGGTGCCGCTGACGGACACGGGCGCCGCCCTGCTCCTCGGCGACCCGGCGACCCGTGCGAAGGCCTACGGCGGCACCTCCCCGACCGTCGGGGAACTTGGCGCGGACGCACTGAAGGAACACCAGGCCCCGGGCACCGAGGGCCGTTCACCCGGAGCCGCCGGACTGCCGCCGTCGCCACCCCACGCGACCACCGTGCCGGACGACCAGACGGCCTGCGCAAGCGTGCAACCCGACCATGGCGGCACCAAGGTCGCCACCGTCGTGATACCCGCGAGCGCACTCACCCCCACCGCCCCTACCGTCACCGACGACGTCACCACGGCGTGCCTGCCGGTCGACGCGACCGTCATCCGACCCGGTCACGGCGCGCTGGTCAGAGCACTCACCGCGAGCGGCGCGAAACTCGGCGACACGACCTACTTCGTGGCGGACAGCGGCATCAAGTACCGGGTGCCCGACGCAGCGGCCCTCAAGGCACTGGGCTACACCGACAGCGATGTGAAGGCGCTGCCCTCACCCCTGCTCTCGATGCTGCCGTCAGGCCCCGTCCTGAGTCCCGAAGCCGCGGCCGGCCGCGGCCGGGCCGTCGTCACACTCCCGGACTGCCAAACCGCCTCCGCAGGTACGGGCGCGACCACCAAGACCACCAAGTCCGCGCCATAGAAGCACAGATGACACCCGTCCTATGACGTGTGCGTTCTCCGGGAGTGCATCGACATCTCCCGGAGAAGGCGCGGACGCCCCAGCCGAAGTATCCGACTAACCGAGAGGTGCACCATGGCGAGCAACGGCCAGCAGTCAAGCGAGCAATCCACCCGGAACGGCGTCAACGCCCTCGAGGAAGCCTTCAACGGCGTCTGGAAGATACGTGGTGACGTGAACAGCACGCGCGGCGGGCTCGAGAAGGCGTTCGGGGGAGGCGACGGCGGTGCCTACGGCAAGCTGCTCCATGACTGGGACGAGAAGGTCGACATCATCCTGCGCAACCTCAAGGGCATGATCGCGCAGCTCAACCACACGCTTGTCGAGCACGGCAAGACACAGGGCTCGTCCAACGACGCGATCAACCAGGCCTACAAGGCGTCCGAGTCGGCCTTCTCGCAACTGACGGGTGGTCGCTGACCGTTCCGCGATTCCGCAGCCCGCTCACACAGACACACACATCGCCACCCACACCGAGAAGAGTCCTTTGATGCCCAACTTCAACGACGGAGAGATCTTCGTCGACTACCAGCACTCGAACAACGCCGCCGATGACCTGGTCTTCCAGACCCATGCGATCGCCAAGACGCTGGAGTCGCTGGACATGGAGCTGAACGAGCTCAAGAAGACCTGGATCGGCGGAGACGCCGACCTCTACCGGATCAAGCAAGCGGCCTGGGACGGGGCGGTCAAGGAGCTGGAGGGCATGCTCCACTCGAACGCCGGTCTGCTGAACCAGATCGTCGAGAACTACCAGTGGAGTGAGTCGCGCCTGACCCAACTGTGGGAAGACGTCCACATCGGCCGCTGATCCGACAGCGCGATCAACACTCGCCGTCCGCCGTCCAGCCGTCCGGGCTGTGACGGCGGACGGCGCCCCACCAGCCAACGGAACAGGAGCTTGCCGTGGTAGATCTGACCCGTCTGGACTCGCGCGGGATACAGACGTTCATCGAGACGACCCTGGCCGAATTCCTCGCCGAGTTCGAGAAGATCAGGAAGGACGACCCCAACAGCGCCCGCGCGCTCAAGACCATGCTGGCGGGCACCGCGACTCCCGAGACGCTCGACGAGAACCAGTTCGCCGCCATCGGCCTGATGGCGGCGGACGACTCCGTCCACGGGCAGAGCCTGATCAAGACGATTACGACCGTAGCCGGCTCCGTCGACGACGAGATGGCCGCGAACCACACCTTGTTCAAGGACATCGACCGGGATCTGCGAGAGACGGTGAAGACGCTGCTCACGACGCAGGACACCAACCTGAGCTCGATCGACGGCGAGAAGTTCCTCGACATCTTTACCGACGTCGACGACGACCTCGGCAGCAAGACGACCTCCACCAGCGGCAATTCCTAGCCGGTAACCCGTCCACCACCCAGCTCACTCCTGGAGTCCGCGCCATGCCTGCCAACTACGATCCATCTGACTACTGGGGCAAGGCCGTCACCCTGCTCACCGGGTATGGCGTGCCCAAACGATCGACGTTGTTCGACCAGCTCAAGGGCAACGATGACATTCCGCTCTTTCATATGGAGCTTCAGAATCTGGGTGTGCGGGCGGTAACAGACAACGATTACGGATGGCAAAAGCACTCTGGTGGAGACTATGAAATAGTCTTCTATACCGCAGGCGGTGACGGAGCTCATAACAAGGTCGAGATGCACCGCGCACGGATCGTCTTCATCGGCCTGCTCGGTACCCACGGCAGCCAGGGGCACCTCATCGACCAGGGCCATGTCTTCGGGGGTGCCAAATTCGGTGCCGACAGCCAGTGGGACAGCAGCCCACTCGCGCAGTACATCAGTGGCCCCAAGGTGGCGCTGGAGACGTTGCTCGGGGAACAGACCACTCGGGACTTCCAGTACAACGGATTGTCGGTGCTTCCCAGTGAGGCCGTGGACCTCAAGTCGTTCGAGCGCAGCGCCATGGCCTTCGACCGCGCGATCCAGTTCTTCAAGGTCCGCGCGCAGGAGCTCCAGGCATGGGAAAAGTCCATGGGGGACGAACAGGCCGCCTGGAGGGGACAGGCGGCCGGCGTCTTCTGGCACCTGCTCCACCAGGTGCGCACGAACTTCGACAGCTACGTGGAACAGCT
This sequence comes from Streptomyces vulcanius, assembly GCF_042653945.1. Classification (NCBI taxonomy): domain Bacteria; kingdom Bacillati; phylum Actinomycetota; class Actinomycetes; order Kitasatosporales; family Streptomycetaceae; genus Streptomyces; species Streptomyces vulcanius. Next base: position 6,415 of record NZ_JBHSFK010000075.1, on the reverse strand, counting down.
GGGCGGCAAGGACTTCAACGGCAGCAACGTCCTTATGAGCGGCTACCACCCGCAGACCAAGTACGGCGATGCCCTGGCGGGGGCTCAGCAGGCGCTGGTCAAGCAGGCCCAGGAACTTCAGGACGCCTGGAGCCGCTGGGCCGGCGTCGGGACGGGTGAGGACCCGTGGCACGACCCCCACCGTGCGCTGCTCAACCTGCTCGACGACATCGTCCGCTGGGTACTGGAGGCAAACGTCTCCAACATCATGAAGAGGGAGGGCAGAGCCGCCACCTCCTACCTGACGACCGGCTCCTTTCGGGAGAACCACCCGTACTACGGGAACCTCAAGGAGATGTCGACCTGGCGAGCCGTCGGCCAGCACGCCGTCGAACTGTGGAACGCGCGGGTGGAGCAGTGGCTGGTGCCCGTGGCCAAACAGGTCCTGGTCACCTTGGGAACCGAGTTGGCCAACGCGAGCGAGAACTTCGGCGACCCGGTGAAGACGAAGGACACGTCGACGTTGACGGAGTCGTACACGACGGACAAGAACAAGGCCACTGAGGAGGAGAGCAAGAAGAACGAGGAGAAGCTCAACCAGTTCCTGAACGACACCGGCAAGAACCAGAAAGAGCTCTCGGATGGTCTCAACGACCTCAGCGGCGGGATGAACAACAGGCTCAGCGCCCTGAACGAGGGCCTGAGCGGCGGCCTGGGCGACCTCGACAAGAACCTCGGTGAAGGCCTCGGGGGCGGGCTCAACGACATAGGCCAAGGCTTGACCGACCTGAACAACGGCCTGGGCGCGGGGCTCAACAACTTCGCCCAGAACCTGAACGGGGGCCTCGGCGACGGCGGCACGTCGGACCTCAACGACCTCGGCGGCGGCACGTCGGACCTCAACGACCTCGGCGGGCTTCCTGGCGGCGGTACGTCCGACTTGAACGACCTGGTCGGGGGCGACGGCGGGAACAGCCTCACCAACCCCGACGGCAGCACCACGCAGCTCAACTCCGATGGGACGCTGACGACGGCGTTCCCGGGCGGCGGCATGACCACGTTCAACCCGAACACCGGCGCGCTGACGACGACCGGGCCGGACGGCAAGACCACGACCACCAAGCTCAACACGGGCAGTTCGTTCACCAATCCCGACGGCAGCAAGACGACGCTCAACCCGGACGGCACTCTCACCACGAAGTATCCCGACGGGACCACCACCACCGTCGACCCCTCCACCGGCGCTACGGTCACCAAGCATCCCGACGGCACGGAGACGCAGACCTCGCTCGACCCGGATCCGGGCACGTTCACCAACCCCGGCGGCTCCACCTCCGAACTGAACGCGGACGGGACGCTGACCACCGAGTTCCCCGACGGCACCACGCAGACGCTCGATCCGCTCACGCACACCGTGACGACGAAGCAGCCCGACGGCACGGTGTCGACCTCCCACCTCGACACCGGTGAGCCGTTCCACAACCCCGACGGGTCGGTCACGAAGCTCAACGCGGACGGCACCCTGACCACGAAGTTCCCGGACGGCACGGTGGAGACCCTCGATCCCGAGGACGGGACCCTCACCACGAAGCAGCCGGACGGGACGTCGCACACGACCGACCTCAACGGCCCCAGCACGGGACTCGGTCCCGGAGCCGGCCTGTCGAACTCCTCGGGCGACAGCAGCTTCCCGTCGATCGACCTGAACGACATCAACACCAGTGGTGGTTCGAACTCCGGGCTGCCCGACTTCTCCGTCCCCGGCGGAGGTTCCGCCGCGCAGACCTCGAGCCTCAATCCCGGTGGCTCCGGCCTGGGATCGGGCCTCGGCCACGACGAGCTCGGCGACGAGAACCTGTTCGACGACGCGGACAGCGGCGACGGCCTCGGCGGTGCGCTTGGAGCCCCCACCGCCGGCCTGGGTGCCGCCGCGAGCAGCGGCGCGGCGAACGGCGCCACCCCGCTCAACCCTATGGGTATGGGCGGCATGGGCATGGGGGGCATGGGGGGCATGGGGGGCATGGGCCAGGGACAGGGCGGAAACTCCAACGGCGAGCGCGTGCGTACTGTGCACGGCGAGTCCGGCGGGGCATCGCTGCGCAGGTCCTCCAGATTCCGCTCCACGGTGGAGGAAGAGGAGGAACTCGTCTTCTCCGGCAACCAGGTCGCCACCAGCTCGAGCCCCTTCGCTTTCAGGGGCGGCGGTTCCGGTGCCAACGGCAGGACGGCCACCGAGAGCGGTGACCGGCAACGGGCCGGCTGGCTGGAGGAAGAGGAAGACGTGTGGGGCACGGACGAGGGCGGCGCACCGGCGGTGATCGGCTGATGAGCGAGACGACCCCGTCCGCGGGCGGCGGATTCCCCGAGCCGGCGCTGTTCGCGGAGACGATGGAGCAGCGCATCGCCAAGGCGATGGCCGAACTGGAGGCCGTCCAGGAGGGCGTGGCGAAGGCCGAGGCGGAGCTGCGGCAGGCGTCCGTCACCGCACGGTCCCGGGATCGCGCCGTCGAGGTCGCGGTCGGCGCGCAGGGTGAGCTGACCGGACTGGTGTTCCTCGACGGCAAATACCGCACGATGGCGGCCGCCGAACTCGCGGCCAGCGTGCTGGAGGCGGCCGGACGCGCTCGTACGCAGATGTCGCGCCGGGTGATGAGGACACTCCAGCCCTTCACCGAGTCGAGCATCGCGATTCCGGAGCTCTCCGGCGTCGACATCGACTGGGAGCGGATCTTCGGCCCCGCAGTTCGAGGCGGCTCGAACGGCGGCGGCCGTGTGCGCAACAGCAAGTTGCAGGACGAGATCAACGAGGACCTGGAGGACTAGGACACGATGGCTGAGGAATACAGCGCCGATCGCGTGCGCCTTCGGAACGCTATCCAGCAGATCGCCCAGCTCAGTGAAATGGGCGAGCATCTCATGGCCAGGTTCACCCAAGGGCTGACCGAGACGACGAGGTGGTACGGCGAGGACGACGACTTCGCCCGGGAGATAGGCCCGCAGGCGCGACGGGAGACCCAGGGGACCCTCGACACCGGCAGGTCCGTGGTCGCTGCCGTGTCCGCCGTGACCGACGGCACGAACACCAACCTCAAGAACATCAACGAAACCCAGGGGAACAACCTGGAGGGCATCCTGAGCAACGCCAACAAGCAGCACGGCGGAAGGCGCTGACCCAGCATGGCCATCGAGGCAAACCCCCGCCTGAACAATGTCATGCTCGTCCTTACCGGCAGCGAGTTCCTTCAGGCCAACGAAGATCAGGCGCGCAAGGCCGCGAAGCTTATCCACGTCCACAGCAAGGATTGGCTGGCGTACGCGGAAGTGCTCGAACAGACGGTTCTCGGGGCGTCACGGGGTTTGCCACCAAAGGTCGGCGACGCCTACTCCAGGGCCATGAACCTGTTCGTGGACGACGGGGGGAGAAACTACCTCAAGGAGTTCGCGGCCCAGCTGAAGGGGATAGCCGAAGGCCGCGACAAGACGGCGCTGAACATCATCGAGTCCAAGTGGCAGCTCATCGCCGAACTCGTCCAGCTGCTCATCGAGCTCTTCGTCCTCGCCGTGATGTCCGTGTTCTCGGGCGGCGCGACCGCCGGTGACATGGCTGTCGCCAGGGCCAAGGCACGACTCCGGATCCTGCTGATCCTCGATCTGCTCATGCGGCGGACCCACTTGATGCCGTCGCTGAGCGAGGCATTCGAAGAGGCGTTCGCGTCCTTCGCGGTCCGGCTCGCCCTGATCGTCGGCGGCCCCCATGGCCTCAAGCCGAAGGGCTTCGACTGGAAGCAGATCGCCCAGGACGGTGTATTCGGCGCCTTCGCCGGTCTGTTCGCGCACCTCCTGCCCGGCCTGGCCAACAAACTCAAGGATCTCGTCAAGAAGTTCGACCGTCACAGCCCCTTCGACAGCAAGAACCTGACCACGGATGTCGGGTCGAAGGTCGGCAAGCCAGGAGCCCAGGGCGGCGGCAGGAACGTACTGCCCGACACCTACAAGGGCACCGGCGGGCTGCCCGGGTCGCACACCACCCCCAAGTCCACGGTGAACACCGTCGCGCAGACCGGCGTCAACGCCGCGGAGGCGTTCACGGTCGAGGGTCTCGCCGAAGGGCTGGCCGAGTCCCTCGGCGGCGGTCTGTTCAACGGCCAGTGGGCATGGAGCTGGGACACCCTCGCCGGCGCCGGCATGAGCGGCGCCACGATGCAGGGACTGGCCCTGGGCGCCGGGGGCCTGGGAGCGCTCATCGGGCAGAAGTTCAACCTCAACAACATCAGCGCCGCCCTCAGCGCGGGCGTGAACCCGAAGACGGGGACGGGGCCGTCCGTAACGGGCGGCCCCCGCTTGACGAGCGGCACGGGCGGGACACCGACGGCAGCGGGCGGCAAGGGTGTGCCGACGGCGGGACAGAGCGATGTCACGCCGGTGGAGGCGCAGGAGGACGTTCCCACTCCCGACATCGGCACCGGCAAGCCGGTTGTCACGACGGTCAGCTCCGACACCCATGTGCCGACGGTGGGCGGTGCGACGGGCCCTGCCGACGCGCACACCGGAGCGGGCGGCCGTCCGGCGACGTCGAACAGGCCGGTCACCACCAGCGCCGGCCCGGCGGACGAGGAGTCGCACACGGCTCCACGGCCCGACACCGTGGAGCAGAGCGGGAGCGACGGCGAACCCGCCCTCGGTGTTCCCGTCGGAAGCGGACACACGTCGGACACCCACGTCACCTCACCGGCGGACCGCGCGCAACCGCCGGTCACGACCTCCGGACCCACGGCCGACCCGCTCGACACCACCGCACCGGCCGCTACGACAACGCCGGTGAGTGCGGTCACCACGACGGCGGGCCCCGCGAGCGCGGCCGGCGCCCCGGGGTCCGCCGACACGGCACCGACCGCGGCGCCGGAGGCGTCCGTCTTCCCCCAGCCGTCCGGTTCCACGGGCGGCATACAGCCCCAGACACCGACCACCTCCCCGGGTACACCCGCATCCGCGACGCCGGCAGCCGCAACCTTGACCGGGTCGGGCCCGGCAACCACGGAGGCGACCGGCGGCCGTCCCCACACCCCGGCCGTTACGGCGCAGTCGAACGGCACCGCCGCGGATCAGACAGCCGAAGGCCCATCGACCGCACCACCCGCGGCCCGGCAGGCCGAACACGAGGCCTGGCAGCGGCTGTTCGACGCTCACCCCGACGAGCACCGGACACTCCTCGACGAACTGACCGCCCACCGGGACGGCATCGCGCCGACCCAGGAGGAGATCGACCTACGACAGGCGGTCAGTGCACAACTGGCCGCGCTGCCAGGGGTGACGGTCACCCTGGACGACGGCGCGGACTTCGGCCACTACGCGGCGGCGGCCACGCTGATGGACTCGCTGAGCGGACTGGGCTATCCGGGCCCGTTCACGGTCGTGGCGCCGCAGACCGCATGGGACCGGCTGACCCCACTGCTGCCCCAGCACCTCGAGCAGCGCGTGGACCGCCGCTCCCGGACATCCTCCATGGACGCGACCGGGGCCGACGCACCGGCGCACGGCTCGACCGAACTCCCCGGCGATCTGCTGGTCCCCGTCCAGGACGCGGACCGGCACGCCGTGCCCGGCTGGGCGGAACTGCACGACGCCGACGACGCCCTGTCCGCCCTCGCGGCCCTCCCGCCGACGGACAGCGGGGGCCTGCTCCTCGGACCCGGCCCGATGCGACGGCTCTCCGCCGTCGTGGGCCAGAGCCGACTCACCGCGATCCTCGGCCTCGCCTCCACCCTCCAGCAGATGGCCGACCACCACCTGGACGACCCCTCGCACTCCGGGGACCGGCACCTGAACGCGACAGCCGTCACGATCAGCCCCGACCAGCTGACCCGCCTGCGGGAGGCTGTCACCGCCCAGCGTGCCCAGCGGATCACGGCCGTACGGCAAGCGGCGGAACACGCTCCGGCCCCGACGCCCGAACAGGTCGCGTTCCTCGCCGGCACCGTCCGCAGGTCGCTGCCGCCCGGAACCCGGTTGCGGACCTCCTTCGGAACGCCCGCGGCACAGCGGGACCTGCCGTTCAGCGCGCCCACGGTCTCGGAGCGGGACACCGGGTCGGTTACCCGTCCGGCCACCAGCAGCCCGCTCACGACATCCGTCGACCTGGAGACCGACTCCGACTCCGACGCTGTGTCCCTCGTCGACAGCACCGACGGCACACGCATCAACACCAGGGACACCGAATACTCCGACGCTCGAGACGGGTTGCCGCCTGTGCCGTCGGGTTCGGTTGGTGGTGGTCGTCGGGTGGGTCCGCCGGTGTTGCCGCCGTCGGGTGGGTTGCCGCCTGTGCCGTCGGGTTCGGTTGGTGGTGGTCGTCGGGTGGGTCCGCCGGTGTTGCCGCCGTCGGGTGGGTTGCCGCCTGTGCCGTCGGGTTCGGTTGGTGGTGGTCGTCGGGTGGGTC
>NZ_JBHSFK010000074.1:0-29120 GCF_042653945.1 Streptomyces vulcanius | reverse complement strand
TGGTTCCGCCGGTTACGCATCCGCTGGGAGATCCGCGACGACATCCACGAAGCGTTCCTCAGTCTGGCCTGCAGCATCATCTGCTGGCGACGACTGAAAAACTTGGCACTTTGTTAGGAGTTCTAAGAGGTCCTAACAAAGGCGTTGAACGTGGCGGTGGGTGATCAGGCAGGTGGCGAGGCCGAGGAAGGCTTCGTGGATGTCGTCGCGTCGTTCCCAGCGGATCCGCAGGCGGCGGAAGCCGTGCAGCCAGGCGATGGTGCGTTCGACCACGTACCGGAAAACGCCCAGGCCGGAGCCGTGGGGTTGGCCTCGTTCAGCGATGACCGGGCGGATGCCGCGCTGCCACAGCAGTCGGCGGTACTTGTCGTGGTCGTAGCCGCGGTCTGCGAGGAGTGCGTCGGGGCGGCGTCTGGGTCGGCCGACGACGCCGGCCACGGCCGGGACCTTGTCGAGCAAGGGCAGGAGTTGGGTGACGTCGTTGCGGTTTCCGCCGGTCAGCGACACCGCGAGCGGGATGCCCTGGGCGTCGGTGAGGACGTGGTGCTTGCTGCCCGGCCGTGCGCGGTCGACCGGGCTGGGCCCGCTTTTGGGCCCCTTCGGGCCGCCCTGACGTGGGAGGAGTCGATCGCCGCCCGCGACCAGTCCAGCTTCTTCGCCGCCCGCAGCTTCTTCAGCAGCACCAGGTGCAGTTCGTCCCACACACCGGCCTCGTTCCACGCGGCCAGACGCCGCCAGCAGGTCATGCCCGAGCCGAAGCCCAGCTCCTGGGGCAGGTACTCCCACTGGATGCCGGTATGCAGCACGAACAGGATCCCGCACAGGGCCTGCCGGTCCGGTATCCGCGGCCTGCCCTTGACCAGTTTCGGACCCGGCTTGGGCAGCAACGGCTCGACCAGCGCCCACAATTCGTCCGAAACGATCCACGGCCGCGACTGTCTCTTCCCCACGACCAGACCAACGAGCAACCAGGCCGACAGTCACATGATCAACAGCTTCTGTTAGGACCTCTAAGTCAAGCCGAAGGGCGGGGCCCGCTTGAGCCCGCGTAGGGTGCCCGCATGATCGTCCGATGTGTCCAGATCATCAGCCCGACGAGCGGAGAGGTGGTGAATGATCACCCAGAGATCCGGGGCGGCGTGGAGTATCCGGTCCTGGAGGTCATCACAACCGCAAGCCGGGTGCTGATCCGGATCCCTGAGCGACCCGACGTCGTGGTGGAGCGAGACTCTCCTGGGCTATGTGATGCCGCCAAGTTCACCGTCGTCAGCGGCCGGCTGCCGGACTGTTGGGTTGCAGGGCTGGAGGACGGCCAGGTGACGCCGGCGCCAAAGGAATGGCAGCGCTCAGGCTTCTGGAGGACTACTTCGACGGCGAGCCGTCAGCTGGCGCCGAGTACGAGTGTCTGGCAGCTGAGGTCCTCTCCCCAGGCCCAGGGGAGACTCACGTTCGCCCGGTTTGATCACGGGATGCCGTAGACGGTCAGGACGGCCTCGGGTTGACCGTGCGCGCGTCGAGCGCTGGCGGGGTTGGCTCAGCCGGCGCGGTGGAAAGTGGCGCGTGCCAGGTCGCGCAGGGCGGTCATGACGGTGGGGGTACGGTGGCGCCGGACCTGGCTGGCGTCCTCGGCTGCCGGGATCGATCACCGGCCGGTCGCGGTGCGGCTGTGCGCTCCATAAGGAAGGGCATTCCCGACGGGAAAGAAGGGCAGACTCCATGTCAACGCTTTGTGAAACATCATGAGTTGCAGATGCCTATGCGATGCTGTCTTCTCCCCTTGTTGCTGCGGAGATGCCGACAGGCCGTGAACGGAGTTTTCCATGCAGAAGGTCATCGACTACATCGAAGAACATCGGAATTCGTACGAGAACCACGCATTCTTCACTCGCCTGCTCGCCGACGAGTCACTCCCCGGAGAAAGGCGTCTGGCTTGGGGGCCCAGCGTGGTTCCCTTCATCATGGGCTACTCCGATCTCAACAAGTACGTCTTCCGCAAAGACGAAAGCAATGCCCGGCCCGATCAGCTGCAGGCCCTTCTGAACGCGCACACGTACGAAGAGGACTTCCACTGGCAGTGGATGCTGACCGACCTGGAGAAGCTGGGGGCCGACAGCAGCATGCCCCTGTCGGACGCCACGCGGGTCCTGTGGAGCGCGGACTTCAGCCACTCTCGACGTCTTTGCCTGGAGCTGGCCGCGCTCGCCGCGGGCGCCCCCACGTACGCCGTTTTCGCGATGGTCGAGTCCATCGAGGCCGTCTCCATCACGATCTTCACCCACTGCCGGGGAATCGCCCTGCGGGACGGTCGCGAATGTGAGTTCTTCGGCACGAAGCACTACATGGCGGAAGCGTCGCACAGCATAAAGTCGCCCGAGGTAGAAGAGAAAAGCCTGCCGTCCCTCGACGACGCACAGCGCGAGGAAGCCAAGCGGATGGTGGACCGCACGTTCTCACTCTTCGACAACTGGTCCGGCTCGCTCCTGCGGTTCGCTCTCGAAAGCGGGGACCACGAGCGCACGTACGAGAGGGTGATCCAGGAGAGCAAGGACCTGTTGCCGGAAGCCGAGGCGGTGGCCGCTGCCGCCTTCTAGTCTAGCCTCGATCGTTGCAGGTCAACTGCTATTCCTTTGGCAAAGAGTCGTATGTCCGGTCTGCTGTCGACTGGATTTCATGCGCCTGGGGGAGCCTCCGGGCCGCGGGGAGAGTCGCGTTGGTCCGGTTTTCTGAGCGACGGCATGGACCAGCTCGGCGGACAATTCGCTGGCCCGGGAGCCACTGGAGACGTAGAGCAGGACCGCAGCCCGGTCCCGGTCGCAGGTCATTGCCCCGAAGAACTCGTCCCACATCGAGTCGGGAATCGAGCGGGGATCGGTCCGCCGGACCCTGTACGGTCTGGGTCCCTACCCCGCCGAAGTAGTCGGCCTCGATGTAGGCCGCCGGTCCTGTCCCCGAGCACGGGGTCAGCAGGCGATCAAAGTCCGGTGGTGCCTTCCAGAACCCGTTGAGCTCGGGTGCTCCGGCGGCCGTGACCGTATCGAACAGCGCGTCGGTCATCGGCAAGAGTCAGAGGTGCTGGCCGAGAGGAACGATGCATGCCTCTGCGGTGGAGCCGGCCAACTCGCGGAGCACGGATTCGGTGGCGATACTGACTTCGGCTCGTTAGCCTCGAAGTTTCGTGACGGTCCGTCGGTTTCTCCGGTGGGCCGCTTCGGCTTGTCGCGGTGATGGTGAGCATGGTGACGGCCCGACTGTCGCGTCGGGTGAGCGCCGGGTTCCACGGCTCCGGGGCGTTCGGCTGCTCGTCGGGGTGGGTCGCTGGCTGGTCAGTCGGGGTTCGGCAGGGCCTGGAGTCTGGTGAAGGCGCTGGTGATCGTGTCGGTCCAGGGCCAGTGGCGGGCCATGCGCAGAATGCGTCGGCGGCCGGTGGTGACCAGGCGGGCGGCGGCGGAGAACAGCCGCAGCCGTAGGCGCTTGGGTTCCCAGCGGCGGGCTCGGCCGGTCAGGGCGAGCATCGGCATCCATGCCAGCAGGTCCAGGGCGATCTGGACGATCTCCAGCCAGACCTGGTTCTGCGCGGTGTGGTGCAGGGGCAGGTTGCGCAGGCCGGTGTCGCGGGCGGCGCGGATCCGGTCCTCGGCGCGGGCGCGCTGACGGTGCCGCAGTTCCAATGCGGCGATCGTGGTGCCGGCGGTGTTCGTGGCGAAGCAGGTCAGCCGCAGCCCGTCGACGTCGGTGAAGCGCAACTGGGCGCCGGGGTGGTTGAGTCGGCCCGCAGCGCGGTGTGATCATTTCCGTGGTGCTGCTGTGGGGCGTCCCGCGTGGATGTCTTCGTGGCAGCGACGGCAGAGCACAAGGGTCTTGCGCCGTCGCATCGCCATCAGATGGACCCACCCGGGCCTTTCCCGGCGTCCGGGCCGGTTGAGATCGGCAAGTTTGCGGACGTGGTGAACCTCAAGGTTCGTCCGCGTCTCGCAGCACTCGGCGAGGAGCCGGTGGATCAGCTCGTTGCGCTTCATGCTGGCCATGACCGGCCGGACGTCAGTGAGCACTGCCGTGCGCTGCCGCTTGCCTCGCGCTTTCGCGAGTGGGCCTGTCCGGGTCTTGATCAAATAACTGGAGAGTGCCGCTGACCTGCAACGATGGGACTTGTCGAGGGTCCTGTCAGCTGCAAGGAAAGAAGCGCTCTCCAGGTGAAGAAGCGTAGCGGGTCCTATCCGCGTGTCCGTGTCGAGGGCAGCGGCCGTGGGGTGGTCTCGCAGGCCGGGGCGGTGCTGCTGGTCGAAACGGTCCGCAAGTCGGGCCTGGACACGGCGATATCGGCGGCGCTGGCACCGTGGCGCAAGCCGCGGACTGTGCACGACCCGGGCAAGATCCTGCTGGATGTGGCCCTGGCCGTCGCACTCGGCGGCGACTGCCTGGCCGATGTCGCCATGCTGCGGGCCGAGCCCGACGTGTTCGGCCCGGTGGCCTCCGATCCGACGGTCTCCCGGCTCGTCGACGCCCTCGCCACGTCCGGCCCGAAGGCTCTCGCGGCGATCCGAGGCGCACGTTCCGAAGTACGGACGCGCGTCTGGGAGTTGGCCGGTGAAGACAGTCCGGCCGCCGACGGCCAGGTGATCGTGGATATCGACGGCGTGCTGGTGCTCGCACACTCCGAGAAGCAGGATGCGGTCGCGACCTGGAAGAAGACCTTCGGCCATCAGTGCGCCATGAGGCGCTCTGACGTATCCCCGGCGAAGCCGGGAGGAACTTGGAAGGAGGTTCCTGGGCCTGATGACTTACCCGATCCGGAAACGGTGACGGGACAAGAGCATGTCAGGAAACTGGCGGCCGTGCCGAGACGCTACGGACGGTGCGTCAGGGGGCCCGCGTGACATGGCGAAAGCTGAACTGCCTGAACCCCAATCTCCAGCGGAGGCAACGAAGACTCCTCCGGCACCGCGTCCGAAGCCGGAGTCGTCGTCTGCGGTGGATTGATGGTGTGGCCGCCGCACCTTCCGGACGGCGACGCGACGCTCAGTCAGAGCGTTCAAGGAGATGAGTGGGGCGCCTACATCACGCTGTTACGTACGTCGGAGACGAACATGGGATCGCCTACGGGACGCGAGTCCTAGGGCGACGGAGTGCCCGTAGTAGTCGCAGGAGTCACGACCTGCCGGGGAGGACGGTAACGCCGTCCGCACGGCGAAGGGGCACAGGTGATCGGACATCCCGGTCCGGGAGGTATGCGAAATGCAGAGCGCCGAAACGGTGCTGGGTGTCCTGCGTGACCGCGGCAGGCGCAACCTGCCGTGCGAGGAACTGTATCGACAACTGTTCAACCCGCAGCTGTACCTGTTGGCCTACGGGCGCCTCTACTCCAACCAGGGGGCGATGACGCCCGGGGAGACCGGGGAGACCGTGGACGGCATGTCGCTGGACAAGATCGAACGCGTCATCGACGCGTTGCGCCACGAGCGCTTCCGGTGGAGTCCGGCACGCCGGGTCTACATCCCGAAGAAGAGCGGCAAACGCCGCCCGCTGGGCCTTCCTTCATGGACGGACAAGCTGGTGGCGGAAGTCGTACGTCTGCTGTTGGAGGCGTACTGCGAGCCGACCTTCAGCGACGCGTCCCATGGTTTCCGGCCGGGTCGGGGCTGCCACTCCGCGCTTCGTAAGATCGCGGACACCTGGCAGGGCACGACCTGGTTCGTCGAAGGGGACATCGCCGACTGCTTCGGCAGTCTCGACCACGACGTCATGATGGCGACGCTGGCGGCGAACATCCACGACGGCCGGTTCCTCCGGCTGATCAGGAACATGCTGCAAGCCGGGTACCTGGAAGACTGGATCTTCAACGCGACGCTCAGCGGTTCCCCGCAGGGCGGAGTCGCGTCCCCCGTCCTGTCGAACATCTACCTGGACCGGCTGGACACGTTCGTCGAGACGGTCCTCATCCCGGATTACACCCGAGGGGTCTCCCGGCGGCCGAACCGGAAGTACCACAGGCTGTACTACGCGATGCGCAGAGCCCACGGACGAGGCGATCAGGCCGAGTCCCGGAAACTGCGCCAGCAGTTGCGGGCCCTGCCCAGCTCGGATCCACAGGATCCGGCCTACCGCAGGCTCCGTTATGTCCGCTACGCGGACCTATGCCGAACTCGGCATAGATCGCATTATGCAGTGCGTCGGGTTATGCCGACGGTGGAGGCTGAATGCCTGGTTGGGACGAGCGGCTGCTCGGGAACGATCGACATAACCAGGCGGCTGGCGTCGGAAGGTTTCGCAGGAGTCCGGGTTTTTCGTAGCGTCCGAGAGAGAGCCAGAGGACGCCGTACCGCAAGGAAGCCCTCCACCACCTGCGCCGTCAACTCCGGCCCTTCCTCCAGCTGATCAGGCTCGGCAGTAACCGACTCTCCGGACGTCGAAGGGACCACCGCCAGGCTGACTACAAATTATGCCGGGCAGATCAGCCCGGATACGCCCGCCGACCAGCATCCACCGCTCGACGTCGGCATAACCGCGGGATCGGCATAAGCGGACGACACCCTGCTCGGGTTCATCGGACCCAAGGCCGAAGCTGAGGAGATCAAGGCACGTCTGGCCCAGTTCCTGCGCGACGACCTCAAGCTCGAACTGTCGCCCGACAAGACCCTGATCACCCACGCCCGCACAGAGGCGGCACGGTTCCTCGGCTACGAGATCACCGTCCAGCACAGCAGCACGAAGATCACGAACGGACGCAGATCCGTCAACGGTGTGATCCGACTGCGGGTGCCGATCCCGGTGATCAACGCCTACTGGTCCCGCTACCTCAAGCGCGGCAAACCCGCGCATTGCTCCGACTTGTTCGGCGCCCCCGACCGGGACATCGTCAGGAAGTTCGGGGCCGAGTACCGGGGCATCGTCCAGTACTACCTGCTCGCCAGTGACGTCTTCCGGCTGACCCGACTCCACTGGGTCATGGAGACGTCGCTCCTCAAGACGCTCGCCGGCAAGCACCGCTCGACCGTCTCGGCCATGGCCCGCAAGTACAGGGCCAAGGCCGTCACCATAGTCGGGCCCCGCGTGTGCTTGCAGGTCACCACAGAGCGTCCTGGCAGGAAAGCGCTGGTCGCACGGTTCGGCGGCATTCCGCTGCGACGACAGAAGACGGCCGTGATCACCGACAAATCCACGATCAGGGCGGCGCCCCGGCGACGGGAGCTGGTCTCCAGGCTCATCGCCGGACGCTGCGAGATCTGCGGCAGAACGGACGGCATCACCGTCCATCACGTCCGCAGCCTCGTCGATCTCGACAACCGCAGGCAGCCCCACCCGACGTGGGTGCAGGTGATGCTCAGGAAACGGCGCAAGGCTCTTGTGGCCTGCCGCGACTGTCACACCGACATCCACGCCGACGGCTGACGGAACACGAAGATCACTGGAGAGCCGCCTGCGATGAAAGTCGCACGGGCGGTTCGGGCCGGGGGCCGTCGAAAAGGACCCGAGCCACGGACACCTCGTCGGCGGCCTACTTCACATCAGTGCCGTGGCAGGGCCGGGTGAGTACGACCGGAGGACACCACACGTGATCGATACCGACGATATTGACGTCTACCTCGGCCTGGACGTCGGCAAAGGCGAACACCACGCCACCGCGCTCACTCCGGCCGGGAAGAAGACCTTCGACCGCAGACTGCCCAACAGCGAGCCCAAACTCCGCGAGGTCTTCGCCAGGCTGCAGGCCAAGCACGGCACCGTGCTCGTCATCGTCGACCAGGTGGCCTCCATCGGCGCCCTGCCGCTGACCATTGCCCGTGACCTGGGCTGCCACGTCGCCTACCTGCCAGGCCTGACGATGCGCAGGATCGCCGACCTCTATCCCGGCGAGGCCAAGACCGACGCGAAGGACGCGTTCATCATTGCCGACGCGGCCAGGTCGATGCCCCACACGCTGCGGTCGGTCGACCTCGACGACGAGACGATCGCCGAGCTGCAGATGCTTGTCGGGTTCGACGACGACCTCGCTGCCGAGGCGACCCGCCTGTCCAACCGGCTGCGGGGCCTGTTCACGCAGATCCACCCGCATCTGGAACGCGTCCTGGGCCCACGTATGCAGCACCCGGCCGTGCTCAGGCTGCTGGACCAGTTCGGCTCGCCGGCCCAGATCCGCAAGGCCGGACGCCGACGCCTCATCACCCTGATCCGCCCGAAGGCACCCAGGATGGCCGAACGGCTGATCGACGACGTCTTCACCGCGCTCGACGAACAGACCGTCGTCGTTCCGGGCACGGACGCCGCCGCGCTGATCGTCCCCAGCCTCGCCAACTCCCTGCAGTCCGTCCTCGACCAGCGCAAACTGCTGGCCCACCGGATCGAGGAACTGCTGGAGGCCCACCCTCTTGCCAAGGTCCTGATGTCCATGCCCGGCATCGGCATCAGGACCGGCGCCCGCATCCTCATCGACGTCGGTGACGGCACCGCGTTCCCGTCCGCCGCCCACCTCGCCGCCTATGCCGGCCTCGCCCCGGCGACCCGCAACTCCGGGTCCTCCATCCGCGGCGAACAGCCTTCGCGCAGAGGAAACAAGCAGCTCAAACGAGCCTTCTTCCTGTCCGCGTTCGCCGCGCTGGCCGACCCGGCCTCCCGCACCTACCACGACAAGAAGATCGCCCAGGGCAAGCACCACACCCAGGCCATCCTCTGCCTCGCCCGCCGCCGAGCCGACGTGCTCTTCGCGATGCTCCGCGACGGCACCTTCTACCAACCGCCAACCCCGATTGCCCCTTGACCAAAGTCATAGGGGCCCCCGCAACGAGGGAACCTCAATGCAGCAGTCCCAGCCATGACCACGCTGGCGACCAACCTGGCCAGCAGTCATGCACCAAATTGCGGTGCGCCCCACACCGCGTCGCTACGTGGCTGGTCGTTTTCGACGTGGGCACCGGCCCGTTGCCGCGATCGGTTCGCTTTCAGGCAGCGCCGGGGTCATGCCCTGCTTCGTCGTCTTCGTACCCACGGATCGCTGCGACCTTGGCCGCGGACGCCGAGGCCGTGTCGAACCGGTAGCCCAGCCATTCGCGGGCGAGACGACGTGCGAGTTCCAGTCCGACCACACGCTGCCCGAAGCAGAGGACCTGGGCGTCGTTGGAGAGTACGGCTCGCTCCACGGAGAAGCTGTCGTGGGCGGTCACGGCCCGGATGCCCGGTACTTTGTTGGCGGAGATGGCCATTCCCAGGCCGGTGCCGCACACGAGGAGCGCCCGTTCGGCTCTGCCTTCCGCGATGAGTCGAGCGGCGGTGACCGCGACATGCGGGTAGGCGGTCGTCTCCCCGATGCCCACCCCCACGTCGATGACTTCGGTGACCCGCTCGTCGGTCTGCAGGTCGGCCTTGAGGGTCTCCTTGTAGTCCAGTCCCGCGTCGTCGCAGCCGACGACCACCCGGATGGGCTGTGTTCGTGCTGTCATCCGACCTGCTCCTTCGTCATGGCGGAGAGAGCGGACCGGGCGCACAAGGCGTACGAAATCGCGCCGGCGTCGGGGGTGCCGATGCTGCGGGCCGCAAGGGGGCGTGCCCGGCCGACCCTCGGCAGCAGCTCGGCGGTGGCCAGGGCAGCGGCCTGCGCCACGTCTACCGCTTCACTCCATGCGGTGTGAAGGTCCGCGCCACCGCGGAGGGAAGCCTCCAGCGCGTCGGCAAAGGGCACGGCCGCATCGAGCAGCGTTTTGTCTCCCGGGGCGGCCTTGCCGAGAGCGCTGACGGCCTTGAGTCCCGTCCGTACGGCACCGACGACGTCCTCGGCCGTGACCGTGGGCGCGCTGTCGGTCAGGGAGGCTCCTGCGGCGCACAGCCCGGCGCCCCAGAGGGCGCCGGAGGTGCCGCCGGCTTTCGCGGCCCAGGCGTCGCCCGCGGCAGAGAGCAGCGTGGTTATGCCCGCGCCCCGCTCGACGAGGGGTGCGGCCGCTTCCACGGCAGCGGTCACGCCCTTGACCATGCCGCGTCCGTGGTCGCCGTCGCCCGCGACCGCGTCGATACGGCCCAGCTCATCAGCGGAGTCGATCAGTGTGGCGCGCATCGCCTCCAGGGCGCGGGCCGCGGTGGAGGCGGCCTGCCGCGAGGCGGGTGAGGCCGACGGGATGCCTGCGGTGTCGGTCTGGGCGATGACCGGGGCTTTCGGGATGCGCGCTTGCGTCCGGTCGTCGGGAGCGAGCCTGGCAATGCCCTTGCGGTAGGCGGGGGTGTCCGTGGGCGCGCACCACAGCGTCTCCAGTTCGTCGTCCAGGAACGTCAGGGTGAGCGACACCCCGGCCATGTCGAGGCTGGTCACCAGTTCGCCGACCTCCGGTTCCACGAGGGTGAGCCCGTGCTCGGCCAGGAGCCGGCTGATCGTTGCCCAGAGCACGAAGAGCTCCTCGTACTTGGTGGCGCCCAGACCGTTCAGGATCGCCGCGACCCGGCCCGAGCACTCCGGGGGACGCTCGGCGAGGAGGCCGTCGACGAGCTGCGCGGCCAGTTCGGCAGCGGACGGCAGGTCGGCCTCGGCCACGCCCGGTTCGCCGTGAATACCGAGCCCGACTCCCATCCGCCGGTCGGGGACGGTGAAGAGGGGTGCACCGGCTCCCGGCAGGGTGCAGCCGGAGAAAGCGACGCCCAGGGTGCGGGTGCGGCTGTTGGCGCGCCGCGCCAGGTCCTCGACGCCGTCGAGGTCGTAGCCCGCTTCGGCCGCGGCGCCGGCGATCCGGAAGACCACGAAGTCTCCTGCGACGCCGCGGCGACGGTCGGTCTCCTCGACGGGCGCGCTGGCGATGTCGTCGGTGACGAACAGGACCCGGGCGTCGGTCCCCTCAGCGACCAGCTGTTCGGCCGCGGCGGTGAAGTTCATGACGTCGCCCGCGTAGTTGCCGGAGGTGATCAGCACCCCGGCATCGCTGGCAGCGGCCCGCGCCACCGTGTATGCCTCGCGTGCGGAAGGCGAGGTGAAGATGTTGCCGACGACCGCGCCGTCGGCGAAGCCGCGGCCGACGATGCCGCAGAAGGCCGGATAGTGGCCGGATCCGCCCCCGACGATGACGGCGACCTTGCCCGGAGGCGTCTGCTGGGCGCGGACCACACCTCCGGGCACGCCGGTGACGTAGGGGGCATGGGCGTCGAGGAATCCGGTGAGCATGTCCTCACTGAAGGCTGCCGGATCGTTGAACAGGCGGGTCATCGGCCGCTCTCCTTGCTCGGGCCGGCGGTGTGGACCGGGTCGGCGGCAGGGGTCCCGTCGAGGGATGCGAGGGTGTCGCCGAGGTAGGTGGTGATGACGCGTGAGTCGTCGGCGCGGCCCAGCCCTGCTGCAGAGGCGGCCCAGAAGCGGCTTGCCGCGACGTCGAGGAGCGCCGCGTCGAAATCGGCTGCCTCGGCCGCCTGGGCGACGAGGCCCGAGTCCTTCACGAAAATGTCGACGGCGGAGCGGACCGGCGGGTCCTCGGCCAGCATGCGCGGCCCCCGGTCGGACAGCATCCATGACCCGGCCGCGCCGCCTCCGATGATCTCCAGTACGGCGGCCGGATCGAGTCCCAGGGCTCGGGCAAAAGCCAGCGCTTCTCCGGCCGCGGCCAGGTGCACACTGCACAGCAGTTGGTTGACCAGCTTGACCGCCTGGCCGTCACCGACGGCCGGACCGCACACGGCAAGGCGTCCCATCGGCGCGAGTACCTGTGTACAGCGGGCCAGCGTCGCGGGCTCGCCGCCGGCGAGAAGAGTCAGTGTGCCGGCCTCGGCTCCTGCCACCCCGCCCGTGACGGGGACGTCGAGGACTGCGACATCGCGCTCGCCGAGGGCCTGGTCGATTGCGCGGACGGCATCGATACCGACCGTGCTCATCACCACGCAGCAGGCCCCGGGGGCAATTCCCGCAGCCACCCCCTGCGGGCCGAGAACGGCATGGTGGAGCTGCTGCGGAGTGGCAACCATCACCACGACCACGTCCGCGTCCGTGGCGGCTTCCTCAGGGCTGGTCGCCGTACGCATCCCTGCTGCGGCCGCCTCGTCCAAGCGCGTGGGTGAGACGTCGAACGCGGTCACGTCGAGCCCGGCGGCAACCAGGTGTTTCGCCATGGGCAGGCCGATGGCGCCGACGCCGATGAACGCCACGTGCTTCATGGTGTCTCCTTCGGTTCCTGACCTGACGCGGCATCGGTCGCCGCCCGCAGCAGCGCTTCGCGGGCCGCGGCCACTTCGTCGTCCTTACTGGCGTAGGGGCTGTTGCGGGTCTCGAGTTCCATGACGTAGGCGCCCTCATAGCCGGCGGACTCGCAGGCGTCGAAGAAGCGGGTGAAGTCGATGGACCCGTGCCCGATGGCGCGCCGGATGTCGCCGGCGACCGCGTCGCGCAGTTGTACGTGAGCCACCTGGTGAGCGCGTGGGGTGAACGCCTCGGCGGGGTCGACGCCGCCCGCCGCGACATGGGACGTGTCGAACACCAGGGGCAGGTGCGCGCCCAGTTGGTCGGCCTGTTCCAGAGTGCAGGCCAGCCGAAGGTAGTGGGGGGCCTCTATGACGACCTGTACTCCGTAGCGCAGGCCGATGACCTCTGCCCTCCGGGAGCCTTCGACGACCCGGGCGAGTCGGGAGCTCTCGTCGTCCGTGCGGGGTTCGAGGGCGCCACCGGGCAGGATGAGCAGCGGCGCACCGACTGTCGCGCAGAACTCTGCGAGGCGTTCGACCCGGTCGAGCACCACGGCTGGATCCTGTTCGTCGAAGGACTGCGGGTCCGCGTTGAGTGCGAGCGGCGTCAGACCGCTGGCTCGCACCGTGGCGACGGCCGCCCGCAGCTGGTGTGGATCGCCGTCGGGAGAGATGTGCTCGCACAGCCCGCGCAGCGCGACGAGGTCGACCGCGCGGGCGCCGAGCGCGGCGATCCGTTCCAGAGCCGGGGCCAGCTCAAGTTGCCGGAAGCAGACGGTGGATACCCCGAGCCGCTCGGCGATGGTGCGCCCCATCGGCGCGACGACAGACATGAGAGTCCTTCCGGACAGAGAATGTGGTGAGGGAGCGGCTGGTGTTACGGCCGGGCGACGGTGAAGAAGGAGCGGAAGTGCCCGGCCAGCGCTTCGGGCTGCTCGTCGGGAACCCAGTGGCCGCATTCGTCGATGACGGCCTCTGTGACGTCCTTGGCCATCGTGCGGCAGGAGGAGGCGACTTCATGGCCGCGTCCCCAGCTGGTGCCGCCACCGACCGCCAGCACCGGCATCTCCAGCGGCGGCAGACCGGTGTTGTCCGCGACGTCCTGAGTGACGGTGCGGTAGTACGCGAATCCGGCCCGGGTCGCGCCCGGTGAGGTGTATACGCGCAGGTACTCGGCGATGTCTGCCGGATCGATCGCGTCGGGTCGGTGTCCGTAGTTGCGCCAGAACCAGCCGAGGTAGTGGTGTTCGCGGCCTTCGACCAGGGTTTCGGGCAGATCGGGTGTCTGCAGGAACCGGTGGTGCCAGCGGCGGCCGCCCTGGCCGATGTCCGGGGCACCGTCGCCGGGAATGGCGACGTCGACGACGGCTAGGTGGCTGACCGCGTCGCGGTGGTCGGCGGCCAGCCGGAAGGCGACCACTCCGCCCCAGTCGTGCCCGGCCAGATGGAAGGTGCTGATTCCCAGTTCGCCGTGCACGAGTTCCCACACGTCGGCCGCGACGGTCTTCTTGTCGTACCCGTCGGCCGGCCGGGAGGTGTCCCCGAGCCCGCGCAGGTCCGGCATGATGACGCGGAACCGGTCGGTGAGATGGGGCAGGACGCGCTTCCAGCACAGCCAGGTCTGCGGATAGCCGTGCAGCAGTACCAGCGGTTCGCCCTCGCCGGCCACCACGTAGTGCATCCGTACCTGGGAGAGCTGCGCGTAATGGTGGGTGGGTTCGGTCATGGCCGGGCCGCCTTCCCTTGCCGGGCCGCCTTCACCGGTTCGGGCAGGAACCGGTTGAGCAGGGCCTGGAATTTCGTTGCCAGGTCTCCGCCGACGACGTGGTCGCGGCCCTTCATCAGCGCGTCGTAACCCTGCCGCGCCACCCGGGTGCGGTCGTTCTTCTTCATCCGGCCGATGGCGGTGTTGCCCATTCCGGCGCGGGCGTGGAAGTCGGAGTCGGTCGCTCCTGGAAGCAGCGCGGTGACCACGATGCCGTCGTGCCTGAGTTCTTCGCGCAGGGACTCGGCGAAGGAGTACGTGAAGGCCCGGGTGGGTCCGTACACGGTCTCGTACGGAGTGGGCTGGGTCGCCGAGATGGAGGAGGTGATGAGGATGCGGCCACGGCGGTTGGCCTTCATGTGGACCACTACCCGCTTGGCGAGGTGGACCACGGAGGCGCAGTTGAGCTGGATGAGGTTCAGTTCCTGTGCCAGGTCCGTATCGGCGAAGGAGGCGCCGCCGACGCCGATGCCGGCGTTGATGACGGCGACGTCGATGGGCCGGCCCAGGGACATGGTCTTGTCCCACAGTGTCTCGACCTGTTCGTACTGGGCGAGGTCGGCCTGGACGGCGTGGACGGTGGCGCCGAACTCGCTGAAGTCGTCGGCGACGGAGAAGATGCGGTCACTGCGGCCCGTGGCGACCAGGTCGTAGCCGGCTTTGGCGAACAGCAGGGCCAGTTGATAGCCGATGCCGGCGGACGCTCCGGTGATCACGGCCAGTGGTCGGGGCGGTGGGGGGCTGTTCATGTCACCTCGTTGAGCCTGGAGGAGGGACTGCTCGCGTCGTCAGGACGCCGGACCCTTCTCGGTGGGTTTCGGGGAACCGCGGCCGGCACTGCGGCGCAACTCGTCCACGGTCAGTGGTGCGCGGTGGTAGTGGCCCTCGTGGGCGACAACCGGCGAGCGGGGGGTGGCGAGTTCCGGGTGGCGTTCCTCCAGGGCTGCGCGCTTCTCGAGTGCTCGGCGCCAGCCGGTGGTGACATCGCGGTTGCCCCGGTGCGTGCCCAGCCACGTCGTGGGCGCCTGATCACTGCGCGGCGGCACGCTCGCCGTCCCCGTGAGCAGCGCGCCGGCGGCCGGGCGCCGCCGGGTGTCCGCGGTGCACTGCGGACACGTCGGGTTGGGTGAGTCCCAGCGGGGGACGATGGATTCGAAGCGGTGGGCCTCGGTGCACTCGTACTCGTAGATCGGCATGGGATCTTGCCTCCGGCTGGAAGCCCGGTCGTCAGGTGTAGAACTCCGGGGCGGATCGGATGTGTGGCGCCTGTTCCGCGTCATGACCGAAGATCACGGTCGCATCGGTGCGTTCGGCGATGCCCCTGATCTTCTCGACGGAAGCCAGCCACTTCTGGCTGTCGTGGACGATGCCGGGCGTGACGCTGGGCGGACCGTAGTTGTCGCCGAGGAAGATGGCGTCGGAAGTGAAGATCATCGTTCCGGTGTCGGGCAGGTCCACCTGCAGGGACATGGTTCCCCAGGTGTGCCCCGGGGTCTGGAGCAGGGTGACTCCGGGAAGGATCTCGGTGTCCTCGGTGACGGTCTGGAAGGGCAGTTCCCCGTAGTCACTGCGGATGAAGGGCCCGTCGCAGTACCCCTCGAAGCCGAATGCGCCGTCGTACTCCGCCTGACTGCACACGACCTTGGCGTCGGTGCCGTTGAACATCCAGCCGTTGCCCGCGTGGTCCCAGTGCAGATGGGAGAAGACGAGGTAGTCGATGTCACCGGTCTCCACGCCGGCCTGGCGGAGCCGGGAGTCGAACCACTCCTGTTCCTCGGCGACGACCGGCCAGTAGTCGGTCAAGCCGGTCGGCGCCCATTTGGTCTCCCAGTCACGCGGCAGCCCTGTGTCCCACAGGAGATTGCCCTCGGGGTGCTGGATGAGCACCGAGTGGACGGGTACGTCCACCCACGGGGCTGCCCGCTGGGGTTCCTGACGCGTGCCGACGACGCGCGCCGGGTCGAACAGCAGCCAGGACAGACTGGCCTCGAACTTGCCCACCGGCATCACGGTGAGTTTGATGTCGCCACTCATCTTCGAGTCGCTCCGTTCTGTCAGATGTACCGGCTCAGGGTTTCTCCGGCGTCGACGTTCAGCAGGTGTCCGTGGACCAGGCTGGATTCGTCGGAGGCGAGATAGACCGCTGCCTTCGCGACATCGTCCGCTTCGCCCCACCGGCCGAGCGGAAGCCCCTGGGCCAGGGACTGCTGGAAATCGGTGTCATCGAACTCGCTCCGCGTGAAGGAAGTCTTCACGAACGTGGGACAGATTCCATTGACGCGGATTCCCTGCGGACCGTAGTCGGTCGCCAGCGACATGGTGAGCAGCCGGGTGGCACCCTTGCTCGTGTTGTACAGGGCCTGACGGGGGTGACCGCGCAGTCCCGACGTCGAGACGATATTGATCAGGTTACCTCCGTCACCCTGTGACAGGAATATCTTGATCGCTTCTACGGAGCCGAAATACGTTCCCTTCACATTGACGTTGAGAGTCTGGTCCAGGTCGTCGTCGCTGTATTCGTGAGCGACTTTCCCGAAACGGCGGATCGCCGCGTTGTTGACCCACAGGTCGAGCCGCCCGTACGACGCCACAGCAGCCTCGGCCAGCGCGCGTACCTCGTCGTGCGAGGACACGTCACAGGGGACGAATACCGCTTCGCCGCCCCGCTTGACGATCAGGTCCGCCGTCGCCAGGCTCGCCTCCTCCTCGAAACCTCCCTCCCTGGGAGTGGCGCGCACGTCGCTCACCACGATCTTGGCGCCCTCCTGGGCGAACCGCGTCGCGATGGCGCGTCCGATGCCCGAGCTGGACCCCGTGACCACAGCTACCTTGCCCTGCAACCTCTTCATCGACTGCTCCGCTTCTCTTCTCCGGCTTTTGCGGTCATGCGCCTGCACGCGCTTCACACACCGTGATCCGCACCGGCACCGCGATGAGATGTCCGCTCACCCGGCCATATTCGACGACATGCGGCGAGGCGAGATGGTCCGCGAAATAATCCCGAGATTCCCATGATTCATGGAACAGGAAATGTTCTGCGTTGTCGATATCCTGAAGGATTTCGTAGCTGATGTTCCCGGACTCTTTTCGGGTCGGCTCCACCAGGGTGACAAGGTGCTGCCAGAGTTCCTCTGCGGCTCCCGTCTTCGCCGTTACCTCGGCAACGATCCGAATGCTTTTTCCGCTCATTCCCTACCCTCCATCCTCTTGTCCTTTGTCCATCCGGTTCATCATGCGGCTCGCGCGCGCCGGCGGGCGCTGACGGCATCGAAGGAGACCGCGACGAGAATGATGGAACCGATGACGACCTGATGCCAGAACGTGTTGACGTTCAGCAGATTCAGCCCGTTGCGCACCACGGCCATCAGGGCCGCACCGATCGCGGTACCGGCCAGTGACGCCTTGCCGCCACTGAGACCTGTGCCACCGATGACCACCGCCGCGATGACATCCAGTTCGTAGTTGGTGGCCGCCTCCGGCATCGCGGCTTCGAGCCGGGAGGTCAGCAGGAGTCCCGCCAGCGCCGCGGCGAAGCCGGTCATCACGTACACCGACACCTCGATGCGGGAGATACTGATGCCCACCAGACGCGCGGCTTCACGGTTGCTGCCGATGGACAGCACGTATCTGCCGTACTTGGTGCGGTAGAGCAGGTACCAGCAGGCGGCGAAGACGAGGGCCATCACGACCACGGGAACGGGGACTCCGAGCACGGCGCCCTGCCCGAACCACTGGAACTCGGAGAAGCCCAGTCCCGTCAGCGGTACGCCCTGGCTGTACACCATGATCACTCCCCTCAGGATGATCATTGCCGCCAGTGTGCAGATGAACGGTGAGATGCCCAGCCGGTCGATGAGCAGGCCGTTGACGAGCCCGATCAGACAGCCCAGCAGCAGGCCGGCCACGATGGCGAGGTAGATGTTGACACCGTTCAGGATCAGGTCCGCCATGAACAGACCGGTCAGCGCGGTGGTGGCGCCCACGGAGAGGTCGATGCCGCCCATCCCGATCACGAACGTCGCGGCGAACGCGATGATGGACACGAAGACCATCTGACGCAGGACGTTGGTGATGTTGTCCACGGTGAGGAAGTCGTTCGCGGTGAGGCTGAGAGCGGCGACGACCAGGAGAAAGACGGGGAGGATTCGCCCGGCGCTGCTCGCGAAGAAACCGCTCCTGGTGAGACCCGCCACGCCGAGCCGCCGCAGGCGGCCTTCCTCGGGCGCGGGGACGGGGTCCGGGTGCGTGTGCTCCGATATCTCGTACGTCTTGCTGTCACTCATCAGCGGCCTCTTCGACGTGTTGGACGGCATAGTGGGCGATGAGTTCCTCGGTGGCCTGCGCGGCGTCGAGTTCCGCCACGACGCGGCCCTCGTACATGACGAGGATGCGATGGCAGATTCCGAGGAGTTCGGGGCTCTCGGAGGAGACCACGACGAAGGACTTGCCCCGGCGGGCACAGTCGGCGATGTGCCGGTAGACGTCAGCCTTGGCCGAGACGTCGATGCCGCGGGTCGGTTCCTCCAGGATGAGGACCTGCGGGTCGACCGCGAGCCATCGGGCGAGCAGTACTTTCTGCTGGTTGCCACCGCTGAGCTTGGTGATCTCCTGCTCTCCGGAGGCCGCGGTGACGCCCAGTTCACCGATGTAGCGGGCGATGTCCCGTCGCTCCGCGTCGCGTTTCAGGCGTAGCCGTGAGGAATGCCGCAGACCCGCGATGGTCAGGTTCCAGCCGACGGAGTGTCCGGCGAACACGCCCTCGGTCTTGCGTTCGGACGGCAGGAAGGCGAGCCCATGAGCTGTCGCGTCCTTGGGCGAGCGGATGGTGATCTGCTGTCCGGCGACCGTCAGGCTTCCTCGGTCCGGCGGCCTGATGCCGTAGACGGCCCTGACGAGATCGCTCTTGCCCGAGCCGTTGAGGCCGGCGATGCCGAGGATCTCGCCGCGGCGGACGGAGAAGTTCACCTCCTCGAACCTTCTCGCGAGGGTGAACCGCTTCACTTGCAGGACCGTTTCCTCTTCCGGGGGTGGCAGTTGCGGGTACTGGTGATCGAGGGAACCGCCGATCATCAAAGAGATGATCTTGGCTACGTCGACCTGGTCCACGGGCACGGTCTCCACGTTGCGTCCGTCGCGCAGCACCATGACCCGGTCGCAGATACCGAGGACCTGGTCGAGCTGGTGCGACACGTAGATGACCGACCTGCCGTCGTCGCGAAGTCTGCGCACGATCGTGAACAGCTGTTCGCGCTCCCCTGACTCCAGGGCTTCGGTCGGCTCGTCCATGATGATGACGTCGGCGTTGGAGTGCAGTGCCCGCGCGATCTCGATGAGCTGTTTTTCCGCGAGGGTCAGCTCGCCGACGGGTACGTCGACGTCGATCGTGACACCGAGGTCGTGCTGGAGGATGTCGATCACGCGGGCGCGCATGGCCCTGCGGTCGAGAGGGCCGAGGAGCCCCCGGCGTCCGCCCCGGCACTCCTCGCGCCGGATGAAGACGTTCTCCACGGCTGTCAGATCCGGGAAGAGCGAGAGTTCCTGATAGATGATTCCGATGCCCAGTTCCTGGGCGTGTGCGGGACCGCGGAGGTTCACGGCCTTGCCGTGGATCCGGACCTCGCCGCCGTCCTTGCCGTGGGCACCGGAGAGGATCTTCATGATGGTCGACTTGCCGGCGCCGTTCTCCCCGACCAGGCCCAGGACCTCGCCCGGGTGGAGGGTCAGGTCAACGCCGCGCAGCGCGAAGGTGCCGGAGAACCGCTTGGTGATGCCACGCATGTCCAGGACGGGCTTCTTGGCCGGGAGGGCGTGTGTTCCCGCACGACCGGGCGCCGAGGCTGTCATCAGGCATCACTTCTTCTTCGCCGGGGGGACGTAGCCGTAGTCGTCCGGGTCGAAGCTGTCGATGTTGGTCTTGTCGTAGACGGTGACCTTGTCGAACACCGTGCGAGGTACGCGCTCGCCCTGAGCGACGTACTTCTCGATGGTGCTGATGATGTTGCGGCCTTCCTGCTTCGCGCCGGTGTCGACGGTTGCAGCGAAGTCGCCCTTCTTGATGGCCGCGTTCGCCTCGCTCATGTTCTCGTAGCCGACAACCGCGATGTCGCCTGTCAGGCCCCGCGCCTTGATCGCTTCCAGGCCACCGAGGGCCATCTCGTCGTAGAGCGCGACCAGGATGTCGATGTCGGGGTGGGCGGTGAGGATGTTCTCGGTGACGCTCAGCCCCTGGGCCCTGGTCCATCCGGCCGGCTGGGAGGTGACCACCTTGAGGTCGGGGTACTTGGAGAGGACCGCGTTGAAGCCGCGCAGACGCTCGGAGGTGTGGGGGCCGGGCAGCCCCTCGAGCATGGCGATCTTCACCGTGCCCTTGTTCTTGTAGTGGTCGACGATCCACTGTGCCTGGGCCCGGCCTCCCTCGCTCTGGTCGTACCCGATGTTGCTGACGTAGTACGGGCTGCACACCACGGGCGAGTTGAAGGTGAAGATGGGAATCCCCTTCGCCGACGCCTTCTTGAACAGCGGCTCCAGGGCGTTTTCGTTGTAGAGGGCGACGGCGATGGCGTCGTAGCCCTGCGAAATCCACGCCTCTACGCTGCGCACCTGGTCGTCGGTGGCCGACTGGCTTGACGGAGCCTGGACATCCAGCTTGATCTTCGACTTGCCGCCGGCCGAGTCGATACCCTCCTGTACCCCGGCCAGCACGCGCTTGTAGTACGTGTCCATCGCCGTCGGGCTGAAGCCGATCTTCAGAGTGCCCGTCTTCTTGGTGGGCGGAGCCTCCAGCCCCGAGGACTTCACATCACCTTCCTTGGTGACATCGCACTTGCCTGCGTCGGCCGCCCCCGCCTTGGCGGAGGACGTCGCCGTCTCGTTCGAGGTGGCACACCCGCCGACGGTGAGAACGGCGACGACACCGAAGGCCGTAGCCCTCGGCCGTATGTATCTCAGGGCGCTTCTGCTTCGCGTCATGACCTCGACTTGCCTTTCGCGAGCGGACACGAGGGGAGGCTCAGCGGCTGGGCGCCATCCGTGGCGCACCGACCCTCAGCCGGAAGATCGACTCCGGACATCTGTGACATCCATGTCTCTGGCGTATGACGTGCCGGTAAGCGATGCATATGAAGCTAGGCAGGCCGGTGAGCCATGTCAATGAATTGGTCCAACAAATTTTTGGATGCGGTCCGCCCTCGCCGTGTGCACCGTTGCGGGCGGGCTCGCCGAGGGTTCGGAAACGGCGCATGGCCGACCCGAAACGTGGGTCGGCCATGCGCCGTGTCGTTCAGTCCTGTCGCCCCGGATCGCCGCGGGGCTCAGTCGGAGGTCGCCCCCGTGATGCCTCGCCACACCTCGTAGTGACGTCTCACGGCGAGCACGGCCGCGTCGGGGTCGTGCGCCGCGACGGCATCCGCGATCCCCTCATGGACCGCGTCCGTCTCCCGTCGCCTCGGGGTCTTGCCCGCCTCCAGGTCCTCCGCCTGCCAGGCGGATCGCCGACGGTCGTGGAGCAGTCCGCGGAGCGCTGACGACAGGCCGTCGGTGAGCAGATCAAGGACCGGGTTGTCCGCGATTCGGTAGATCTGGCGGTGGAATTCGTAGTCGGCGTTGTCGCCGCGCTCCACGTCATCGGCGGAGGACGCCGCGTACATCTCGTCGATCTGGGCACGAAGCCCTCGCACGTCCTGGTCGGTGGCGCGCTCCGCGGCGCTGCGGACCACCGCCATCTCCAGCATCTCCCTGGCGCGCTCCAACTCGTCCGTGGAGATCTGGCCGAACCGCACCGCCAGGTCGAAGTACAGCATGGCGAAAGCCGGATCCGGCGCCTCGATGTACGTACCGCTGCCCTGTCTGCGCCGCACCATGCCCATCGCCTGAAGCGTCGCGAGCCGCTCCCTGAGGGCTCCACGGCTGACCCCCAGACGGGCACCCAGTTCGCGTTCCGTCGGTAGCCTGCCGGCGGAGCCGTCGATAGTGGCCTGAGTCAACAGGTCAACGAGAAGTTCGGTCTCCGGGTCCACGCCCAGCCTCTCCTCAGAGATGCCGCCTTCACGGCAGCAATATTCGTTGGACCAATCTATCGCAACCGGCATGCACCGGGGGCGCCAACCTATTGATTTAGCCAATCAGGTCTGGGGGCCGGACCTTGGCTTCGTCGGCGTGGTGAGAAGGCGATGGCCACTCGTGCAGGGAGGTAGAGCGCGGGCGCTCAAGCTGATGATGCCGCCGAGCAGCCTCCTGGCTGCCACGGTTGTGGCGTCGGCGCGAGGCGGGTCAGGCTCGGGGCTTGGCCATGCGGGCGTGGCGGGATGCCTTGAGTGTTTCTGGCATGAAGCGGTGCTTGAGGGCGGTGCGCCGGGTGGCGGCGTCGCCTCCGACGACTTCGGCCCGTCCGTCCATCATGGCCAGGAAGCCCTGACGTGCGACGTCCTTGCGGCTGTTCTTCTTCATGCCGGTGCCGAAGGCGGTGTTGTTCATGCCGGCGCGGGCATGGAAGTCGCTGTCGGTGGCGCCGGGCATGAGGGTGGTGACGCTGACGCCGTGTTCCTTGAGTTCTTCGCGCAGGCCGAGGGCGAACATGCGGGTGAAGGCGCGTGAGGGTCCGTAGACGGTCTCGTAGGGGGTGGGCAGGGTGGCGGAGAGGGACGAGGTGATGAGGATGCGGCCGCGCCGGTTGGCGGCCATGTGACGGGCGGCGTGCTTGGCGAGGTGGACCACGGAGGTGACGTTGAGGTCGATCAGGCCGAGTTCGTCGTCGAGGTCGGTGTCGAGGAAGGCGCCGCCGATGCTGCGTCCGGCGTTCAGGACTGCCGCGTCGAGGGGGCGGCCGGTCTTTTCCACCGCTTGCCATACGGTTTCCACGCCGTCGGCCTGGGCGAGGTCGGCGCGTACGGGGGTGACCTCGACGCCGTGCCGGGCGAGGTCGGCGGCTGCCTGCTCGGTCTTCTCGCTGCGGCCGGTGGTCACCAGGTCGAAGCCGTTGATGGCGAACAGCAGGGCGAGTTCGTAGCCGATGCCGGAGGAGGCTCCGGTCACCAACGCCAGCGGACGCTCAGTGGGGGTCCTGTTCATGGGGTGCTCCTTGGCGTGGGGGAGGGGTCGGGGTGGGCAGGTTGTGGCCGGGCGGTGGCCTGGTCGGCGTTCCAGCTCGCCATCAGCCGCCATGCTTCCTGCGAGGTCTGGTCTGGGGCGGGCATGTAGAGGAACAGAGTCTGGTTGTCCTCGCCTGGCATGGCGAACGCCTGGTAGTCGATGGTCAGCTGCCTGACCAGGTAATGGCGGAAGCGTTTCTGGCCGAAGGTGCGGTTGAGGACCTTGTGGTCGTCCCACCAGTGGCGGAAGTGCTCGCTTTTCATGGTGAGTTCGCCGACCAGCTCGGCGGTTCGGGTGTCGTCGGGGTGCCGCGCGGCGTCCAGCGGCAGGATCGCTGTCATCTCCGCTGCGATCTTTTCCCACTCCGCGTACAGGTCCTGTGCCTCGGGTGTCAGGACGATCCAGCGGGTCAGGTTGCGTTCCCGGTAGGGCATGGCATCGAAGTCGGCCATCAGTGCCCGGCACAGATGGTTGGTCGCGAGCAAGTCGCCGCGACGGCCGAGGACGAATCCGGCGTGGTTGTCGAAAGAGTCCAGGAACCGCAACAAGCCGGCCCGGGCCCTTTGCACGGCGAGGGCGCGGCGGGTCTTGGTGGGTCTGGGTCTGACCCGGTCGAAGAGGTGGGCGCGCTCGGCGTCGTCCAGGCGCAGAGCCTCGCCGATCGCGTCCAGCACGCTGTCCGACGGCGTGATGTCCCGCCCTTGCCCCAGCCGCGTGTAGTAGTCCGTGCTGACGCTGGCCCGCATGCCGACCTCCTCGCGGCGTAGACCCGGCACACGTCGGCCCGGGTAGTTCGTCAGCCCGGCTTGGGAGGGGCGGAGCGAATCGCGGCGTGTCCGCAGAAGCTCTTTGATCTCCTCGGCATTGTGCGCCATGTGCTCCCGAGTTCCCCGCTCCCAGGCGGGCATCCCCGGCGAAGGGGGGCAGGTCTTTCTCAGGCAGGAGCGACCCCCGCTGCGGGCTTGGCCTGGGGCTTGTCGGGTGTGTGAATGGACGGGCGACCACCGCGGTGACGTTGACAGTTCGCCGCCTGCCCGCGTCATCCGTTTCTTCGAGCGGAGCGAGAGTCGCTTCATCCGGCGTCGTCACATCCCAGGACGGTTGCCTACCGTGCCCAATCCGGAATGTGACGTGGCTGTGTGTGAGAGAGAACCACTGCGTGACTTGCAAACAGAAGGTCTGGTTCGTCCCCGGCTGCTCGACCACTTCGGCCGTGCCCTGGCACAGCGGGCCCTTGCCACCGGGCACCAGGCGCGGTGGTTGCCTTCCCACAACGCGGCCCAGGCCGATTACATAGTCGACGGTCATGCCGACGCGCTCGCACTGCGCCTCGACGTCACGCACCCTGTGCCGTCGAGCCGTCCGCTCCGACGGGCACGTGCCGTGCACGCTGGCTCCCCCCACGACAGCAGGGAAGGTGACCCGGACATGATGCCCACCAACGACACGAACACCCGCGCGTCCCAGTCAGCTGTCCGTCGCGGAGTCGAGGCTGCTGGGGCCGGCGAAGGGGCGGGCCGCCGCTGTGGACGTCGGCAGATGCCGTACGACTGCCGAATGCCCGTGCACGTGCTGGATGCCCATACGCTGCTGCCGTCCGCCGGTCAGCCGGACGGCAGCAGTCGCCTCATCAGAGCTTCCTCCAGCTCGCGCAGGATGGTGTCGTCATCGGTGTACGGCGAGGGCAGGGTGTGCCAGAGGACGAACTGGCCGTGCAGGCCGGTCCACAGCAGGATCCCCAGCGTCTGGGCATCCTCGCGCTGCTCGGGGCAGGCTGCGGCGAGGTACTGGTCAATGGCATCGGTCCACGCACTCAGCACCCGGGCGAGTGGATACCCGGTGACGCGCCTCTGCTCCATCGAAGCCTGCTGCTCCAGACTGAACATGAGCCGATAGCGGCGGGGATTGTCGACGGCGAAGCTGCGGTAGGTGCCGACCGTGGCACGCAGCGTTCCCCATGCGTCGGCACCGGCCTCGGCGGCTACGCTGCCGGCCTCGCGCATGACCGACGCCAGCGCGGCATACCTGGCGTCGAGCACCGTCCGTACCAGGTCGGTCTTGTCCTTGAAGTGCAGGTAGATGCTGGGCGCGGCGATGCCCAGTTCGCGGGCGATGCCGCGCAGGGAGAGGGCGTCCTCGCGACCGGATTCCTCCAGGATGCGGGTCGCTGCGTCCAGGATGTCCTGACGGAGACGGTTCCCTTCGCCCTGCCGATTGGGCACACGCCGCCCCTGGGGTGCCAAGTCCACGCTTCCTCCTCCGTACACCCGCCAGCGGTCGTGACCGGGCTTTCATCATGGACCATCCGCAGCGTGGGGCCTGTGTCCAGAATCCGTACTCGCCAAAACTGCCTAACGGCGTTAGGCTCACCTTCGACAACCACCTAACACCGTTAGTGAGACTGACGGTGTTAGGTATCAGATGAGAGGATCCCCGTGAGCTCTGACCCCATGCCCGAGTACGTTCTCGCCCGGCCGAAGGCCACCCCCCTCGACCCGCCACTCGCCTACTCCCGTCTGCGTGAGGAGGAACCGGTCAGCCGCGTCACCATCTGGGACGGCCGCCGCAGCGCCTGGCTGGTGACCCGCTATGAAGACGCCCGTGCGGTGCTCGGCCACTCCGCCTTCAGCAGCGACTCGTCGCATGCCGGCTACCCGAGCCTGCGGCCGGATCATCCGCCCATGCCGCCCGGGTTCTTCGCCAACGTCGACCCGCCCCTCCATACCACGATGCGGCGCACGCTCACCCGCGAGTTCATGATCAAGAAGATCGATGCGCTGCGTCCCGCGATCGCCGACATCACGGGACAGCTGCTCGACGAGATGACCCGCTCGCAGGGGCCGGTGGATCTCGTGGAAAGTTTCGCCCTGCCGCTGCCCTCACTGGTGATCTGCGAGCTGCTCGGCGTGCCCTACGAGGACCACGAGTACTTCCAGTCCCGATCGAAGGTCTTCGTCGACATCACGGCCACAGGGCAGCAGTTCGCCAAGGCGTGGGGGGAGCTCAATGCCTACCTCCTCGACCTGCTCACCGCCAAACGCAAAGCTCCCGGGGACGACGTGCTGTCCCGTCTCGGCGAGCAGGTCGACGCGGGCACCGTCACCGAGCGGGACGCCACCGACCTCGCGGTGTTCCTGCTGTTCGCCGGCCACGAGACCACTGCGAACATGATCGCGCTCGGCACCGTCACCCTGCTGCAGAACCCCGACCAGATCCCCCGGTTGCTCGCCGGGCCGGCCGAGACCGCGCTGGCAGTGGAGGAACTGCTCCGGTACCTGTCCATCGTCCACCTCGGACTGCGCCGCCGCGCCATCGAGGACGTGACCATCGGGAATGTCACCATCTCCGCCGGGGACGGCGTGATCGTCCCCATCCATCTGGCCAACCGCGACCCGGAGTTCTTCACCGACCCCGACCGTCTGGACCTCGGCCGCGCCAACGCACGCCAGCACGTCGCGTTCGGGTACGGCATCCACCAGTGCCTCGGCCAGCCGCTGGCCCGCGCCGAACTCCAGGTCGTCCTGCCCGAACTCTTCCGGCGGCTGCCCGGACTGCGTCTCGACACGCCCTTGGAGGACCTCGCCTTCAAACAGGCGACGGGCGTCTACGGAGTTCGTGCACTGCCCGTGACCTGGTGAGCGGATCGCCGCCACCCGACCCGGACCCGTCACCAATCGGCGAACCAAGCGGAGAACCCCCATGAACATGAAGGTGGAAGTAGACGTCCCCAAGTGCGTCGCTTCCGGACAGTGCGTGCTGCTCGCCCCGGAGGTCTTCGACCAACGGGACGACGACGGCATGGTCGTCCTGCTCGACGAGACCCCTGCACCCGAACTGCACGACGGCGTCCGCGAGTCGGCGCTAGTCTGCCCGGCTGCCGCGATCCGGCTGGTGGAGTCGTGAACCCCACCGCCAACCCCCGGGACCCCGGGAACCCCCCACGTTCCCTCCGCCTCCCGGACCGCGTCGTGATCGTCGGCGCATCCGCCGGCGGCCTGGCCACGGCCGAAGCACTCCGCAGACAGGGCTACCGGGGGACAGTCACCCTGATCGGCGACGAGCCGCATCTGCCGTACGACCGTCCCCCGCTGTCCAAGCAGTTCCTCAGCGGGGAATGGCAGCCCGAGCGGCTCAGGCTGCGCCCACCGGCGGAGATCGACGCACTGGACATGGACCTGCGGCTGGGCAGCGCGGCCATCGGCGTGGACCGCGAGGGGCGGACCGTGGTGCTGTCGGACGGCCGCACCCTGCCCTACGACGCCCTGGTCGTCGCCACCGGAGTCCGGCCGCGGCGCCTCCCGGGCAGCACGGGCGTATCCGGGGTGCATGTACTACGCACCCTGGAGAACGCGACGGCACTGAAGGCACGGCTGGCTCCCGGGCGGCGCCTGGTCGTCGTCGGTGCCGGTTTCATCGGCGCCGAGGCCGCCGCGACCGCCCGCGGGCTCGGCGTCGACGTGACCATGATCGAACCGGCACCCGTACCGCTGGCGCACGCTGTCGGCAAAGCCGTGGGCCGGGCCCTGACCCGACCCCACCTCGACCACGACGTCGACCTCCGCACAGGGGCCACGGTCAGCGAGATCCTCTCGCACGACGGCCACGTCGCAGGCGTCGGCCTGGCCGACGGGACCGTCGTCCCGGCGGACGACGTGGTGGTGGGCATCGGCTCGCACCCAAACGTCGAATGGCTTCAAGGCAGCGGGCTGCGGCTGGACGACGGCCTGGTGTGCGACGAGTTCTGCCAGGCGGCACCCGGTGTGTACGGGGTGGGCGACGTGGCCCGCTGGTACAACCCACTGTTCGAGACAACCATGCGGATCGAGCACCGCACGAATGCAGCCGAGCAGGGGCTGGCGGTCGCCCGCAACCTGCTCAACCCGACCAATCCCCGGCCGTTCGCCCCCGTGCCGTACTTCTGGTCGGACCAGTACGACATGAAGATCCAGGCATACGGCTTTCTGCGTGGCCACGACGAAGCCGTGATCGTGGACGGCGACCCCGGGGCCTGTCGCTTCATCGCCGCCTACCGCAAGGGCGACCGCCTGACGGGGGCCCTGTCGGTGGGCATGCCACCGAAGGCGCTCCGCTCCTGGCGCTCCGCGATCGCCGCGCGCCAGGAGTGGTCGACGATGCTGAGCGACGCGGACGCCGCGTGATCTGCTGACACGCAGCCACAACTGAGGCGGCGCTCATACGCTGGCCGGTGGGGTCTACCGGCCCCCTCGTCCCACCGGCCGGCGTACCGCCGCGCCCCGGAACCCTCTTTCCCGCACGGTGTTCAGCGGCCCGTGCTCCGGCTGGGGGCGACGACGCGTCGCCAGGCGTCGATAGCGGCGTTGACGACACCGGCGTTCGCCATGCGGATCAGTACCAGGTCCGAGGAATCGAAGTCCTCATCCAGACGGCCTGTGCCCTTGGGGCGGTTGATGAGCTGCACCATGCCTTCGTATGCCGCATTGCGGCGCTGCTCCAGGGGGGCCTTCGCCACCGGCACGCTCGGCAAGATCGCCATCGGAGGGCGTCACGGCCGCCGAGTTCCCCGCCGACGTGCTGGACCGGCCCTCCCTCACCGAGGCGCTGAACGCGGTGAAGGCCCGTTTCGGCGCCATCGACGTACTGGACTACTTCCCCGCGCCGCACTCGCCCGTGCCCGGCATCACGATGGCCGCGCCGAGCGAGGTCACGGTGGACAACCTGCAGCCGCAGATCGAGTACAACTTCTACGGCGCCGTCGCCGCCGCCCGCACCGTGCTGTCCGCCATGCGCGAAGCTGGGGCCGGCACGCTGCTGTTCACCACCGGCGGGGGCTCCATCAACCCCAACCCGATGCTCGGCAACGTCAGCGCCGCGGCTGCGGCTCTGCGCAACTGGGTGCTCAACCTGCACAACGAGCTCGCGGGCAGCGGCGTGTACGCCGCGCATGTGGCGATCAGCGCCTGGATCGGCGACGGCGGTCCAGAGGGCATCCCTGCGGCCACCCCCGCGCAGATCGCCCCCCCTGTACTGGGAGCTCTACGAGCGCCGCGACCAGCCCGAGGCAGTTTTCACCGCCTGATCCCCCCCCGGTACGTCTGTTCGCCGCCCCGGGCGGCGAACACCCCCCCTTCCCCTCCCCTCCCCTCCCCTCCCC
>NZ_JBHSFK010000073.1:0-32916 GCF_042653945.1 Streptomyces vulcanius | reverse complement strand
CCCGCGGAGCGGGTACCACATTGCTGCGCAATGTGCAAGCGGGGTGGTCGCTGCGCTCCCGCTGCCCACGCATCGCGTGGGCGGATCCCTTCGCTGCGCTCCGGGATCCGGTGGGGCCGGCCGCTGCGCGGCGCGGCGGGCCGCGCGGTGCGCGCCCCCGACTGAGGGGGTGCCAGGTGCGGCTAGTCGGGTGTGTCGTTGCGGAGTTGGGGAGTCCTGCGGACTCCCGGGCGGGTCCGCTGCGCTCCCCCGCCTGATAGTCCTTCCGGCTGCGCCTCCAGAACCTTGGGGCCCGTTGGCGCGGGCGGGGCTGACTGTGGGGGCGGGGGGGCGCTCATTCTTGTGGGTTCCAGTGTAGCGCGTGCATCAGGTTGATGCAGCATGTATCGTTGGCGGAAACACGGGACACCCCCCAACCACTTGGGCGGGTCTGGAAAAAGAGGGGACAACTTGAATTTGTTGAGCGTCGAAATGCGCCTCAAGGTGCGGGAGGAAATCCAGCGTGAGGTTACCGGATTGACGGCAGAACAGATCCACGAGCGGCTGGTGGCTGCGGGTGGCCTGGAAAGCAGCGAAAGCCAGCCGAGGCCTCTCGGTACAGAGGAGCGGCTGGCGGCGGTTCGGCGGAACGAGCTGCGGCGCATCTGGACCTTGATGGGCGGCACGAGCTGGGACGCCTACTCCTACGAGAACGACGCGCAGGCGGACCGCTGGCACCAGGCCCTGCGGGAGCGTCAGGAAGGGGCGCGCGGTGGGGCGGTGGAGTCTGACTCCGGGCTAATCCGCTATCGGATCGTGGCGCAGCGGACCGACCCGGCGCACCCCGGATTCTCGGTGGTGACGAACTACACCTACGCGCGGTCTGTTGAGGAGGCCGTGGCGAAGGTGCGCCGGGCGAAGGAGAAGCCGGGTGGCCTGTACGGGGACCAAGGTCTGTACCGCGTCGTGGAGGCCGTCGAGGAAAGCCCTCAGAGCGAGGCACGCCAACTGCAGGGCGCCCGCGGGCGGTTCCTCACCGCGGCCATGGACGCCGCTGTTGCCGCCCTGGACGACGATCCGGCATCTGCGCACCCGGAGCTGGTCGGCGTCCTGTCCGAGTTCTTCTTCGACACGGTCTTCACTCGCGCCATCGTCTCCCCCGACAGCGAAGCCGACGGCAGCGCTCACCTGTACGCCGGGGACGGCGCGGTCCTGTCCCGCCTGCTCCTGACTCACCTCGCCAACCACGGCCTGAACCTGGTGGAGGCGAGCGCCCGCACCGGCGACCGGCACACGGACGTAGGCCGGCCTTCCGTTCGTGGCGCGACGTCGGGGGAGGCTAGCGAGACGCCGGCGGAGCTTGTCGAGCGCGTCCTCGCCGTGTGCGAGCAGCACTACGCAGCCGTGACCGGCACCAGCTCCGGCCAGTGGGACCAGGGGTCGTCCCGGGAGATCGTGGACACCGCCCTGCGGACCGTGCACCTGGCGGAGCAGGAGACCTACCCGCAGGCAGTGGACGCGTACCTGCACGAGCACCGGGCGCGGCTGGAGCGGCTGTGGCGCCGCTACGGGCCCGGCGGCATGTTCGCGGGCGAGCTCGCTCTGATCGACCTGCCTGGGTCCTTCGTGCTGTGCGAGAGGATCGAGACGACCCCGCTCTGGCTCGAAGGGATCTGGGCGAAGCACGGCCAGGAGGAAACCGCGCTGGAAAGGCTCCACAACAGCTGGCTCTACGACACGAGTGAGGAGGACTGACGATGAGCAGGATTCCGCTCAAGAAACATCAGATCGACCAGAAGTCGAGTTTCCGAAAGTGGGTCGGATTCCCTGCAAGGTCATCCGTGCCCCCACAGGGTGCCCGTGGCACGATCGTGTCAGCGACCGGGTCAGGGAAAACGATCATGGCCTCAGCGTGCGTGCTGGAGTGCTTCCCCGAGGGCCGGATCCTCGTGACCGTGCCGACCCTGGACCTGCTCGTGCAGACCGCCCAGGCGTGGCGGGCGGTGGGTCACCGCTCCCCGATGGTCGCGGTGTGCTCGCTGGAGAGCGACCCCGTGCTGAACGAGCTGGGGGTGCGCACCACCACCAACCCGATCCAGCTCGCCCTGTGGGCCGCCCACGGGCCGGTCATCGTGTTCGCCACGTACGCCTCCCTCGTGGACCGCGAGGACTCCGAGGACCCGATGGGCCAGGGACGCGTTCGCGGGCCGCTGGAGGCCGCCCTGGCGGGCGGAGAGCGCCTGTACGGCCAGCGCATGGACGGTTTTTCGCTCGCCATCATCGACGAGGCCCACGGTACGGCGGGTGATCTTGGCAGGCCCTGGGCGGCGATCCACGACAACGCCCGTATCCCCGCGGACTTCCGGCTCTACCTCACCGCGACCCCCCGCATCCTCGCCTCGCCCCGGCCGCAGAAGGGCGCGGACGGCCAGGAGCTGGAGCTCGCGTCGATGGGCCAGGACTCGGAAACCTACGGGCCATGGCTCGCTGAGCTGGGACTCTCGGAGGCGATCGAACGCGCGATCCTCGCCGGTTTCGAGATCGACGTGCTGGAGATCCGCGACCCCTCCCCCGCTCTTGGAGAATCGGAGGAGGCGCAGCGGGGCCGGCGCCTGGCGCTGCTGCAGACCGCGCTCCTGGAGCACACCGCCGCGCACAACTTGCGCACGGTGATGACTTTCCATCAGAAGGTGGAGGAGGCGGCGGCTTTCGCGGAGAAG
Source organism: Streptomyces vulcanius (assembly GCF_042653945.1). NCBI lineage: Bacteria > Bacillati > Actinomycetota > Actinomycetes > Kitasatosporales > Streptomycetaceae > Streptomyces > Streptomyces vulcanius. Next base: position 30,217 of record NZ_JBHSFK010000073.1, on the reverse strand, counting down.
ATGCCGGAGACGGCCGCGGAGCTGTACGTCAACGACGCCTCCGACGACGACCTGGCGGCCGCGGACCGACTCCCCGCATCGTCGATCGACGCGGAGTTCTACGAGCTGGAGACCGGCCGCCACGTCCCGCCGGACCGCGTCTGGTCGGCCTGGCTGTGCGGCGACCACCTCGTGTCCGAGCGGCGCGAGGTGCTGCGGCAGTTCGCCAACGGCCTCGACGCGGCCGGCCGCCGGGTCCACCGCGCGTTCCTCGCGAGCGTTCGCGTGCTCGGAGAAGGCGTCGACATCACCGGCGAACGGGGCGTGGAGGCCGTGTGCTTCGCCGACACCCGCGGCTCGCAGGTAGAGATCGTGCAGAACATCGGCCGCGCGCTCCGGCTCAACCGCGACGGCTCCACGAAGGTCGCGCGGATCATCGTGCCGGTGTTCCTGGAGCGGAACGAGGACCCCACCGACATGGTCGCCAGCGCCTCGTTCCGCCCCCTTGTAGCCGTTTTGCAAGGACTCCGCAGTCATGATGAACGACTCGTTGAGCAACTCGCCTCCCGCGCCCTCAGCAGTGGGAAGCGCAAGGTGCATGTCCGGCGCGATGAGGACGGGCAGATCGTCGGGGCCTGCGGCGAAGGCGAAGGCGAGTACCAGGAGCAGGACGACACCGACGCCGCTGCCGAGTCGGCCCTGCTCCACTTCTCCAGCCCGCGTGACGCGTCGACCATCGCGGCCTTCCTGCGCACCCGGGTCTACCGGCCGGAGTCCCTGGTGTGGCTGGAGGGCTACCAAGCCCTGCTTCGCTGGCGGAAGGAGAACGAGATCACCGGGCTCTACGCCGTTCCCTACGACCTCGAGGTCGAGGTCGGGGCGACGAAGGCGTTTCCGCTTGGGCGCTGGGTCCACCAGCAGCGGAAGGCCCTGCGGGCCGGTGAGCTGGAGGAGCGGCGCAAGACCCTGCTGGACGCACCCGAGGCCGGGATGGTGTGGGAGCCGGGCGAAGAAGCCTGGGAGTCCAAGCTCTCCGCGCTGCGCTCCTACCGGCAGGCCACGGGCCACCTTGCTCCCCGCCAGGACCAGGTCTGGGGCGAAGGCGAGGCAATGGTGCCCATCGGCCAGCACATCGCCAACCTTCGCCGGAAGGGCGGCCTCGGCAAGGACCAGGAGCGGGCGGCGGAGCGCGCCAAGCAGATGGCGGCGATCGACCCGGACTGGAACTGCCCGTGGCCGCTCGACTGGCAGCGGCACTACCGCGTCCTCGCCGACCTCGTCGACGCCGACGGCAGCCTGCCCGAGATCCAGCCCGGCGTACTGATGGACGGCGACGACATCGGACGATGGCTCCAGCGGCAAGCCAGCTCCTGGGCGCAGCTGTCGCAGGAGCAGCAGGAGCGGCTGTCCGCGCTGGGCATGCACGCCCCTGTCGCCCCGTCTCCCGCCCCGGCGCCCGCGTCCGCGACGAAGGGCCCGAACAAGGCGCAGCAGGCGTTCCAGCGCGGCCTGGCGGCACTCGCGCAGTGGGTGGAGCGGGAGGGCGCGGACCGGCCGGTGCCCAGGGGGCACAGTGAGCAGATCACGGTCGACGGTGAGGCTGAACCGGTGTCCGTGAAGCTGGGCGTGTGGATCTCTAATACCAAGACCCGCCGCGACAAGCTCGCACAGGAGCAGCGAGCCGCTCTGACCGAGCTGGGAGTGGAGTGGGCGTGAAAGTCGGCGGTCGGCTGGCAAGAGGCCGGGGCATCGTCACCTTGCCGCTATGGCATTTAGGGGAAGGTTGACCGGTCTGGCACGCAGATCAGGGGCGGACGTTTCCCCTGTCCGGCTTCACCAGCTCCCACGTGCGAAGAAAGAGCTAAGCAGTCAACTGACTCGGCTGGACCTCGGCATTCTCATCGATAGCGGTGACGTGGCTTAGCAGCGCGTGACATTGGGAAAGGAGTTGGTCATAGGTCATGACGGTGATCCCGTGCATCCTGCTGTTGAGCCCGTGCAGAGCGCGCAGTTGCGTCTCCTCCCAGTTGTGTGACCGCCCGATGATGACGACGGCACGCGGGTGGTAGGCGATGATGTCGGGCCGCGCAGGTTGCAGACCGAACTCCGCAGCGCGATGCAAGGTATCGAGGTAGCGGTGACACTGCCCGATCGCCTTCGCGGTATGCGATGACCAATACCAGTTCTGGTGCGTGTCGTCGTACAGGATCACGTCCTTGTCCGGGCGCTTCAGCTCGTACACATCACGCAACCCGCTGGCGGTGGACTTCATCAGCAGATCGACGTGGTCGCCGATTCCGATGACTCGTTGGTCGTCGCGAGCAACATATGCGTTGCCGAAGGCCCAGGAATGGCGCTCACACCAGTCCTGGTAGACGTCCTCTCGATTGCGCCCCTCCGCAAGGTGCTCTTGCAGTTCGGTGACGGCGGCTCTCAGCTCACCGATCCTGACGGCAGCTGAAAATGCTTTGGCCAAGGTCTCGGGGCTCACCTGGTGGGCGAGTTGGGCAGCGAACCGGCGGTTTTCCAGGGCACTGCCGATCGCGCCGACGGCGTCATCAGAGGCATCCAGTTGCGCTCCGAACCCATCCGTTCGGAGCACGAGGTACTGACCATCATCGTCTTGCTCAGATACGGATAGCGCTTGGGCGATGTGGCTCTTGAGCATGTACAGGTCCTCCGACTTGAGCGTCATCTCACACTGCTCGCCAGTCCGCTTGTCTGTGCGGACAAGCTTCATGGACAGCTCAGTCGATGAGTTCCTGTGGGGGATGAAGAAGGGGATGGCCTCGATCAACACATGAGTCGTATCCCTGACTATCAGTCGGCTCCCGTACGAGAGTGCTCCCGACGCAGCAGGACGCCGATCAAAGAAAGTGGGCTCATTCCCATCCATACCGGCATGTTGGGCCACTGCATCACTCTGTGTCCCAACTTTCCCGAAAGTAGATCACTTATTCGATTTATGGAGCATGGCTCCCGGACCGTGCCTGGGCTGACTCCACAACCGCCCGTGGAACTACGGGAGTCGGCATCAAGCTGGGCGATGGCCTCGCTCTACAGCGGTCCACCGTCTACGGGGCGGCTTCCTGCTCAGAAACTTTGTGGCTGGGTGCTCCGTGGTCGTGACAAAGTTCGTCGGCTTACCGCAGTGCCAACAGGGGTGGGGCTGGGAGGACCAGTGCGAGCTGCGGCCCCAGTCGAGAAGGCCCGCGGCGCTGTCAGGCACCGCTGTAGTACGTGGGGCAGGCGGCGCGGGAATGGTCACGCCGGAAGCATCGAACCGTTGACCGTGGTCGAAGACCTCCCGCGGCAGTGCTCTGTGTACGGTTTCCTGTCCATACCGGCAGATCCGCTCCAGCTCTCAAGTGGCGCGCTCCACCGTGCACTGTTCGATCCAGCGGGCGAGGACGCTCAGGGTCGCCAGGTGCTCCAACGCTTCCTGTTCGGTCCAGTTCACCTCATCCTCGTGAGCGGCAACATTCCGCAGGGCGAGGAAGGCACCGGCCGCGAGGTACTTGGCGCCATCCTGGCGGGCGCGCCACGTAGGCGTGTTGCGGTCGCCGTCGAACCGCAGTCGCGGTTTCCCCGCCACGGGGTCCTTCATATCGAAGGCCTGCATGCACAAGTCCGTCTCGCCGATGTCGTGGCGCCCCAGCTTCTGCTGAAGCCGGCGGTTCACGGTGCGGGCAGCAGCCAGGACGGCATCCTGCCGGGCCTCTGCGCCCCACAGCGGGGCGGCCGGCTCCCACACCCAGGGGTGGAACTGGTCGGCGGGCAGCGTGGGTGCATCCGGAACGAGCCGGGCAGCCCATTCGTCCATGTCGGCCAGAATGCCCAGACCCCGATGAACCTCATCGCGGGCCATGTCTTCGCCCGCCATCTGATCCAGGTTGATCTTCTCGGCAAGTTGAGGATCCAGGAGCCGCAGGATCTGCTTGACCGTTGGCTCTGCGCGGCGCAGCTGCTCATACAGCGCCGGATCACCCACGTAATCGCCCGGCCTGGTACTGCGCTCGTAACGCAGAGCCAGATCGGCAAACGCCTCAAGACGCTGTCGCATCCAGTCTCGATCCACGGCCGCATCCTAGGAGCGGAGTCTGACAATCCCGGTCTCACCGGCTCGGCAAAGCCAGGAGCAGCAGCAAGGGCCCGAACCCAGAAGGCGGTTCGGGCCCTTGCTGCGGGGCGATCTACAGGTCGAACTCGAGGTGCTCGATGTCCGTGAACCGGACCTCTTCCAGACTGCCGGCGCGGCGGCCGCCGTCCTGGAAGTAGACCTCCTTGAGTGCTTCGGCGGCGATCTCCTGGAGCTGCTGGTCGGTGGCCCCTTGCTCCTGGGCATCGAAGAGGCGGGCCGCGTACTGCGGTGGTAGGGCGATGGTCAGGTGGCGGATGCGGTCCTGGTCCGTCGACCCGATCGGCGCGGTGTAGCCCATGCGTGCGCGGGTGTCGATGACGATGCCGCCGGTCGTCGCCGCCTTCTCGCGGGCCTTCGCCCGGATCTGCGGCTGCCACCGCTTCTTCACCTCGCGCTCCAGGCGCACGGCGAGGTCCGGGCGCGGTTTTTTGATCTGGTCCTTCACGTACCGCTCGACGGTGCGCTGGGAGATCCGCAGCATCTGAGCGACCGCCTTGGTGCCCCCCAGCTGCTTGACGAGGTACCGCATCTGCGGGCCCGCGCTCTTGGGCGCCGGGCGGGTGAACGCCTTCTGCACCGCGGCGTCCAGGCCGTCCCCGAACAGGCTCATCGTCGCCTTCTCCTACTCTCCCTTGTCGACGTCGGTGACGGTGCCGTCCTTGATGTACCGGGCGAGGTTGAGCTCGGGGGCCGCGAACTGCTCGCGGACGCCCTCGCCCCACAGCACGCTCTGGGTGCCCTCCCACTTCACCAGCCCGGGGTTCACGCCGAGCTTGAAGCCGCCGGGTAGTGGCTTGCCGTCCCGGTAGGGCAGGAAGTCCAGCGGCGACGGCCCGTCGGAGGCGTAGACGGCGCAGTCAGAGAGGACCGCGACCGGGTACTGCCCGGTGAAGGCGGCGTGCTTGACGATCTTGCGGTGCATGTTGATCCGGGTCCGGGAGATGACGGCGGCGCGGATGTCCGGACGCCACGTCGGCCGGGCAAGAGCCCGCCACGGCTGCCCGGGCTTCCAGCCCTCGCCGCGCGGGCGCTCACGCAGCTTGCCGATGCCGCCCTTCACCGTCGCCTTGACCGCGGACACCACGACCGCCAGCTGAGGGTCACGCTGCCGGTAGCCGTCCATCGCCGCGAGGAACTCCTCCGGCGACAGGTCGGCACCCACTCCGAGGTCGGCCATCGTGGCGAGGTACGCGTCGCGCAGCCGGTTGTACCAGCCGTCCAGGTAACGGCCGTTGTCGTAGCGCACCCACGCCTCGACCGGCGTGACGTCGTAGCCCAGTTCGACCGCGTACGCGAGGGTGGGCGTGGCGTACCACGCCGGGCCCTGGGGCCGTTCGCCCTTCGGCGTGAACGGGCTGGGCAGCAGAGTGACGTCCAGGTCCGCCCACGTGTCCTTGGCGACCTTCACCCTCGACAGGTCGATATGGGACAGGTCGACCAGCCACGCGCCGGGCAGTTTCGCGTCGAAGACGGGGTTCTTGACGCGCGTCGGCGCGCCCAGGCCGACCGTGAGACCGTTCGCGCCGGCGGCGAAGGCCATGTTCACGTCGATGCCCACCAGGTGGGGGCGAAGGCATTCGGCGTCGGTGAGCGGGCGCGCCCAGTCGTAGGCCTCCTCCCCCAGGACCTCGGCCGGGGTGCGCTGATGGAAACGCGGCAGGTCGGCGAGCAGCGGGTGCCCGTCGGGGGCCTCGCACGGCGCGCAGTCCACCGGATCCTTGCCCAGCGAGCCGGGGTTGTGCTCGGAATGCCGCCTGCCGGTCGCGTCCGGTTCGGAGGCCCGGGTCGGCGGGTGCAGAGCAGTCATCAGCTCCAGACCCGTGACGGCGGTGGAACCGCGCGGCGTCATCACCCGGGCCGCATACGTGCCCAGCAGCCGGGCCAGATCCGCCGGCGGCAGCTGCCCCGTATTGGCCCAGTGCCGGGTGTCGAGCGCGTCCCACGACGGAATGCACAACTGCACGCAGGAGCGCTCCGAGCCCTGCGCGGGGCGGTAGATCCGCGCCCACGGCCCGAACCCGCGTTTCGTCAGCTGCCAGTTGGCGCGGGCCAGTTGCTTGATGACCTTGTGGCCCTCCGGGATCCGCCCGGTCAGGCGCTCCTCTTTTGTGAGCGTGACCGGCAGGCCGTAGTGCTCCAGCGCGGCCTCCGTGAGTACGAGCAGCGGATCGCCGTCCTTGCCCGGACCGGACAGCTTCGGCTGACCGAGCCGCCCCTCGCTCAGCGTCCACTCCACCAGGGCCGGAATCGACTTCGCCGGTACGTCCAGGACCAGGCCGCCGACGCAGTACGCCAGCACCTGACCATCTGCGTCGAAGTCGATGACCGCGAGCGGCCCGTTCTCGAACCGCGCATCGACACCACCGGCTGGGCTGCCGACGGGGGCGGCGTTACGCGCGGGCGGCCGACGCGACGTCGGCCTGGTCGTGGCCACCGGATGCGGCACAGCGGCGGGGCGCAGCGCGGTGTCCTCGGAAACAGGCTCCGGGATCCGGTCTGCGGTTGGTTCGGTGCGGGCTTTGGCCGGTTCAGCGACCGATGGCGCAGGAACGGCCGGGACGGCAGGCGTCTCGGGGACGGCCGTGTCCTCAGAGGGCACCGGGGCGTTGGCGGGGTAGAGCTGGGCGAGCTGCTTGAGCATGCGGGCGTATGCGTCGCGCTCCGGCGGCCGCGGCTCGGTCTTGCCCGCCTCCCAGCCGCTGACCGTCGCGCGCCGCACCTGCAGTGCGGCGGCCACCTCGTCCAGCGTCAGACCGTGCGCCTGGCGCAGCCGTTTGCGTTCCACCGGGGGTGGCAACGGGGAGCGGGACGCGATGAGCGCGTCGACCGCGTCGAACAGCTCGGACATACAGAACCTCCTGCCCCAGACCCTAACGTGAAGCGCACCTTTCGCGTACCAAACACGTACGGATGGCGTAAATGGCGGTTGGGGGTTCACGGTTGCTTCGGGAAGGGCGTTCTCGGGCTTGGGTTACTGCTGTCTTTAGCCGAGGGCCGCAGCTGGTGTCCTGGCTATGCCTGAACTGGCCGGGGAGAGCGGCTTGGTGTGAGAGATCTGGGAGAGCAGACGGCCGCCGTGCACCAGTCATCGCGGTGGAGAAGCGCTCGGGGGCGGGCATGGGTGAGATCGTCAAAGGGCTCGAGCGGGCGTTGCTGACCCGTCCCGTGCCTACGAAGGATGCCGCTGTGCGTTTCCTGCTCAGGGCGGAGAAGGGCTCCACGAAGAACGTGGCTGTCCTCCTGGGTATCTCCCAGCGCACGGTACAGAGGTGGGTCACTACCCGGCCGGGAATGCGTCACCGTCCCAGTGCTGTGCATGCGGGGTTGGTCGATGAGGCCGTCAGGGCACGGTGGCAGCCCCTGGTGCGCGCCCGCCTGCGGGCCCGCACCGAGTCCGACGGGTTTGTCTTCCACACCAGGGCGCGGTTCGGATTCGCCGCTCCGGCAGGCTCGTCGGACGATCCGCGGGTACGGCTGATCACCCAGTACCTGTCGGGAGAAGTGGCCCGCGAGCTGTTCGCCGCCCGGGACGCTGGCGGGGGCGAGCAGCAGCAGATGGTGATCCTCGCCCGTGCTCTGAGCCATGCCTACTTCCGGGACGGAGGCCGACGTGCTCACGGCCTCGGGATCGCCTTCACCGACGTGGAGTTCGCCGATTTCTCCATCGACTGACGTGCACCTGGCTTCGGGCTCAGGACGAGGGCGGGATCTGGTGCCGTGTCAGCATCGCGTCATAGCGTCGTGCTTCCTTCCGTTCGCGCCAGTCCCACTGGATACGGCCGGTGCTCTGGCCGGCGAACGGCTGGGGCGGCCGGAGCCGGGCTGCTTCCGCTACGCGCAGCAGGTGGGTGCGGTCGTGAGGGCCGGCCAGCAGATGCTGGTCCTGGCCAGGCGCGAGCCGGGCGAAGCAGACTGCGGCCCTCAGGAAGACACGCGCCCACGGCGGCACGCGGTGAGTGGCGCAGCCGTCGGTGTAGCGAGCGCGGTCATGCAGGGCCAGGGTGGCCGCGGCGTCGTCGTAGTCGCCGGGGCGGGCGGTGGCGAGCTGCTGGAAGGAGGCACCGGTGAAGAGCGCGGCGGCAAGGGCTGCGGCCAGGCGGGGGTGGGCGGTCACGGTGGCCAGACGGCGGGTGACTTCCCGGACTGCCTGCTCGGTGAGGGGTGCGGGTGGCGGGCGGTGCTGGAAGGTGATCGCTGGCGGCGTGCACGGGGCGGTACATGGAGCGGGGCTGTCGTAGGAGACGAGGCGGTCCAGCACGGGCAGGGTGAGCCACCGGTTGGCCGACCGGGCGGGCTCGTCAACAAGCGGGGATATGGCGGCCGGTGTGCCGTAGTAGTGGCGGCGGGCGGCCTGGAAGTCAGCGGTGACGCAGTAGTCGGCCGTCTGCAGCGCCTGGTGCAGGGCGGCGGGCAGGTGGGGGCGGTGGCAGACCAGGGTCAGGTGGATGCCGGTGAGGGTGCGCAGTTGCAGGAGGCGCATCGTGCGGCGGGCGGTGAGGCGGTGGGCGCGCAGGACGGTCAGCCGGGTGACGGGCAGGGCCGTGATCCAGGCGGTGGCGGCTTCCCAGGCGGGCTGACGGCCGGCGGGAAAGCCGCCTGGGAGCAGGGGCGGTTTGCCCAGGGAGGCGAGAAGGTCGTGGGCGAGGCCGGTCTCGCTGGTGGTGCCCGGGCCCGGGTGGAGGGTGATCCGGCCGGACGGCACGTGGTGGGCGGCCAGGGCGGTGTGCGTGTGAACCGCATCGTCGCCCGGGTCGATGATCACGGCAACGGGTGTCGGCGACACGGCGGGCGGCGTGGTGGTCAGGCAAGGCGGCTGAAGGCCCAGCGCAGCAGCTCCTGATCAACACGGGAGCGGCCGATGCGGGCCAGGGCCGTACAGGTGTGGGCGGTCAACTGGGCCCAAGCGCGAAAGTTGCCGTGTGCGGCGTGCTGGTCGGCGAAGGCGATGTCGTCGAGATCGGCGTCGGCCCACACTGGATGGAACAAGGGGATGGTTTCCAGGACCTCGCCGGGGGTGAGGCGGGTGAAGTGCTGCCAGATGAAGATGCGGGAGGAGAGCATCGGTTCGCGGCGCAGCACGGTGTGGCAGCCCTCGCCGCCGACAAAGATGATCGCGAGCTGGGTCGAGGGTTCGTCCCACAGGTAGCGGAAGTACTCGAACGCCTCCCCGTTGAGCCACTGGGCCTCGTCGACAAGGAAGGTACGGGGATGTTCGGCCAGCGCGGTTTTCAGCAGGCGGTCGAACTCGCTGGGGTGACGGGGCGGCTCGCCGGGCAGGTCGAGGGCGGTGAACAGCTCGTAGCGCACAGCCCGGGCGGTGGGGCGGGCGCGGAAGGTGACCCGTCGGACGTCCTCGCCCGGTTCGAGTTCACGCAGGCAGGTGTTGACCGCGAGCGTCTTGCCGTGGCCAGCACCGCCGTGGATGCACATCATGGCGCGTGCAGCGACGGTGTCGGTGATGTTCTCCCGCGCGGTGAGCAGAGCCCGGGTGGTGACGACAGCCGCGTCGGGCAGGTCGACGTACTGATAGGTGTCCGCAGTCACGAGGCATCTCCGTCTTCAGTGGTCTGTTCAGCCGGTCCGGGCGGGCGCCCGGGGGCAGGTTCGGACGGAACGGGAGGAGGCCGGCCGGGCGCGGTCCGGGTGACGAGGGAAGGCGGGGTACGCCAGTCGGCCGGGGGCGCGGCGGGCGGGATGAGGTCCGGCATCGTCAGATCCGACAGGGCGGTGCCGGCGGACTGGGCGAGTTCGGCCTCGGCCTGCGCGGCGGTCAGCGCGCCGAGCCGCCGGGGCGCCTCCGGCTGGTTCACGGCGGCGTAGCGCTCGCGCTGGGAAGACTCCAGGTCCTTCTTCAGACGGCGGGCACGGGCGGACCTCGCTCTTCGTACGGCGCTGACCTGTTCCTCGGTGGCCTGATCGGCCAGGTCCGCAGGCCCCAGGTAACGGCCGGTGGCCGCATGGTAGACCTCGATCCGGTGATCGTGGTGGGGCATGAAACGGACCCGGACCTGGATCCCGGCCTGGCCGGTCATCCACGCGCTCACGTAGTCGCGTTTCCTGAAGCGGACTCCGCGGGTGGTCAGCGTGCGAGTGCCGGCGTCCTCCAGGGTGAACGTCCACAGATCTGCCGCGGGCACGTCCCGCAGAGGGGTGGGATCGTCCTGCCACGCCTCAAGCGGAGTCCTGCCCCGCAAGGGCGCGGGGTGATGCTCGGTGTTCCACCACGAAGTCCAGGCCAGCAGCCGGCCGGTGAAGTCCTCGAAGCCAAGCAGCACTTCGTCCTTCGGGCGGGAAGCCCGTTTGCCAGGACGCGGCTGGCGGGCGTAGCCGGGCAGCGCGGCCAGGAACATGCTCTCCACCGCCCGGTTGAGGCCCTCCACGGTGCCCTTGAGGTGAGGGGTGTAGGCGGGCAGGTCCTCCACCGTCACGTCCAGAAGATCGAACGCAGCGGTCACCGTCCTGGACAGGAAGTCCTTGCCACGGTCCACACGCACCTTCTCCGGCAGGCCACCGAAGGGACCGTAAGGGTCCTCGCGCAGGACCGCGGAGCGCAGTGCGGACAGCACCGACTCCCGCGACGGATGCACCGGCGTGACGGCGACGCCGGTGATCGCGTTCGTCGCGCAGTCGGTGAACCAGGTGATCCACGGTCTGCGGGCCTTGCCGTCGACGTCGACCAGCACCGGGGCCTGCATGTGGTCGCTCTCCCATGCCTGGTTGCGCCAGCCCCGCGGCCGGGCCAGGAACACATCGTGCTTGCGCGCCGCCCGCTCGCCTTTCGCAAGTCCGGCCCGCTCCCCCGGCGTCAGGTCCCGCTGGATCGCACGGTGCAGCGTCGGAATCGACGGAGGCGGCTCTCCCCCACCCCTGACCGCACGAGCGGTCAGCTCACGATGGACCGCCGCGACGTTGCCCTTCCACAAGGCCAGCAGGCGGCGCACCTCCGAGGTGACGGTGAAGCGGTCCCTGCTCTGGGCCCGTGCCCCAGGCTCCGCGGCCGCGGACTCGTCACGCTCGGCGGCGGCCAGCCACCGCCACACCGTGCGCTCCGTCACCTCCAACGACTCCGCCATCAGCCGTACATGACGGGTAGTCAATTTCTGTTCCTGCCGCAGGGCAAGCAGCCTGCGCACGGCAGGACCGCGCAGCGCCGACAGGGAGGAAGAGGGCAGGCCTCCCCTCGCGTCCGGACCGTCCCCGTGCACGCCGGAGCGGGAAGCGCCCCCTCCCGGCCCCAAGGCGCCGGTCACAGCGGCCCCATCAGCCGTGCGCAGGCCCGCTCCAGCATCCGGCGGTCCACTACCGCACGGCTCTTGCCGTAGATCTCGGCGGTCAGGTGCGAGGTGAGCTTCGCCCAGGTCCGGAAATTGCCGTGGCCCACATGCTCGTCCACCCACACGACATCGTCCTCGGCCACCTCCTCCCACAGCGAGTGGAAGGCCGCCATCGCCGCTGCCACCTCACCCGGACGAAGACGCGGCACCAACTCCCAGGTCAGCACCCGAGAGGCCAGCGCAGGCACCCGGCGCAGCGCCCGTTCACTGCCCGCCCCCGCCAGCACGAGCGCAATGTCCGTGTCCGGGTGGTCCCACAGCCCGCGCAGAAACTCCAGCGCCGGTCCCGGAAGGCGCTGTGCCTCGTCCAGCACCAGCACGCGGGGCTGTCGCAGCGCGTTCACCAGCATCAGGTCGACCTCCCCCGCCCCGCGCGGCAGACGCCTGCCCAACTCAAGGGCGTCCGCGAGTACCCGGCGCAGTTCGGGAACCGTCGGGTGCACACCGACGTGGACCCGGCGGACCCTGGCCGGGTGCGGCAACTGGGACAGGGCGTACTGCAACGCGACGGTCTTGCCCTGGCCGGCGTCGCCGTACAGACACACCACCGCCCCCACCCCGGCCGCGTGCGCGACCGTCCGCAGCACCGACCGCACAGCAGGCGTGTGCACCACCTGCGCACCCGGCACCAGGACCGGGACCTGCGCCAGATGCTTCTGCTCCCGCAGAAACACCTGCCCACCGCCACCCTTCTCGGCCACCACGTTCAAGCCCAGCTCGCTGAGGGGATCCGGCCGGCGCGACCCGGCAACCTCAGGCTCCCGCCCGGTCAGCAAAGCCCGTCCCGCCCGACGGTCCCTGCGGATCACCCGGCTCAACGTCGACATCGACGGAATGGGCACCTCACCGCCGGCAGCCACCAGCCGGCGCCTCAACTCCGAGACATTGCCCCCCGCCTCGCCCAGCAGCTCCCACACCCCGTCCGACACCGCATACCCCCGCCGGACCGGCGCCTCCACACACCCCGTCGCCTTCGCCTGCTCCAGCCAGCGCCACACCGTACGCTCCGAAGCACCCACCACCTCAGCGACCGCACGCACATGCCGCGTCGACAACTCCCCCGCCTGCTGCCGCTCCAGCAAACGACGCACCACCAACGCCCTCGGCAGCCCAGCCCCCCGGCCGGCCCCTACACCCTGATCCACCCCACGATCACACCGGCCCAGCCCACCGCATCGCATCAGAACTCACGAAACTGAGACAGCATCAGCTGCCATGAGATAAAGCCCCACGACAGCAACCCCCACCCCCAACCTCTCACCTCATGACAGTGCCGGCCCCGCCCCAACACCCCACTGACCAGCGCCGACACAGCACACCACCAGACCAGCACCACCGACTCTCACCATTACCGACACCAAGCCGAGAGATCGCACCTCGCGTTCGAGCGGCTGCAGAACCGGCTTGCCCGGCGCGGTGCCGGAACGGCCCAGGCAGCACAGGAGTGGCCGGCCCACTTCGTCGCGTTCGATCTGCTCAGGCTGTCCGGGACGGACACAACTTCCTGGCCGTACCGGCGGCGCAGGGCCGCATTGGAGTCCGTGTTCGCCGCCCGCCGGCTGTCGGCGCCGTGGGCCCTGCGCCCGTCGACCACCGAAGCCGACGTCGTGCGCGAGTGGCTGACGTGGGCGTCGGTCGGGATGGAGGGGGTGGTCTTCAAGAGGCTGGACGACGCCTACCGCCCGTCGGCGAGGGGCTGGCAGAAATACAAGGTCCGGCGAGACAAGCGAGGCGATCGTCGGCGCGATCACCGGTTCCATGGTCGCTCCCCGCACGCTGCTGCTCGGCAGGTACGACGACCAAGGCCGCCTTCACTACGTCGGCCGCACCACCACCCTCGCCCGGGCAGCCGGGGCTGCGGTGGCCGGTCTGCTCGCTCCCGGGCTACGCGGTCATCCGTGGACAGGTTGGTCGTTCTCCGCCGCGTGGGGCAGCCAGGAAAAACTGGACGTCACGCTGGTGGAACCCGAGCTGGTGGTGGAAGTCGACGTCGCCCGCGACGCCTCCGGCCAGTGGCGCCACCCCGCACGCTGGCACCGCGCCCGACCCGACCTCTCCCCCGCCGACGTCCCCCACCTGACGTCACCGCCGCACTGACGTCGGCCAGGCGCGGAGGCCACGCCGACGCGCAACACCGGTGAGCGCGCCCCGATCCCCGGCTGCGTCCGCGCCGCCCATCCCGTCCTCCCTCATCCTCAACTCCAGCCGGGCATGGGCGAAGGGGTCGCAACGGGGATGTCAGCGGCCCGACCACGCCGTACGCCAGTGTTGACCTGGGCGGACTTCGGGGCGCTGTGGAGGCCGACGCAACACCTACCGCAACACTCAGCGCAACACGGCGCCTCTTGAGGCGAAGCCGCAGCCGGGCGGGCTGATCACGGTGTCGCCCTGCGAGGGGACGCCTCGGCGTGTGTGTCGCGGCAGTACACCGGCACCGCAGGCAAGGTCACCAACTGCCAGGTCGGGGTGTCGCTGCATCTGGCGCGAGATCATGCCTCGGCCGCGGTGAACTGGCGGCTGTTCCTGCCCAGTGGTTGGGACCCCGCCTCGCCGGAGGCGGATCCGGACAAGGTCGCCCGCCGCACCCGATGCGGCATCCCGGCACAGTTGGGACACGTGGAGAAGTGGCAGCTGGCCCTGGACATGATCGACGAGACCCTCTCATGGGGCATCGATATTCCCCTGGTCGTCACGGATGCCGGCTACGGGGATTCGGCCGCTTTCCGGCACGGTCTGGAGGAACGCAACCTGTCTTATGCGGTGGGTATTTCCTCCCGCCACACCGCTCATCCGGCCGATGCCCGGCCCGTCCAGCCCGCCTGTGCGGGCACCGGCCGGCCACTGAAGACGCAGTATCCGGAGCCTGCCCAGAGCATGAAGGACCTGGTCGCCGCGGCCGGACGGACGGCCGCACGGCCGGTGTCCTGGCGGGAAGGTTCCCGGCCGGGCAGCAGCCGCAGTGGCTTCAAGCGGATGTACTCAAGGTTCGTCGCTCTGCGAGTGCGACCAGCGGGACGTGGTGTCCGCACGGCAGGCGACGGTCCAGAGCTGCCCGAGCGGTGGCTGCTGGCCGAATGGCCCGCCACCGAGCCCGAGCCGGTGCAGTTCTGGCTGTCGAACCTGCCCTCCGGGATGCCGCTGGCCACGCTGGTGCGGCTGGCCAAGCTGCGCTGGCGCATCGAGCACGACTACCGCGAGATGAAACAGGCCCTGGGATTGGCCCACTTCGAAGGCCGCACCTTCAGCGGCTGGCACCACCACGTCACCCTCGTCTCCGCCGCCCACGCCTTCTGCACCCTGGCCCACTGGCACGAGACCCAAAAGACGCGGCGCAGGCCTGAGCCTCTACCAAGTGGTCCGCAAACTGCAGACACTCCTCGCCACCTGGACCGGCGCCTGTCCCACCTGCCACCGCGACATACCCATACCACTACGAACCTGACCAAACCCTACTAGGAGCCGAGGGAGGCGGCGCTGCGTCGGGTCTCCGCACTGTGGGTGTCGACGTACCGGGCGAGGATCAGCGCGTCCTGGGGGTCGCTGGCCTGGAAGGTGATGCGACGGAGCAGGCCGACCCCGCTGAGCGCGACGCCCTCGCGGGCGAGGACGAAGAGGAGGGTGAGGAAGGCGGACCGGGCGTTGCCGTCGTCGAAGGGATGGAAGAAGCAGACGTCGAGATAGGCGCGTGCGGCGCGGGCGGTGAGGGGGAGGGTCCGCCCTCCGTCCGTTGCACTCTCGGCCAGGCAGGCATCGAGGCGGGCGCGGGTGTTTGGGCCGATGCCGTAGCGTTCCCGGCCCCTCTTGGCGAAGGCGGGCAAGCTGCGGAACGCTGGCGGCTGCGGTGTGTGAAGGACGTGCTGGTGCCAGCTGCGGAGCAGTTCGAAATCGAGCCGGGCGCCGCGCTCCGCGTCGGCCCGCAGCAGCTCCAGGGCAGCGAGCAGTCCCTCCGCGCGGGCGGGATCCACGGCGCCGTCGAACAAGCGGATGTCCTCCGCCGCGCCGTCGCGCGAGGGGGTCACCGGCCCGTCCGCGTCGCCGTCCGGGCCTTCCTGCCACGGCACGGCCTCGCGCACCGCGAGCCAGCGCTCCAGATGGTCCGCTACGGGCTCGGCGGACCGTGTGCCGTCGTCCGGCCGCAGCGACAGCGCGAGCCTCTCCGCGACGTTGTCGACCAGCACTGTGCCGGGGCCGGTCCAGCTCAGGAACCGCCCGCCGATCGCCTCGCCGACCAGTTCCTGCGCGACGTCGGGTGCGACGTGCCAGCGGCTGAGGAACCAGGTGAGCACTTGATGGCAGTGCCCGTGCCAGCCGCTGCCGCACCCGGTGCGGTCGACCACCTGCAGGATCAGGTTCCGGGCGGCGCGCTCCCACAAGATCCGCTGATCCTCGACGGCCGCCAGCTGCAGCGGGTACGCCTCGAACCATCCGGCCAGAGTCTCCAGCCACCCGCGCCACTCGCACAGCGCCGCGACGACACGGGCGAGGGTCTCGTCCGGGGCGGTGATCGAGTCCCGCGGGCAACACCAGTTTCCGACCGGCCCTCCGTCGAAGTCCCCTTCATCGTGCGCCCAGCGCCAGCCCACGGCCCAGCGGCCGTAGCGTTGGACGAGGGCATGCGACATGGCGTCGGCCCAGAGCTTGCCCTCGCCCCAGCTCCAGGCACTCATCGCCGGGTCGGCCAAAGGGACATCGGGGCGGCGTGGCACTCGCCGGGCCGGCCCGAGCGAGTGCACCACCTGCGTTGCAGACTCCTTGTCGAAGGGATGACGGTCGGGGTCTGCCTCGTCCCAGCTCAGATAGCCAGGGGCCAACTCGGGAATCACCGCCATAGCCTGCATGCCTACCGACACCAGTTCAAGCGGATTACCGCGGGCGCTGGGCCTGCCGACCCTGACGCACATCCCCGCCAACTCAAGCGCTCATCCGCCAAACGAAGCGCTCAGTCGCACCGGGGCTCGCGGGCTGTTCGGGACGCGGCTGCTACAGGTCGAACTCGAGGTGCTCGATGTCGGTGAAGCGGACCTCTTCCAGGCTGCCGGCGCGGCGGCCGCCGTCCTGGAAGTACACCTCCTTGAGTGCTTCAGCGGCGAGTTCCTGGAGACGCTGCTCGGCGGCAAGGCCGACCAGGGCGTCAGGGACAGGACGGCGACGGCGGCGCGGGCACGCATGGGATCCCCCTTCGGGAGTGGCGAGACCTGATGAGGTGTCACCTGCCTAGCCCCCGAGCCCCACCCACGGTTGCCCCGGATCCACTCCTCATCCAAGGGGCATTCACTTCCCGTACAGACAGGGGCGCAACGTTCCCGCAAAGAACAGTAAGGGTTTACCCCTCGCAGACCGACTTGCCGATGCCTTGACGATCCGTTCCGGGCACGTTCAACCCGCCGCCCCCGACCACGTCGTGTGCCGCCCCTAAGTTCCTTCACCGTTGCGAAGGAAGGGACTCATGGACACACTTCTCGCAATCCGGGCCCGCCAGATCACCAAGTGCTTCGGCGAGGTGGTCGCACTCGACGGCGTCGATCTCGATGTGGCGCAGGGTCAGATCCATGGTCTGGTAGGGCCGAACGGCGCGGGCAAGACGACGTTGCTCGGCCTTCTGCTGGGCCTGGCCGTCGTCGACGGCGGCCGGCTGGAGATCCTGGGCGCACCGGTGGAACGGGCGCTCGCCGGCCCCGACGGGGTCGCCGGCTTCGTGGACGGCCCCGGTCTCTACCCCTCGCTCACCGCCCGGCAGAACCTCGTCGCGCTGGCCGGACTCCGTGGCCAGGGCGCGCGGACGGCGGGGGTCGACGACGTGCTCGACCAAGTCGGGCTCACCGATGTCGCCGACGACAAGGCCCGCGGTTTCTCCCTCGGCATGCGCCAACGGCTCGGGCTGGCCGCCGCGCTGCTCACCAGGCCCCGGCTGCTCGTCCTCGACGAGCCCGCAAACGGCCTCGACCCCGCCGGCAAACGACATGTGCACCGGGTTCTCACCCGGCTCGCCGCCGAAGGGACGAGCGTGGTGCTCTCCAGCCACCGCATGGACGACCTCGAAGCGCTGTGCTCGGAGGTCACCATCCTCGCCACCGGACGCGTGGTGTTCTCCGGCCCGTTGAACAAGCTCGCCGCCGAGAACCGTGAACTCGACTACCGGCTGAGGACGTCCGACCCGCGGACGGCCCGCGAACTGGCCGCGGGGGCGGCCGGGATCCGGATCGTCGACGACACCTGCGTGCGGCACGACCCCGAGGTATGCGTCGTACGGGCGTTGGTGCCCGCCCTCGACCGACTCGTCGCGCAACTCGTGCAGTCGGGCGTCGCGGTGCGTGAACTCGCCCCCGTGGTCTCACCCCTCGAAGCCGCGTTCCTCGCCCTCACCGAGCAGCAGGAGGCCGGCAGATGACCGCGACCACCGTCCCCGCACCCCCTATCGTCACCCGCCGGATCCCGGTGCCCCGCAGCTACCGCTTCGAACTGGTCAAGCTGGTCTCGCAGTGGCGG
This sequence comes from Streptomyces vulcanius, assembly GCF_042653945.1. NCBI lineage: Bacteria > Bacillati > Actinomycetota > Actinomycetes > Kitasatosporales > Streptomycetaceae > Streptomyces > Streptomyces vulcanius. The sequence continues at coordinate 12,277 of NZ_JBHSFK010000073.1, read as the reverse complement.
ATCCGGCTGCTGGTCCTCGCCTGCTGGATCGGGCCGGCGCTGTTCGTCGCGGGGGTGAGCCGGCAGAGCACGCTGCCCACCGACACCCTCTTCGGCCGCTGGATGCACGCCACGGCGTGGGCCGGACCGCTGGTGATGCTCGGCTTCGCGGGCACCTGGGCGCTCCCCCTGCTGACCTCGGTGGTCGCCGGCGACGTGTTCGCCTCCGAGGACCGGCTCGGCACCTGGCGCCATCTGCTGGTGGCGGTCCGCTCGCCGCGGCGGATCTTCGTGGCGAAGTCGCTGGCCAGCCTCACCGTCGTCCTGCTGCTCGTCGCCGGGCTGGTCTGTTCCAGTGTGGCCGGCGGGCTGCTGGCGGTCGGCAACCATCCGCTGGTCGGCCTCGACGGCCATCTGCTGGCACCGGGCGACGCCGCCCGCATGGTCCTGCTCGCCTGGGTCTGCGCCCTCGCCCCCACCCTGGCCCTCGCCGCGATCGGGCTGCTCGGGTCGGTCGCGCTGGGGCGGTCCCCGATGGGACTGCTGCTGCCCCCGCTCGTCGCGCTGGCGATGTCGGTCGCCCAGATGCTTCCGCTGCCCGTCGCCGTGCGCCTCGCCCTGCCCGGCTACGCCTTCATCTCCTGGAACGGCCTGTTCACCAGCCCCACCCAGCTCGGCCCGCTCCTGATCGCCGTCGCGGTCAGCCTCGTCTGGGCCGTGCTGGCCACGGCGCTGGCGTATGCGCTGTTCGTACGGCGTGACTTCACCAACCTCGCCTACGACGGTATCGGGCGCCGCGCGATCACCCTCGGGCTGCTGCCGCTGGCCGGACTGACCGCCCTCACCGTCGGGGCGGTCGCCGTGGCGACGCCGTCGACGGGCTCCGGCATCGAGCAGGACAAGGTCCAGCGGTCCCTCGCCACGGCGTTCGCCCACCTCTACCGGCTGCAGACCTCGGAGCTCCACCGTCCCGCCGTCACCGAGGCCCAGTTGCGGGCCAGGGCAGCCTGCACCAAGAGCGACGGTCAGGGCACCCAGGAGGGCGCGGGCAACGACTGGCGGTGCGTCGTGAGCTGGCATCTGCCCGGCGTCACGGTCACGGGGACGGCCGTCTACCAGCTCGACATCGGCTCGGACGGGCGGTTCGTGGCCGACGGCGACGGGCCAAAGGAAGTGAACGGCTACTTCCTGGTGCGGACGTCGACCGGAGACGCCCCGAACCCCCTGTGGCAGTTCGACGGCAACGTCGAGCTGCTGGACACCACCTCGAAGGGATAGCTCCATGCAGGTAACACGGCAGCGCCGGGTGAACGAGAGGGAGCAGGTCCACCTCTTCGGCAGACGCGTCGGCCGCCGGGCCACCCTGGTGACGGCGGGCATCGCCGTCACCCTCGGTGTCACCGGCACCGCGGTCGCCTCGACGTACCAGTTCGGCACCCAGCAGGTCGGTCAGGTCACGGCCCACGGTCAGGTCGTCTCCGCCGACCAGTACATCAAGCCCTACGGCAGCCGTACCGTCATCAACGACGGCAAGATCATGTCGTCGGCGGTGAGCCCGGACGGCACACGTCTCGCGGCCTCGATCGCCGACGGCGACGCGTCCCTCGTCATCATGGACCTGGCGACCGGTCAGGTGAAGCAGAAGGTCGGCACCGGCGCGGCCGACAACCTGCGCATCAGCAGCGGCGCCGTCGGCCAGGAGGGCCCGACGTACTCGCCCGACGGCAAGCAGCTGTGGCTCGGCCAGGCCGACGGCTACACCCGGTTCACCGTGAACGCGGACGGCACCCTCGCCGACCCGACCGCCGTCCCGATCGCGGCCGACGGCTCCCGGCAGGCCCTGGTGGGCGCGGCGGTGTTCTCGGCGGACGGCTCCACCGTGTACTGCGCGGTCAACGGCCAGAACCGGGTCGTCGCCATCGACGCGGCGACCGGCACGATCGAGCGGAGCTGGACCGTGGGCACCGCCCCGCGCGGCATCGCCCTGGTCGGCGGCAAGCTCTACATCAGCAACGAGGGCGGCCGTCCCGCCAAGGCCGGCGACACCACCATCAACTCCTACGGCACCGACGTACCCGCCAACCCCGACACCGGCGCCAGCACCACTGGCACGGTCAGTGTCATCGACCCGGCGAACCCGTCCGCCGCCGTGGGCACCATCGCCGTAGGACTGCACCCGACCGCGGTGTACGCCCACAAGGGCGCGGTGTTCGTCACCAACACCGCTGACAACAGTGTGTCGGTCATCGACCCGCGCAAGGACAAGGTCGTCCAGACCATCGCCACCCAGCCGTGGCCGGAGGCGTCGGTCGGCTACGAGCCCGACGCGGTGACGCTCACCGACGACGGCCGGCTGCTGGTGACGCTCGGCCACGCCAACGCCGTCGCCGTCTACCGTTACACCTCCCCGCAGCAGCCGGCCCGCTACGTCGGCCTGCTCCCCACGGACTACTTCCCCTCCGAGATCACCACCGTCGGCAGGAAGGTGGTCGTCTCCAACACCCGTGGCGTCGACGCCCTCCGCCCCGACAGCGCCGGCCACAACACCCATGACACGACGTCGAGCCTGACGCAGTTCACGCTGCCGGACGACAGTGTGATCAGGTCCCAGACGGCCAAGGTCTTCCAGCAGAACGGCTGGAGCGGCGGCTCCGTCACCACGGCCAGGGGCGGCGGCCACGCCAAGCCGGTCCCGGTCCCGGAGCGGCTCGGCGACCCCTCGACGATCAAGCACGTCTTCCTGCTCGTCAAGGAGAACCGGACCTACGACCAGGTCTTCGGCGACCTCCCGCAGGGCAACGGCGACTCCTCGCTCACGCAGTTCGGCGAGAACGTGACGCCCAACCAGCACGCGCTGGCCCAGCAGTTCGGCCTCTACGACAACTTCTACGACATCGGCACGAACTCCGCCGAGGGCCACAACTGGCTGATGCAGTCGGACAACCCGGAGTACACCGAGTCCTCGGCCGGTGAGTACATTCGCAGTTACGACACCGAGAACGACGTCCTGGGTCACCAGAAGACCGGTTTCATCTGGACCGGTGCGCAGGCGGCCGGGAAGTCCGTCAAGGACTTCGGCGAGTTCCAGTCGCTGGAGACCAAGCCGGCCGGTGCCACCTGGCAGAACCTGTACTGCGACAGCAAGAACATGGACGCGACCGGGGCACGGACCGCGTACCCCATCCAGACGGGCTCGGCGATCCCGTCGCTCAACAAGGTGTCGGTGCAGGGCTTCCCGCTGTTCGACCTCAGCGTCCCGGACATCTACAAAGAGCAGGTCTGGAAGCAGGACTTCGAGAAGAACGGCCCGGCGAACCTGAACATGTTCTGGTTCTCGAACGACCACACCGGTGGCCCGGCGAACGCGGCCGCGGAGGTCGCCGACAACGATCTCGCGGTCGGCAGGATGGTCGACGAGATCTCGCACAGCAAGTACTGGAAGGACTCCGCGATCTTCGTCGTCGAGGACGACTCCCAGGCCGGCCTCGACCATGTCGACGGCCACCGTGCCCCGGTCCAGGTCATCAGCCCGTACGCCAAGCACGGCACCGTCGACGACCACTACTACTCGCAGATCACGATGGTCCGCACCATCGAGCAGATCCTCGGGATCCACCCGATGAACCAGCTGGACAGCGCGGCCACCCCGATGTACGGGGCGTTCACGCCGAAGGCGGACACCACACCGTTCGCGGCGGTGCCCAACCGGACCTCGCTGACCCTCGGGGTGAGCCCCCAGCCCTCCTGCGGCTCGGACACCCCGGCGGCCCAGTCGGCGGACGCGGCGCCCGCGCCGACGTCCGTCGCCGTGGCGGCGGCCGAGAAGAAGCTCGCGGCCCAGTGGAAGACCTGGGCGTCGCACCAGAGGCTGACCGGCCCGAACGCCGTGCCCGACTACGCGAACCCCACACAGATGAACCGTTACACCTGGTACCAGACGCACAACTGGACCAAGCCCTACCCCGGTGACAAGAAGGTCTACGCGCCGAACGACGTACCGGGCGCCTACCTCCCGTCCTCGGAGTCCGACGGCTGAGCGGCCCGATCCCTCGGGGCCCCGGTCTGTGGTGATGCCGTGGTGATGCCGACCGGGGGCTCCCGCGTTGTAGCGCAACGCCGCTCAGGACGGCGGCTCGTGACCGGCCCGGGTGCGCCGGTAGTGGCGACGGGCCTTCATGCGGTTGCCGCAGGATGCCATCGAGCACCAGCGGGCGGTGTTCGGTTTGCTGCGATCGATCAGGAACAGGCGGCAGCCGTGGAGACGGCCGCCGTGATCTCCCCCTGATCGTCGCCCGGCGCCGCCCCCGTCGGTTCCGGGCGGCCACCATGAAGCCCTCGGCAGCCCGCTCTGCGCCAGCGGCCGCCGGGGGCTTCGTCTGTCTGCGGGTGTCGGCAGTTGGGGCGCAGCCACCTGCTACTGAACAGTGCGTGCAGTTCTACACGTCGCTTGGGTGACCTGCGGCCGGGGCAGGTCAGAGGCCGCCGGTGTTGAGCAGCCGGTTGGGGGTGTCGGAGCGGACGCCACGCACGACACCGCGGGTGGCCGTGTGGTCGAGCCAGACGTGGACCTCGTTGGCCGTGGCGTGGGGGTGTGCCGACAGGTACAGCGCGATCACGCCGGTCGCGTGCGGGGCGGCCCAGGACGTCGCGCCGTCGTTCTCCGTGGCCGTACCGCCGCCGGCGAGGGCGGCGGTCACCTTCTGGCCGGGGGCGTACAGGTCCACGCACCGTCCGTAACCCGATCCGTAGGAGCCGCTGTCGCTCCACGCGCGGTCGTTCGAGGTGGAGGCCGCCACGACGATCGTGCCGGGGACGCCGGCTGGGGAGTGCTTGCAGGCGTCGTCATGGAAGTTGCCGGCCGACACCACCGTCGGGATCCCGGCATCGACCATCTTCTTCACGGCGGACTCCAGGGCCGCCGACCGGTGGTCGAGGTTGAGCGACATGTTCACCACCGCAGGCTTCTGCGCGTGCGCGGTGACCCACTTGACGGACTTCACCAGGGCCGCCTCGGCCGCCGCCGCGGAACCGCCGCCCTCGCTCTCGCACAGGATGCCCTGAACCCGTACGAGCTCCGCCTTGGGCGCCACCCCGTACTTCGCCCCGCCGATGATGCCGGCGACGAACGTGCCGTGGCCGGTCCCCTCCTCACTGAAGCAGTCACCGGAGTCCTTCGGGCCCACGAAGTCGGCGCCGAGGCGGGCGCGTCCGCCGAACTCCTTGTGGGCGATGTCCATCCCGGTGTCGATCACATACACGTGAACGCCCTTGCCCGTGGCGGTGGTGGTGAACTTCCCGTTCAGCGGCCGCGACCGCTGGTCCAGGATGTCCAGGTTCCACGGCACGTGCCGGGTGATGGGCGCCGCCGCGGCCTGCGCGACCCCGGACAACTTCCCCACGGCGCCGGGAGACGCCGTCGCCGAGCCGGACGACACCCCATCCTCGGAAGGCGCCACAGACTCCCCGTTCCCGTGCACGGAGCGCGTCCCGCCGCTCCGCCCGGTCGCAGCGCCGGCTTCCCTGCCGCAGGCCGAAGCCCCGACCAGCGTCGCCATGGCCACCACCAGGAGACCGGCCTTCGTTACGCTCCGCGTCACAACATCCCCCAGGTCCCTGCTTCGTGCACAGTCAGCGCACAAGACGACCACAAGGGGGCGGGCGGTTCCGGCTAGGCCTGTGGGTGGGTCGGTTCACACGCTCGACGGAACCTGTCCGGCCTCGCACCAGTAAGGCCGCCGGACATAATCCCACTGGACCAGGGCGTCGTGGAGGTAGGCGCAGTAGGCGACGCCTGACACGTAGGCCTGCGCGCAGCCTGTCTCGAGCGCCGGGAGCCAGCGGTCCTTCTGCTGGAACTGCTCGGCTGCGGGAGACGGGCCCTCGCTGCGGTCTTCACCGCTGCCATCTCGTTCGGGCTCGTCGGATCCGGCGCAGGAGAGACGCCGCAGACCGTGCCGCCCCGCAAGCGGGCGCACGGTCAATCGCCGGTCAGTCTGTGCAGGCCGAAGATGCTGGCGCCGAAACCGGTCAGCCCGGCCAGCAGAGCGCCTGCGGCGTTACCCACACCGCTGAAGAAGGTCAGGACACCGACAATCGCGCCGATGACCGCCGCGGACACGAAGATCAGCAACGCGCGCTGAGTCAGCAGCGGCTCGCCGTCCGGGCTGGGCGGGTTTGGGGCAGGCTGGGGAAGGGGCGGTGTCGTCATGCCGACTCCTTCTTCGCTCCGGTGCGCACGGTGTAGGCGTACCGGGGCATCGCCATGAGCTGTTTGGCAATCCACCGCCACCGGGCCCGAAGCGCCCCGAGGTCCGCGAGGTACCCGCGCTGCTCCTCCAGCCAGTCCCCCCGCTCGCTCTCCGGCAGAACCCTGGCCGCGAGGCGAAAAAGGCTCGAGTCAGCGGCGGGGGGAGAGATCCGCTTCTGCTCACCATCCGACTCCCACATCCTCACCGCCCCATCGGCCTCAAAGACGGCCTGGCCACCGTCACGGGTATGCACCACGACTCCGCGTCCGCGGAACCGGACCTTCTCGAAGGACCCGCGTACGACAAGTTTGCCCAGGTATGTGTAACTGACAGTCACATGCCCCACGCATGCTGTAGCTCCGCGGGAAAGGTGCACAACCTGCTTGATCATGCATTCCCTCCCGCCAGCCCAGGACGGGCGATTCCAGTGCGCGCGGCGGCCGAGGCGGCGGCCTCCGCAAGGGCGTGCGGAGCGCGCTCGGCCCCCTTAGGGGTAAGGCGGTAGAAGCGACGGCGTGGACGGCCCTCGGCCTCTGCGATGTCGTCCTGCTCCCAGTACCGCTCCACCCATCCGGCTTGGCGAAGGCGTTCGAGCAGAGGGAAGAGGGTGCCGTTGGGCAGGTCGGTCATACGGGACAGCTCCAGCCCGTACAACCCTTCCGTCAGGATCGCCGAACGACGCTCGGCGTCCCCTTCCCTGCCGAGCAAAGCACGCAGCACCTTCTGTGTGTGTGAAGTCATCTTGGGATCTGCCATGACTCCAATCTACCTAGGTAGATTCGTGTCTGTCTACCTAGGTAGGCCACTGACCGTCCGCTGCACCGCCCAGCTGTCGTCGCTCCCCTGGTGGACGGCTGCCGGGGTCACCCAGAGCACTGCGGGCAGGCTCCCGAAGCTCCCGCCCACCCCCTCAAAGGCCGGTACGACGACGCCGACCGAAGAGGCCGCCGCCGGTCGGGGCCTGGTCTGCCTCGGCAGCGCGCTAGTGCTGTGACCGCGTAGGTTCGCCGGGTTGGATCAGGCTGCGGTTGTGAGGGGGCGTCCGCCCCATCGGATGCCTTTCTCGCTGCGGATGCGGGCGCGTTCCTTGCGTTCGGCGGCCAGGACGTCGCGGTGGCGGGCATTGGCGTTGCGCCAGCGGAGGTAGGAGTGCAGGGCCCTGGTCTGGACGGTGTGGTTGGGGTGGTGGGAGTTGGCGATGGTGAACTGCCGCAGTGGTCCGAAGTGCGCCTCGATCGGGTTCGCCCAGGAGGCGTAGGTCGGGGTGAAGCACAGCTCGACCTTGTGCTTCTTTGCCCAGCGGCGGATGTCGGCGCCCTTGTGGGCGGACAGGTTGTCCAGGATCACGTAGATCGGTGCGCCGTCGGGCCGGGCGGCGCGGATCGATTTCAGCGCGGCCAGCGTGTTCCCGGCACCCTTCTTGCGGCGGTTCACGCCCCACAGACGGTCGTCGCCCACCGAGTAGCAGCCGACGTAGCGCTCGCACGTCGGGCACACCCACTTGGCGGCCTCCATCCGGCGGCGGTGCTCTTCCTGCTCCTGGCGGGCGCGCTCGAGTTCGGACTCGCGGGCCTGGCGGCGGGCGGTCGAGCGGACGTTGTAGCCGCGGAAGTCGTCGGGGTTGTCGAGCGCGTCCGCGAGGGACTGCCAGGCCGCATGCCCGTAGCGCCACCACACGGGCCCGTGCGGGCCGTGCTCGGCGAGCTGCTTCAAGGTGGTGGCCAGCAGCGGCACCTTTGACCCGCTCTTGCCACGCCACCAACAACGACCGGATTGCCCCTAAGTTACCGGTATTGCGGCTAAAGCCCACGCTTCGCCCAGGCCGCGCAGTAGATGACTGCCAGTAGTGGGTGACATGCTTCGCGTATGGGGATTCCTTTGGAAATGCGCCCCGACTTCATCGAGAAGGTTGTTCGCCGCACGGATCCTCGAGAACGGCACCCGCACGGTTCAGGGTCACCGGCGGGGCTCCAGGTCATGTGCACGATCCACACTTCGCACCGCTTTCGACAGCACATCCAATGCAGACATCGCCCCGTCGCTGCCTAGTCTGGCGGCCGCTACATGCAACGGAGTGAGCTGCGCCCGGCAGGCTGCAATATTTCCCAGGCGGAACTGAGCCGTTGCCATGAGTAGCCGATCCTGAAATTCGTTCAACACGATGGTGTTGCGGAGCTCATTCTCCGGGCACAGGCAATCGAGCACCCGGATTACGTTCATGTACTCCCCCTCGGTGAAGTAGAGGCTTGCCAGATAGCTGCGGATCTGGTCGGACTCTTCAAGGCCGGACGGGATTTTCGCAAGAGCGGTGGTGAGCTTCCCGATAGCCGCCCGGCGGTCATTGAACCTGACGGCAAGCAGTTTCGCAGTGTTCAGGCAAACCAAGGGAATCGCACGCGCCAGCTTTGGATGGTGCTCAGCCAGAGCGAAGGCAAGTTGTTCAGCTCGCTCCTCGAGTTTCAGTGCTGGGATGAGGTCGGGTTGCTTGGCCGCCGGATCGGTCGCTACGGCGTGCTGACACCGCTTGTCGATCGGCGCCGACACCGCCCGGTGTTGGCGGAGAGTGATGTCGCTGAGTTTTGGGATCTGGCACAGACCTTGGGGAGCCGTCACGGCGGGTCACTGGTCGTTCGAACCGAGAGCCGGGGGTGCGGTACAGGGGCGCGCACGGATGAGAGGTGACGCTCCCTCAGGTTGAGAATCGCCTCGTTTGAACGCTCCGTTCCGCGGCGCAAAGCTGCCTGGCATCATCGGCTTTGCCCGCGGGTTGCCCCATGATCTGGAAGCCGTGGTCGCCGGGCTGAGTCTCCACCGGAGCTCAGGGGGTGTCGAGGCTGCCGTGAATCGGGCGAAAAAGATCAAAAGGCGGCTCTACGGGCGGGCCGGATTCGAACTACTCCGCAAAATGATCCTGCTCCAGCAGCCAAGCAGCCGCAGGCTCGGGGTATCAGCCGCGGTCGAGCCGCGGCAGCGACGCACAGAGGTGCTCGGGCAATTCCGGCAGGACTTTGTGGATCCCGGCGCACCCCGCATCGCCGTTCGTGGCAACCGGCCGCCAGCCCGAGGACTCGGCCCGGTAGAACCAGCGCTGGGAGACACCAGAGGAGGAGCATCCGTCGCCGGCGTCACCGCACGCCGGCCCCATCCGGGTCGACAGGTCCAGCACCAGCCACGTGTCGTCGCAGCCGCGTTCCTCCCAGCTCGTGTGCTTGGGGATGTCCGTGTCGTTGACCGCCTGCCCGTACGAGGACGAGGTGCAACGCGGCGGCGTGGGGTCGCAGCCGTTCTCACCGCACTGCCGCAGAGCGGGTGGCGTGGCACCAACGGGGGTGTACACGTCCATGCTGTTCACCATGACCCTGCGGGAGCCCAGGGGCTCGCCCAGCTTCACCGTCGCTTTGACCCGCCGCGTGCCGGTGCAGCCGGAGTCCTGGTCCAGGGAACGGGTCTCGTACGTGACCTTCGCGTATACCGTGCCGTGCTCGACGGTGTCGAGCTCACCGCGCAGGCTGCGCACGCAGTCGCGTGCCCCGTCGGGCACTTCGGCATCGACCACCAGAGACCGACCGCCGTCGGCGGTACGGACGCCGTCGATGCGAATCGGAGCGGCGAGCGTCCAGGCGGAGGCCGTGGTCGCGCCTGTCGCCTCCTCATCGGTCTCGGCGGTCTTGGAACCGCAGCCGGCGAGGACCACCAGGGCCGCGCCGAGCACGACCGCCCATATCCCCCGCTGCCACATGTCATGCCCCCGTCCGCCGAAGAACCGCAGCCTAGCGTGCCCCAGGGTGTCCCTGACCGTCTCCTCCCGGACCGCCTGCAGGGCAGATCCAGGCCGAGCACGTCGTCCAGGGCGTGGAAGATGCTGCATCAGTGACCCGCCGTGACGGCTCCCCAAGATCTGTGCCAGATCCGAGTTTTGACACCACTTGGGTGCTTGCGGTGGGACCATCGGAGTGCTCTGCGTGATGAGGGGGCGCCGATGCCACCGAAGTCCAAGGTCGATCTGTACGCGGCGATGGCGTCTCAGGTATGCCGAGACCAGAATCCGACGAACGCGACGTAGGCGATGGCGGCGGTGGCCACGAACCAGAAGTACGGATCGCCGCTTCGTCCGGATGCCAGCTCACCGATGAAGGCGCTGAGATTCCCCACGGTAAGCACCACGCCCGTGCCGGCCCAGGCTCGCCCTGCGATCCGGGCGAAGCGCTCGTCGGGTTCCTTCTCGGTGAGGCCCTGATAGGTCTCGTTCCGGCGTCCCAGCAGCACTAAGGCGAGACTGCAGACCGCCAGGATCCCGAACGTCACCACGCCGAGAGCAAGGCGGCCTCCGAAAGTCGCGGCCACGAGGCAGGCGCCTCCGAGAACGAGAAAGAAGCCGGGGACGGACCTCCTGGCCGTGTTACTGGTCATCTGCTGGGCCCTCATTGGCATGAAACATCTCCTCAACGCTGACCTCGAAGAACTTGGCCATGGACAGGGCGAGCGGCAGGGAAGGTGTGTACCGCTCGGTCTCGATGGCGTTGATCGTCTGCCGGGAGACCCCGAGGGCCGTGCCCAGTTGGCCCTGGGAGAGCCCTCGTGACGACCGCAGTTCCCTGACGCTGTTTCGCACATGTAAAGCTTACTTGTCACTCCTCGGCGGTTGTCAAGCTTGCTTTACAGGAAAGGCAGGGCTTGCAACGGCGCCTCGCACAGCGTGTTCACCATGCCGATGGCCAGCCCGGCATGAAAGTGCGAGTGCATCCCCGACCGCCCCTTGGACGGCCGCAACCCCGCCCCGAGCACGGCTCCAGCTCCGAGGTGGTGTCACTTCTCACCGACATTTCGCGACGCTGTGATCGACAAGCGCTGTCTGAACTCGTCGACAAGCGGTGTCAGGTCTCGCCTACAAAGCCATTGTCAGCTGCCCAGGCACGCACCTTGGCGTGCTTGTGCGGGGAGAAGTTGTCCAGCACCAGGTACAGCTTCTCCCCGGGCCGGCGGGCGCGCAGTGCCTTGAGGAGGCCGAGGAACTCGCGCCACCGCTTGCGCGGCCGGATCCGGCAGTAGAGCTTGCCGGTGGCCAGATCGAGAGCGGCGAGCATGTGCATCACACCGCCGTAGCGGTTGTAGGCGGCCGTCTGCTGCCCCCAACGACCAGGAGGTCGATTACCTGGCCAAGGCCACGGACAAGCCACTAGCGGGATCCGGCCGGGGCGTGGCTGGCTGTGCACGAGGACCGCTGAAATCAAGGCTGCGAGCGTATTGGGCCGCATAGTCTCGTGGTTCACCCATCATGCGGCGACCCCGATACCCCGATACGAGGAGGCAGGCATGGCTGCCGACAGCCCACCGCCATGGGACGAGCTGCTGGCCGGGTGGGACGAGCTGCTGGCCGGACCGTTCAACATCCACTTGGTCACGACCCACAACAGCGTCCTCCTCGCTGCGATGCGGAACACGTTGAATCTGACCGATGGGGAGTTCCACCGGATGATGCGCGCCGATCACTTCCGGCTCACCCGGAACCTCGACGAGTTGGGCATCACCTACACCAGCCTTGCCAAGGCGCTGGTACCGGATCACCGCCGCAGGGAGATCGCTCTCCTCTTCGATTCTGAGGTGGCCTCCCTGAGCTCTAACGGCTTTTACGGCATAGACGTGGCGGAGGCGTGGATAGCCGGTATGCCGCGACTGCGGAAGGGAGTCCCGGTCAACTCGATCCTGCGCGGCGACATCCTCCACGACTCCGCCGATGAGGTGCAGGCGGCCATGGACCAGAGCGTCGTCTATCAACAGCCCTTCACAGTCATCGACCCCTCTCAGGTGTACTGCGTATACGTCACGAACCTGTCCAAGGAGCAGGCCAACACGCTCACCTCAAGCGCTGCTGAGCACCCCGCCTATGTCGGGCACGCCGACTGCACCGACCGCAGCGCCCTTAAGACGTCGTCTCATTTGGCGAGTCGGCGGTAGCAAATGAGGGTGCAGGCGATAGCGGTGAAGGCCAGGAAGTGTTCAGCCTTGCGCTCGTAGCGACGGTGGAGCCGACGGCAGCCGGCGAGCCAGGC
>NZ_JBHSFK010000072.1:0-33615 GCF_042653945.1 Streptomyces vulcanius | reverse complement strand
ACGGCACGCCGACGTCCTCGGGGGTGGGGTCGAGGGTGTTGTTGCGGCCCTTGCGGAAGGTGGTGCCGATGGGGTGGATCGGCGGGAGGTAGACGACGTCGAAGCCCATCGCGGCGATGGCCGTGAGACGGCGCGCGGCGGTGCGGAACGTGCCGTGCGGCTGCTCGGCGGTGCCCTCCGAACGCGGGAAGAACTCGTACCACGACCCGAACAGCGCCCGCTCCCGCTCCACGAGAAGCGGCAACGGCTCCGAGGCGGTGACCAGTTCCCGCAGCGGATACCGCTCCAGAACCGCCCCCACCTCCGGCGTGAACGCCGCAGCGAGCCGCTCCGAGACCGGGAGGGTGTCGTCGCCCAGAGTCCGTGCGGCCTTGGTGACCAGTGTCCGGGACCGTCCCTTCGGCACCGACTTGGCCGCCCGCTCGTGGAGTTCGGCGCCCTCCTCCAGAACCAGCCCCACATCCAGACCGGCCGGGATCTTGATCTGCGCATGGCGCCGCCAGGTGGCGACCGGATCGCTCCACGCCTCGACCGTGTAGGTCCAGCGGCCCGGCGCGTCCGGCGTGACCTCCGCGCCCCAATGGTCGGTACCGGGGGCGAGTTCACGCATCGGCGTCCAGGGGCCCTTGCGGCCCTTCGGGCCACACAGGACGACGTTGGCGGCCACGGCGTCGTGTCCCTCGCGGAACACGGTCGCCGTCACCGGGAACGATTCGCCGACGACCGCCTTCGCCGGACGGCCGCCCTCCACCGCGGGCCGTACGTCCCGGACCGGGATACGGCCGATCGCAGCGGGCCTACCGGTCCCCTTGGAACCGGTCTTCCTGGAACCCGCGCCTTTGGAACTCGCGCCCTTGGGACCCGTGTCCCTGGAACTCGCGCCCTTGGAATTCATGGCCTTGGAATTCATGGCCTTGGAACTCATGGCTCTCATCTCCGTCGTGCTCGCCACCGGGCCTGCCGCCCGGCCGATGAACCTGCGCCAGAGCGAGAACGCTTCCAACGGGCCCACTACCGCCCGGCCTTGGCCGTGGCGGCCAGCGGCCGTCCGCCGTGCTCCTGGAGATACGCGGTGAGCGGAGCACACAGATACCGCTCGGCGGCGTCCACGGCCTCGCGCGCGCAGCGCTTCCCCATCAGCACGCACAGGGTGTAGCCCGAGTCCTCGAAGGTGGCCCGCACCGCGCGGTCGGCGGGGGAGGCGAGCATGACGCGCTCCCACGCCCGGTACCGCCGCAACTGCCGGGCGACCTCTGTCCTGGCCGGTAGCAGCATGACGCAGTTCACCTTCCGGGCTCTCGTTGGAATGTCTCACTCATGGTGCATGCGCCGACACCCAGCGTCTTGTTGGAACTTCAACCACCTCGGGAGTGCGCTCGTGTTGCACGAATGGACTAACGCCCGCACTGTGGAGGTGACTCAGACGCGATCAGCACTCACCCTCCGTATTTTCGGGCCGTGGAGGCCCGCGGAGGGGGAGCCTCGCCGGTGAGGAGCCAACGACGATGAAGACCGCAGTGCCCTGTTACTACCACCTCGACGTGGACCTCTGCCCGGAGCGGGTCGCACACGTCAACCGCATCCTGGCCGCTCATCTCAGGTACTGGGACCTGGAAACCCTCGTCGAGCCCGTCTGCCGCGGCACCGGAATGCTGTTGACGGCGATTGACGAACACGCGACCGACAAGTCCCTCTCGATCGAGATGTGGTGGAACGGCCAGCATCTGATCACGGCCGTCGGCGGACACGACCGTGAGCTGCGCCCGGACCTGGATCTGCGCGGCTGTCTGGAGCGGATCGCCGCGACCAGCGACGGCTGGGGCTGCTGTGCCACGGCCACCGGCGGCAAGGTCATCTGGTTCTCGCAGCGGGCCCGGGCCGGCGGGCGGGTCCCGCTGGTGCCGACCGCGCCGGCGCCGAGCCTGCGCGAAGGACGCCGGCCGCCCCGGGAACTCCCGGTGACGGTGCTGGCCGCCCCGCCGGGCCGCGAGCGCCGGCTCCTGGAGGGCGCGCGGTGACCTCGGCGCCGTGGACGGCGCTCTCCAGGTCGGCTCAGCGCACCCGGTGCGAGGTCACCGTGAACTGGGCGCCGTCGGGATCCCGCAGGATCGCCTCGTCGGCCGACTCGCGCAGCACGCTGCCGCCGTGCTTCTCCGCGGCCCGCGCGCAGTCCGTGACGTCCTCGACGGCGAAGTGGACCTGCCAGTGCGGACGGATCGTCGGGTCCGGCGCAGCCTCCAGCGCCCCCGACTCGATCCGCGCGACGATGTCACCGCGGCTGCGCAGCACCACCTCGCCGCCCTCGTAGTGCACCTCGCAGCAGCCCGGAACGTCCGTGGCCCAGTCGAGGATCTCGCCGTAGAAGATCGCGGAGTCGAAGGCGTCGCGGGTGTGCAGCCGGATGAACGCCGGTGCCGCCTGCCGCCAGGCCTCCCAGTTGCCGATCAGGGCGCCCTCCCAGACGCCGAAGGTCGCCCCGTCCCGGTCGGCCAGCAGCGCCGCCCGGCCCGGCGGCAGCGAGATCGGCCCCACCGCCACCGTCCCGCCGCGCTCCCTGGTGCGGGAGGCCGCGTCGTCCGCGCTGGGCACGGCGAAGTACGGCGTCCAGGCCACGGTCATCTGCCACATCGCGGCGACCGCGGCCACGCCCGCCACCGGGACGTCGCCGACCAGTGCCGTACGGAAGTGGTCGCCGAGCGAGTCGCGCCGCCACCGCCAGCCCAGTACGGCTCCGTAGAAGTCCTGGGTGGCCGCCAGGTCGCGGCTGGTCAGGCTGACCCAGCAGGGCGCGCCGAACACGGACCGTGTGGAGACGGGCCGGGTGGACCTCGGGCGGCGCGCACCGGGGGCGGATGACGGCTGATCGTTCATGGCACTCGCGTTCCTGGTCGGCCGGCGGGGGCGGATCTGCCACCAGTGTCCGGCCAGGGCCTACCCGGGCGCCTGCCGAGTCGCCCGGTGGCACGATGGAGACGTGCCCCGAGTACCGCGCGAACCCGGTGACGAAACGGCCCGCATCCTGGAGCTGGAGCACGAGGTCGACCAGCTGAAGGAGGCGGTCGCCTCGCATGCGGTGGTGGACCAGGCCATCGGTGTGGTCGTCGCGCTGGGGCGGGTGACTCCGGACGAGGGATGGGTGGTCCTGCGCGAGGTCTCGCAGCACACCAACATCAAACTCCGCAACGTCTCGGAGATGATCCTGCTCTGGGGCCGCAGCGGAGACATGCCCGAGGGGATCCGCGCCGAGCTGGAGGAACTCCTGGACCAGCACGGCCCCACAACGGTCCCGGGCGCGCCTCCGTTGGAGTGAGACGCGGCTCGGCGACCCGGCCCGCGAGACGCGTGCGACTCAGCCCGCGGTCTCCTCGCGCAGTCGCTCGAAGCAGCCGCTGAGCAACCGCGACACATGCATCTGCGAGATTCCGAGCTGCTCGGCGATCCGGCTCTGTGTCATGCCCCGGTAGAAACGCAGATAGAGGATGGTCCGCTCACGCTCCGGCAGCGCCTGGAGGCAGGGCGCCACGGTCACCCGGTCCACGACCGTGTCGTAACCGGGGTCGGGCTCGCCGAGGACGTCCGCCAGGGCGTAGCCGTCGGTGCCCGGCATCTCCGCCTCCAGCGAGAGCGCGGAGAAGCAGTCCAGCGCCTCCATGCCGGTGCGCACGTCGTCCTCGGTCAGCTGCGCGAACGCGGCGATCTCGGCGACGGTCGGCGCCCGGCCAGGAGTCGTCCGGGCCAGGTCCCGCATGGCGTGCCGCACCCGGTTGCGCAGCTCCTGGACACGGCGCGGGACGTGCAGGGTCCACATGTGGTCACGGAAGTGACGCTTGATCTCCCCCGTGATCGTCGGCACCGCGTACGCCTCGAAGGCGCGTCCGCGGTCCGGCTCGTAGTGGTCGACCGCCTTGACCAGACCGAGGGCCGCGACCTGGTACAGGTCCTCGAGGGTCTCGCCGCGCCCGCGGAAGCGGACGGCGATCCGCTCGGCCATGGGCAGCCAGAGCCGGACCAGCTCGTCCCTGAGTGCGCGGCGCTGCGGACCGTCGGGCAGTCCGGCCAGCCGGACGAATGACTCGGCGGTGCGCGGGGCGTCGTCGTGGGCGTGCATCACGCGTGCCTCCCTCAGGTCTCGGCGGTGGTGTCCACGGCCGTGCCTGCTGTCCGAAGCACTTGAGTGAGGGTTCCCGCTCGAAAGTGGTATCAAACGATTAGTCGGTTTTGTGCGGATTGTTTTTGACGTCCCCTTGGGCGTATTACCTCTGTATCAGAGCTAACCTCGCAGCGTGGACCAGGAAACGTTCCCCGAGGAACTCGCCGACGCGCTGGTCGGTGTCCAGCGGCTGCTCAGGCGCCGGCTGCGCGCCGGGCTGACCGTGCCCCGGCTGCGCGGCGCCGAGGTCGAGCTGCTCAGGCTGGTCGAGGCCCGGCCCGGCATCGGTGTCTCCGACGCCGCCAAGGAGCTGTACCTCGCGGGCAACTCCGTCTCGACCCTGGTCAACCAGCTGGTCAGGGACGGATACCTGGTCCGTGAGACCGACCCCGCCGACCGGCGCGCCGTCCGGCTGCTGCTCACCGAGGCCGCCGAGACCCGGCTGCGGGCCTGGAAACAGCGGCGCGCCGCGCTGGTCGCCCGCCAGCTGGCCCGGCTCGACACGGCCGACCAGGAGGCCCTGCGCGCCGCGCTCCCGGCCCTGCGCACGCTCGCCGTCAATCTGCACGAGGAGGCCGAGGAGTCATGACCGCCGCCGCTGTCGCCTGCACGGGACTCGCCTACGCCTTCGGCGACACACGAGCCGTCGACGGGCTCGATCTGACCGTCGCCGAGGGCGAGGTCTTCGGCCTGCTCGGCCCCAACGGAGCAGGCAAGACCACCGCCATCCGCTGTATCACCACGCTGCTGCCCGTGCCGTCCGGCATGGTCGCCGTCTTCGGCCAGGACGCCGCCGGCGACCGGATGGCCGTACGCCGGCTGCTCGGCTACGTCCCGCAGCAGCTGTCCGCCGACCAGAACCTCACCGGCCGGGAGAACGTCGCCCTGTTCGCCCGCGTCTTCGACGTGCCCCGCCGCGAGCGCGCCGAACGCGTCGCCCAGGCCCTGGGCGCCGTCGACCTCACCGACGCCGCCGACCGGCTCGCCGGTACCTACTCCGGCGGCATGGTCCGCCGCCTCGAGCTCGCCCAGGCCCTTGTCAGCGCGCCCCGGCTGCTGATCCTCGACGAACCCACCATCGGCCTCGACCCGATCGCCCGCACCAGCGTCTGGGAGCACATCACCGCCGTACGCGAGGCCACCGGCATGACCGTCCTGGTGACCACGCACTACATGGACGAGGCCGACCAGTACTGCGACCGGGTCGCCCTGATGCACCGCGGCCGCATCCGCGCCCTAGGCACCCCCACCGAGCTACGGAAGGGCCTCGGGACCCGCCGCGGCGCCGCGCCCACGGACCCGCTGCCCAGCCTGGAGGACGTCTTCCGGGACGTCGCCGGCAGTGGCCTCGACGACAGTTCAGGAGACTTCCGCGATGTCCGAAGCACCCGTCGCACCGCTCAGCGCGTCGGCTGACCGCGCCCCCGCACAGGGCATCGACCTGCTGCTGCGCCCCCCGCAGCCACTGCGCGGCTGGCGGCTGCTGCCCGACCGGATCATCGCCCTGTGCGCCGTCGAACTGCAGAAACTGCGCCACGACCGCACCGAGCTGTACACCCGGGCCGTCCAGCCCGCCCTGTGGCTGCTGATCTTCGGTCAGACCTTCACCCGGCTCAAGGCGATCCCCACCGGCGGCATCCCCTACATCGACTACCTGGCGCCCGGCATCATCGCCCAGTCCGCGATGTTCATCGCCATCTTCTACGGCATCCAGATCATCTGGGAGCGCGACGCCGGCATCCTCAACAAACTGCTCGTCACCCCCACCCCGCGCTCGGCGCTGATCACCGGCAAGGCGTTCGCGGCCGGGGTGAAATCGGTGATCCAGGCGGTCGTCGTGGTCGTCATCGCCGCACTGCTCGGCGTCGCCCTGACCTGGAACCCGCTCAAGCTGCTCGGGGTCGCCGCGATCGTCGTCCTCGGCTCGGCCTTCTTCTCCTGCCTGTCGATGACGATCGCCGGCATCGTCCTCAGCCGCGACCGCCTGATGGGCATCGGACAGGCGATCACCATGCCGCTGTTCTTCGGCTCCAACGCCCTCTACCCCGTCGCCATCATGCCGGGCTGGCTCCAGGCCGTCAGCAAGGTCAACCCCCTCAGCTACGAAGTGGACGCCCTGCGCGGTCTGCTCCTCGGCACGCCCGCGCACCTCGCCCTCGACTTCGCGGTGCTGATCGTGGCCGCGGCACTCGGCATCACCGCGGCCTCCCGGCTGCTCGGCCGCCTTGCTCGCTGATCTTGCCCGCCGACGTGATGTGCGGCACGCCCGCGGACCGCCCTCCGGCGGCCGTGGGCGAATTCCCGCTGCGCACGGCTTGATCGACGATCAAAAGGGGTGAACCCGCTGGCCACAGCGCATTCCGCTCATTTGACAGTGCACTGAGCACACGGATAGGAAGCAGCCGGTAGAGGTCGAGAGGTGGACTGTGTACGAGCCCAACGTGGTCGGTGACTGGCAGGAGTACGACGAGCATGCCGGTCTGCGCGTTCGTGTCCACCAACTGGAGGCCTCCGAGCCGCCGCGCGGACGGGACGACGCGGCCGAGGGGCTGACGTACTTCCGGCTGCGGGTGACCGTCGAGAACCGGGGCACCGGCCACTCCACCGTCCACCTCGAGGACGGCCAGATCGACGTGCGGATCGGGCCCGAGGGCGAGAGCGCGTTCATCGACTGGCGCAACTCGCAGTTCATCGAGGGCTTCGACGTCTACCCGCTGCGCCGTGCCACCGCCGTCCTCTACGCCGCGGGCCCCGAGGCCGCGCTCGGACAGGTGGACGTCCAGGTGCAGTTGCGGGTCGACGACGACTGGGCCGACCGCCGGCTGTGGACGGGTGGTGTCGGACAGCGGGACGGGGCCGCACCGTCGGGTACGGCCCGGGACAGCCTGGCCTGCCAGGTGAGCAAGTTCCTGCGGGACCAGGCGGCCGAAGAGGGCACCGCCTGAAGCCCCGTGTGGCTCAGTGCGGGATGCCGTCGATGATCTCGCGGGCGCCCTGACGCAGCAGCGCCACCGCCACCGAGGTGCCCAGCGTCGCCGGATCCAGCCGGCCCGCCCACTCGTGGGCGTTCAGCCGGGTCTTGCCGTCCGAGGTGAACACACAGGCCCGCAGGGACAGTTCGCCGCTGCGGTCCACCCGTGCGAACCCGGCGATGGGGCTGTTGCAGTGGCCCTGGAGGACGTGCAGGAACATCCGCTCCGCCGTGGCCTCCCGGTGGGTGGCCGGATCGCCGAGCCCGCTCACCAGGTCGATGACGTCGGTGTCGCCCTCGCGGCACTGGAGGGCCAGGATGCCCGCGCCGATCGGCGGCATCATCGTCTCCGGCGACAGCACCTCACTGATCACGTCCTCGCGCCCGATGCGCTCCAGGCCGGCCATCGCGAGCAGCAGGGCGTCGGCCTCGCCCGCCGCCAGCTTCTCCAGCCGCCGGTTGGCGTTGCCGCGGAACGGCACGCACTCCAGATGCGGATGGGTGGCCGCCAGCTGCGCGACCCGGCGCACCGAGGAGGTGCCGATCCGGGTGCCGGGCGGCAGCTCGTCGAGGGTGAGGCCGCCGGGGTGGATCAGCGCGTCCCGGATGTCGTCCCGCTTGAGGAAGGCCGCGAACACCGTGCCGGCCGGCAGCGGCCGGTCCGCCGGGATGTCCTTGACGCAGTGCACCGCCAGGTCCGCCTCGCCGGCCAGCAGCGCGGCGTCGACCTCCTTGGTGAACGCGCCCTTGCCCTCGACCTTGGACAGGTCGCCCATCCACTTGTCGCCGGTGGTCCTCACGGGGACGACCGCAGTGCGCACACCGGGCCGCAGGACGGCCAACTCAGCGCGGACACGCTCTACTTGGGCCAGAGCCATGGGCGAGTCGCGGGAGACGATACGGATCAGTTCCGGAACGGACATGCGGGACACGATAGACCCTCCCGGTTGTGTGCCGCTCAACTTCCCGGTCCGTCCGTCGTACGACGGACGGGTCCGGTACGGCCACTCGGCCGTACCGGACCCGGTCGCGGGGCGCCTACGCGTTCGGGTCGAAGGCGATCCCGGACGGCTTCGCCGACGACAGGTGCGCGGCGAAGTTGGCGTCCTTCAGGCCGAAGTTGGCGCTGCCGAAGTCGTACGCGCTCAGCTTGTCGCGCAGGCCCGACGGGTAGCCGTTCCAGCCGACCAGCGGCGGGTACTGCCAGGTGTGCTTGTCGTTCTCCGGGGGCTCGTCGTTGGAGTTCGCCAGCCGGAAGCAGTGGGTGCTGATGCCGTCCTTGTGGTAGACGATCTTCGCGTGGGTGCCGTCGAAGCGGACACCGGAGGCGGCGGTCACGGTGAACGAACCGTGGTTGGACGTCGACACGTACTGGACGGCGCCGTTCTGCACCCAGATCACGACGTGCTCCCAGTCGTGCCGGTGCCCGCCGATGCTGCTGCCCGCGACGGCCTGGTCCTTCTCGAAGTACAGGCCGTACATGTACGCGCACCAGCCGTTGTTGCACTTGTAGCGCGAGTAGCTGTTGGTGTTGTCCAGGTCCGAGGCGTCGTGGCAGCTGCCGTTGAGCGCGCCGGTGGGGTTCAGACCGCCGTTGACCGTGCCGTCGGGGCCGATCGCGGGGGTGGAGTAGCAGCCGTCCGTGTCGTAGTCGAACGCCGGCTGGTAGGTGAGCTCCGCGGCCTCGGCGTTCTGGGGGAGCGCCTGGGGAGGCGCGGCGAACGCGGTCGCGGGAACGGCGAGCACGAGCGCGGCGGCACCGGCGAGTCCGGTGAGCCATCTCCTGCGGTGGACCTTGAACATGGGTGACGACACTGCGTCTCCTCGTGATGCGGGCGCAGCCGAACGGCTGGGGGGAACGGGGAGTTCAGCTTCCACGGTTTTCACATCCGCGCCAAGGGCCGCAGGCGTATCAACGATGAAGCGCAGCCCAATAGTTGGCCGTCCGGCGCCGACTCAGGCGGATGTGTCCGGAAGGTCGGCCGCGGACTCCTCCGGCGTCAGGTCCGGCCGCAGCCGCAGCCACGACGGCTGGCGCAGCAGCCCCGCCCGGGTACGGGTGCTGTGGCGCACCTCGCCGACCAGCCGGGGCACCACCCAGCGGGCGCCCGAGACCGCCGGTACGGCGTCGAAGGGGCACACGTCGGTCGCGGCGACCCGCAGCAGCGCGGCCAGTTCGGTGCGCTCGGCCTCGCTCCAGCCGGTGCCGACGCTGCCGACGTACCGCAGCGCGCCCGCCCCGGTCCGTTGCCCGACGAGCACGGCACCCGGCAGCCCGGTCAGCCGCCCGCGCCCCGGCGACCAGCCGCCGACCAGCACATCGACGGTCCGCATGTTGCGGATCTTGATCCAGTTCCGGGACCGCACCCCCGGTTCGTACCGCGAGTCGAGCCGCTTGCAGACCAGGCCCTCCAGGCCGTGCGCCCGGGTCGCCTCCAGCGCCTGGCGACCGTGCCCGACGAGCGCGCCCGGCGTCGACCAGAACGGCCCGGCGAGACCGAGCGCCGCCAGCCGCGCCCGGCGCTCGGCGTACGGCAGCCGCAGCAGCGGGCTCCCGCCGAGATGCAGTACGTCGAACAGCACGAGGTGCACGGGAACGGTCGCCGCCATCCGCGCCGCCCGGGCGGGCGCCCCCACCAGCCCCATCCGCGACTGCAACAGCTGGAAGTCGGCCCGGCCCTCGTCGTCCGGCGCCAGCACCTCCCCGTCCAGCACGGCCGCCGTGTCCCCGAGGACCGCCCCGAGCGCCCCCAGCTCCGGATAGGCGCCGGTGATGTCCTCCCCCGAGCGGGCCCGCAGCCCGACCGTCCCGTCCCCGGCCAGGTACACCACGGCCCGCTGCCCGTCCTGCTTGGTCTCGTAGGCCCAGCGCGCGTCCTGCGCGGCGGGCGGCAGGGTGCCGGGGGTGGCGAGCATGGGGGAGATGAGGGGGAGGGTCACGGGTGAGGTGTCGACACGCGCGTTCGGGGCCACGCCCATGCACCGGCGGATTCCCCTGAACGGCCGTGACCGGACCTCAGGAGCCGTCCGTCGAGGCGGGATGGGCCTGGACCAGGCCCGTCTGGTACGCCATGACGACCAGTTGGGCCCGGTCACGGGCGCCCAGCTTCGTCATCGCGCGGTGCACATGGGTGCGGACGGTGAGCGGGCTGACGTACAGCTTCTCGGCGATCTCCTCGTTGGAACGGCCCTCCGCCACCCAGGCCATCACCTCCCGCTCGCGGGCGGTGAGCGAGACCAGGTCGCCGGGGACGGCGAGACGGGCGCTCTCCGCCGGGGCGGCGAGGAAGCGCGTGATGAGGGAGCGGGTGGCGAGCGGGGAGAGCAGGGACTCCCCGGCGCATATCGTGCGGATGCCGTCGAGCAGCGCGTCGGCGGTGACGTCCTTGCCCAGGAAGCCGCTCGCCCCGGCCCGCAGCGCGCCGGCGACGTACTCGTCGATCTCGAACGTCGTCAGGATCAGCACCCGTGTCTCGGTCAGGTCCGGGTCGGCGCAGAGCACGGAGGTCGCGGCGAGTCCGTCGGTGCCGGGCATCCTGATGTCCATCAGCACGAGGTCCGGGCGCAGCAGCCGGGCGAGGTCGACCGCCTCGGCGCCGTCGGTGGCCTCGGCGACCACCTCCATGTCGTCGCACGAGTCGATGAGGATCCGGAAGGTGGCCCGCAGCAGGGCCTGGTCGTCGGCGAGGAGTACGCGAATGGTCATGGGGTCCGTTCCTGTGCTGCCGGGGTGCTGCCCGGGTGGAGGGGGAGGCGGGTGGTGACCTGGAAGCCGCCCTCGGGGCGGTGCCCCGCCTGGAGGGCGCCGCCCATGGAACGGGCGCGCTCGCGCATGCCGATCAGACCGAAGCCCCGGCCGTCCGAGGCCCCGGAGGGCACGGCGGTGCCGTCGTCGGTGACGGTGATCGTCAGCCGGTCGCGGCCGAACTTCAGCCGCACCTGCGCGGTGCGCGCGCCCGCGTGCTTGGTGACGTTGGCCAGCGCCTCCTGCACGATGCGATACGCCGTCAGGTCCACGCCGGGCGTCAGCGCCCGGGGCGCGCCCTCCAGCGCGACCTGGACATCCAGCCCCGCCGACGCGCAGGTCTCGGTGAGCTCGGAGAGCTGCCCGAGCCCGGGACTGGGGGCGAGCGGCGCCTCGCCGTCGTCCGCCTGGCGCAGCAGGTCGAGAGTGGTCTTGAGCTCGCGCAGCGCCACCGACGTCGTACCGCTGAGGTCGGTCAGGAGCCGCTGCACCTGGTCGGGGTGGGTGCGCGCGAGATGGGCGGCGGTGCCCGCCTGGGCGTTGGCAAGGGCCAGGTGGTGGGTGACGATGTCGTGCAACTCCCGCGCGATGCGCACCCGTTCCTCGACGACGCGGTGCCGTGCCTCCTCCTCCCGGCCGCGCTCGGCGTACTCGGCACGGGCCTGGACGGCCTCCAGATAGCGGCTCTGGAGGCGCACCAGACTGCCCGTGACCACCGGGAACAGCAGCCAGATGGCGGGGCTGATCGTCTTCATCGGCCACGGGTGGTCGATCGGGTCCAGGATCAGGGCCGTCGGCAGGATCACCGCGAGGGCCGCGAGGTAGCAGCGGCGGGTCGTACGGCGGCTGTGGCTCACGGCCAGCCGGTACAGGGCGAGCAGCAGCGGGCCGAGCAGCAGCGGGGTGATCAGATGCCCCAGGGCGACGGCGCCGGCCACACAGCCCGTGGTCACGGCGACGACCGCACGGGGCCGGGTGCGCTGCCACAGCAGCAGCGCCCCGCAGGCGACGGCCGCGAGGGCGATCGTCGGGGCCGTCGCCTCCGGCCCGGGGATTTCGGGCAGGGCGATCTCGCTGCCGAAGAGGAACGTGGCGAACAGCAGTGCGGCCGTCATGATGTCGACGGTGCGGGCGTGGCCGTCCGCGTACCGCTGCCAGGGGATCGTCATCGGCTTCTCCGATCGGGGCCGGTCACGGACGACGGACGGGGGCCGCCCGTGCACGGCGGCACGGACGGCCCTTCCCCGGAGGGCCGGGGGACGGTCAGACAGCGGCCGGTCCGACGGGGGTCGCCTCCTGCTGCGCCGGCGCCTCCCGGCGGGTGAGGGTCTCGCCCTCCACGTCGACGACCGGCAGCGCCCGGTCCAGCCACTTCGGCAGCCACCAGGCCGACCGGCCGAGCAGGGCCAGCACCGCCGGGACGAACGCCATACGCACCACGAACGCGTCGAGCAGCACGGCCGCCGCGAGCCCGAACCCGATCATCTTGATCAGGGACTCGTCGGCGGTGACGAACCCGGAGAACACGGCGATCATGATCAGCGCGGCGGCCACCACGACCCGGGCGCTGTGCCGGAACCCGGTCACCACGGCCTGCGCCGGCCCGTCCCCGTGGACGTACGCCTCGCGCATCCGGGCGACCAGGAACACCTCGTAGTCCATGGCGAGTCCGAAGACGATGCCCACCAGGAAGATCGGCATCATGTTCATGATCGGCCCGGTCTCCTCGACGCCCAGCAGCGAGGCGCCGTGCCCCTGCTGGAAGACCGCGACCACGGAACCGAGGGCCGCGAGCACCGAGAGCAGGAAGCCGAGAGCGGCCTTGAGCGGCACCAGCACCGACCGGAAGACGATCAGCAGCAGCACGAAGGCCAGGCCCACCACGATCATCAGATACGGGATCAGCGCCCCCTGGACCTTCTCCGAGACGTCGATGTTCACCGCGGTGGTGCCGGTGACCGAGAACGTCGCCCCGGTGGACGCGTCGATGCCCGGACGGTCGTCGCGGATCGCGTTGACCAGGTCCTGCGTCTTCTTGTCGCTCGGTCCGGTGGCCGGTACGGCGGAGAAGACCGCGGTGTCGCCCGCCGCGTTGAACCGCGCCTGCGAAACCGACACCACGCCCTTCTCGTCGGCTATCTTCCCCGAGATCGTGGCCACCGCCGACTTCGGGTCGTCGGCGCCCCTGCCGTCCACGACGATCGTCAGCGGCCCGTTGAACCCGGCCCCGAAGGCCTCGGCGAGCGCGTCGTAGGCCCGTCGCTCGGTCGTGGACGTCGCCTTCACCTCGTCGCCCGGCATGCCCAGCTGGAGATCGCGCACCGGGAGCGCCAGGGCACCCAGGCCGACCACGCTCAGCAGCAGCACCGCGACCGGCCGGCGCAGCACGAGCCGGGCCCAGCGGCTGCCGCCGTTGCGCTCGCCGCCCTCCTTGAAGCGGCCGGTGCGGCGCGTGGTCCGGGACAGTACGGCGTTCGGCCAGCAGCCGAGCAGCGCCGGCACCAGCGTCAGCGAGATCAGCACCGCGACGACGACCGCGCCCGCCGCCGCCAGGCCCATCTTGGTCAGCGTCGGGATGCCCACGACCGAGAGCCCGGCCAGTGCGATCACCACGGTCAGCCCCGCGAAGACCACCGCCGAACCGGCGGTGCCCGCCGCCAGTCCGGCCGCCTCCTCGGGCGTACGGTCCTTGGCGCGCTCCTCGCGGTAGCGGGAGACCACGAACATCGCGTAGTCGATGCCGACCGCCAGGCCCAGCATCGTCGCCAGCGTGCCGGTGGACTCCGACAGTTCGAAGGTGCTCGCCAGCGCCAGCACCCCGGCCATACCGATGCCGACACCGACCACGGCGGTCAGCAGCGGCAGCCCGGCGGCGGCCAGCGAACCGAAGGTCACCAGCAGCACCAGCGCGGCGATCCCGATGCCGATCACCTCCCCGGTGCCGCCCGCCGCCGGCTGCTCCGCCAGCGCCGTACCGCCGGTCTCGACCGTCAGCCCCGACTCCCGCGCCCGGTCGATCGCCGTGCGCAGGTGGTCCTTGCTGGTGTCGGTGAGATGGTCGGCCTTGTCCTTGAAGGACACGGTCGAGTACGCCGTCCCGCCGTCGGTGCTCACCGCCTTCGTGCGGAACGGGTCCGCCGCGCCCGCCACCTGCGAACCGTCGGCCGCCTCGGACACGAACGTCTCGATCGCCGCCCGGTGCCCGGCCGCGGTGACCTTCTGTCCGTCCGGGGCGACGAACACCACCCGCTCGGACGCCACGTCGGCACGCGTGCCCGGGAAGCGCTGCTCCATCAGGTCGAACGCCTTCTGGGACTCGATGCCGGGCATCGAGTTGCCCGGGTCCTCGACGGCGGGCGCGGTCGCCGCGGCGGCACCGACGCCGGTCAGCACCGCGAGCCATATCAGGATCGTCAGCCATCGTCGACGGAAGGCCAGCCGGCCCAGTCGAGAGAGAATTACGGCCATGGAACGGTGGTCTCCCCATCTGGTCTCGAGTACCGCCCCAGACTCCCGGGAGCGGGGCCCCCGGGTCGTCGTGCGGCTGCCGACAATCCGGCGTACTCGGGACGCAGTACGACGCACCGCCCCCGTCATCCGACAGACGGACGGGGACGCCGCTCACCACACGCACGGCAGTTCCACCTCGACCACCGTCGGGCCGCCCACCGGGCTCGACACCCGTACCGTCCCGTCCAGCGCGGCCACCCGGCGCCGCATCCCCAGCAGCCCCGACCCGGCGCTCTCGTCGGCGCCGCCGCACCCCTCGTCCCGCACCCGCACGCTCAGCCCCCGCCGGGACCGGGCCAGCAGCACCTCGGCATGTTCGGACCCGCTGTACTTGGCCGTGTTGGTGAGCGCCTCCGCGATCACGAAGTAGGCGGCGGCCTCCACGGCCGCGGGCGCCCGCGGCCCGTCCGCGACGCCGTCGTCCTGTACGGCCACCCGCAGCCCGCTGCTCGCCGCCAGTGCCCGTACGGCCCCCGCCAGCCCCCGGTCGGTGAGGATCGGCGGATGGATGCCCCGTACGACGTGCCGCAGTTCGGTGAGTGCCTCCTCGGCCTGTGCCTGCGCGTCGGAGAGCAGCTTGCGCGCGGCGTCGGGGTCGGCGCCGTACGCGCGCTGGGCGAGCCCGATGCGCATCGACAGGGCGACCAGCCGGGCCTGCGCGCCGTCGTGCAGGTCGCGTTCGATCCGGCGCAGCTCGGCGCCGTGCGCGGCGACCGCGTCGGCCCGGGTCGCGGTCAGCTGCTCGACCCGCCTGGCCAGCAGCGCCTGCGGGGAGGGCCGCAGCAGGGCGGTCGACCAACGGGCCTCGACGTCGGCCAGCTTGACGATCAGCGGCAGGACGACGGCCTGTCTGCGGAGCAGTCCGCTCCACACTCCGTCGACGACGAGCCCGACCGGCCACAGCGGCAGCATCAGCACGGTCAGCCAGCCGTAGCCGTAGTACGCGAGCAGCCAGCGCCCGTCGGTGAGCGTTCCGGGGTCCTTCACGGCCATCAGCACCCGCTCGCGCACCGTGCCGGTCACCGGTCGATACGCCTCCGGGATGTCCCGGCCGGTCCAGCTGGCCGTCAGCCGCCGCTTGGCCCCGGCGATCCGGCGGATCAGCAGCACGGTCTCGGGCACCAGCCAGATCCCGACCACGGCGACCGCGCCCGTGGCCGTGATGAGCAGGACGGTGATGAAGATGTACGCCCCGAAGGCCATGATCGCGGCCAGGAAGAGGTGGACCGTGGCCCGGGCCGCCTGTCTCAGGGGCACGCGCATGGAGATGCCGTTCCTGTGGGTGAGGGTTGGGGGGGGAGCAACGAGAGCAGGAGAGCACTGCGGCACGGAAACACCGGGGATCCGCCCGTCGGGCGCACCCGGCGGACGGATCCCTGTCGCGTGCTCAGTCCTCCAGGGTGACGACGACCTTCTCCGCCGCGCCCGGTGTCAGCGCCAGCTCGAAGGCACGCTCGGCCTCCGCGAACGGCACCCGGTGGCTGATCAGCTTGGCGAACCGCTCCTGGTGCTCGACCAGTTCGGGGGTCACCTCGAAGATCTCGGTCGGGTAGCCCTGCGAGGGAACCAGGTTGAGCTCGCTGCGGAGCATACCGCCGAGATCGATCTCGGAGCCCTTCTTCTGCACGGCGACCATGACCAGCTTGGCGTGGTACTTGGCGTTCGCGACCACGGTGTTGAAGACGACGGCGGCACCGGCCGCGTCGACGTAGATGTCCGTGCCCGGGCGGGGCTGGCCGAGCCCGTTGGCGCCCTCGCCGTGCAGTTCCGTCAGCCGGGCGGTCACGTCCTCCTCGGCGGAGTTGATGACGGCGTCCGCACCCACGGCCAGTGCCTTCTCCAGCCGGGAGGGGATGACGTCCGCGACCACCACGTGCTCCACGCCGCGCAGCTTCAGCCAGATCGCCGCGCCCAGGCCGATGGGCCCGGCGCCGAACACCACCACCTTGTCGCCGGGGCCGGCCTCGGAGCGGTTGACGGCGTGCAGGGACACGGCCATCGGCTCGTTGAGCGAGGCCACGTCGAAGGGCACGGTGTCGGGGAAGACGGCGACGCTCCTGCCGACCTCGGCGTTCTCGATGAGCAGGAACTCGCTCATCCCGCCGAACCTGCCGCCGCAGCCGATGATGCCGGTGGGCGCGTCCTGCGGGTTGACGACCACCCGGTCGCCCACCTTCAGACCGCTCACCTCGGCGCCGATCTCGACGACCTCGCCGGCGGGCTCGTGGCCGAGCGCCACGGGGACCATGTCGCCGCCGAGGTGGGCACGAGCGGGCATGCCGCCCATGTGCAGGAACGTCACATCGGTGCCGCAGATGCCGCAGGCGCGGATCCGTACGAGGGCGTCCTTGGGGCCGGGCACCGGCCGCTCGACGTCCACGACCTCGATCTTGCCGACTCCGCCGGTCTGGACGGACTTCATGGTGCTCATGGTGGGGAGGGCCTTTCTGGGTTACGGGAAACCGGGTCGCTGGGAACCGGGGCCCTGGATCCGGGGAAGCCGGGATCCGGGAGTGCTGGGATGCGGGGCCGCTGGAACAGGTCTTGTCGCTCCCGGCGGTGCCCGGACGGAAAGGCGGCGGGTGTGACCCGCCCGGACGGCGGGCTCACTGCCGGTCACGGCACGGTCCGATCGGCCGCGGCCACGGCGACGGTGGTGGCGGCGAGGCGCAGGATCGCCGCTGCCCGTGTCTGCGGCCCGGCGGCGGCCGGCAGCCCGACGGCGTGCGCGCGGATACCCCGCTCGCGGTACGCCACCTGCAACGAGGCCACGAGATGGGCGACCCCGGGTCCGCCACCCGCGAACACGATCGAGCCACCGCCCGCGGTCAGCATGTGCGGGAGTACGGCACGGGTGAGCGGGACGGTGGGTTCGGCACCGTGCACGAGGACGTCCAGGCCGCCGAAGGCGCAGAGCGTGGTGGCCACGACGTCGTCCACGACCGCCGTGTCGGCCAGGTCCCCGACCACCGCGGCGGCGTAGGCGTCCACGGCCGCGATGCCCCGGACGGTGGCGTGCGCGCCGACCGGGTCCGCGTCCGCGACCAGGACCTTCGCACCCTGCAACGCGAACGCCAGCGCGGCGGTCCGCCCGACCCCGGAACCGGCACCGGTGACGACGACGGTCCGCCCCTCGAAGGAGCTGCCACAGGTGAGGACCACCGGCTCGGCGAGCACGGCAGCAGGAGTCGGGTTCCTCGTGGACGGGCTGGCGGTGAGGGCCGGGTCGCCGGTGAAGGCGCCGCGCGCGCGTGTCGTGGCGCCGGGCGTCGTAGCGCCGTCGGATGCCCCGCCGGTCATGGGGTCGCTGCTCATGCCGTGCTCCTTTCGCCGTGCGCGGGTGCGGGGTGTCAGACGCCGAGGGTCTTCAGGACGGCGTCCGCCATGCCCTGTTCGCCACGCTCGTTGGGGTGGACGGAGGCGGCCGGGGCGAGTGGCACGAGCGGCTCGACCCAGCGCACCTGCCGGTCGGCGCAGGCGTCGCGCCCGACGGAGGGGGAGTAGGTGTCGACGTAGCCGACGCCCGCCTTGCCGGCCCGTGCCCGAAGCATCGTGTTGAGCTGCTGCTCCTTCTCGTGCAGATAGGTGATGTCCCCGCCGGTCAGGCCCATCTCGGCGCCGCAGCCGGTGGTGTGCGACGGCAGGATCGCCGGGTAGCCCACGACGTAGACCCGGGCCTTCGGGGCCCGTCGCTCGACCTCGGCCAGCGCCTTGGCCAGCCGCGCGTCCGCCGCGTCGATCCGCTGCTGTATCCGGTCGGCGCCGTCGGAGACGTACCGGGCGCGGCAGGGCGCGGCCGAACGGTCGCCGCCGGACGTCATGGCGTTCAGCGCGAAGGTGAGCACGCCGGACTTCACACAGGTCTTCACCAGGGAGGCGAAGCCGATGTCGTTGCCGCCCATGCCGAGCGTGACCAGCCGGGTCCGGCCGTCGAGGGCGGACAGCTGCGCGGGGTTGGTGCCGTGGTCCGTGGACTGCGCCGAGTCGAGGTCCGCGAGGGTGGCGCCACTGCAGCTGACGTCGCGGAAGCCCCCGGCGGGCAGGTCCAGCCGCCGGGCGACGAGCGCCGGGTAGTTGCGGTCGGAGCGGTCGCAGCCGGTGGGCGTGCCGCTTCGGCCCGGGATGCCCGGTCCGGCGGTGTAGGAGTCGCCGAGCGCGACGTACGGCCCGCTCGGCGGGGCGGCGTCGGCGGCCCCGTTGTCGTGCCGGCCGACCACGATCGCGGTGGTGAGCACGCCGCAGGCGAGCGCCCCGGCCAGCGCGGCTCGTACGGAGGTCTTCATGGGAGGGGTCCTGTCTGTCGTCCCGGACGCTCCACGCCGGAGGGGGTGCTGCTCGGCCGGGGGAGGGGCGGCCGGGGCGGGCCGAGCAGGCGTGGAGGGGAGGTGGGGTCCTCGGGCCCGGCGCCGGACGGGGGGAGAGATTCCGGCTGCCGGGCCCGGGGAGCGCGCCGGCCCCGTCCCCACGGGTGCGGCGCGCGGGAGCCACCTTCCGCTCAAGGCGGCTCCGGTCGGTGCGGGCTTTGTGTTGCTTGAGTTAGGCAAACATATATGGATTACTTGAGTCAAGCAAGTGGGGATTTGCTTGAGTTAGGCAAGCAGGAGAGTAGGGTGAGATCCATGTCCTCGTCACCGCCCGCAGTGCCCCCCGCCTCGCCCGCAGCGGTCGAGATCGAACGGGCGCTCACGCATATCGCCTACCTGAGCGTCCGCGCGCGTCAGCACGACCGGCTGGTCGAGTTGGCGGGCGTGCCGCTCGACCGGGCCGCCGTCGCGATGCTGCGCCGGATCGCCGAGCACGACCCGCTGCGCCCGGGGGAGCTGGCCCAGGTGCTCGCCGTACAGGCCTCCCATGTCACCCGCCAGGTGCAGCGGCTCCAGCGGAACGGCTACGTCACCCGGGTCCCCGACCGCGACGACCCCCGCGCCCTGCGCATCCGGCTCACCCCGCGCGGCGAGGACGCCGTGGCCCGCCTGGGTGACGCGGGAGCCCGCGGCATGCAACTGGCCCTCGCCCACTGGCCCCCCGGCGAACTGCGGCAACTGGCCCGGCTGTTCGGCCGACTGGCGGACGAACTCCTCGCCGACTCGGCGCCCACCGGAGCCCGTTTCGAAGGCGGCCCACTGGAAGACGGCCCCGGTCCACTGGAAGGCGCCCCACTCGACGAAGGCTCTCTCGGCGAAGGCTCTCTCGACGAAGGGCAGGGAGCCGATGCGGGCGCCGCGGCAGCCACCGCGTGAGGACCGGCGGGGCGCCGCGCGTGCCGTGAGCGACGCGGAACCCGCCGGGCCGTTACCCCGCTCCCGTCCGTACCCGCTCCCGCGCGGTTCCGGAATGGTCCCACCCATGCACGGCAGCCCGACCGAGAAGCCGTCACTCGCCCGGGGCGCCGGGCAGTATGTGCTGATCCTCGCCGGAGACCCCGAACTCGCCGAACTGCTCGCCACCACCCTGGAGTTGGCCGGCTACCGCGTGAGCCTCGCGAGTACGACCGCCGAGGCGCTGGACCGGCTCGACGCGGACCGCTACGACCTGGCGGTCGTCGACACCGCCCTGCCCGAACTGGGCGGCTTGGCCCGCATGCAGCGGCCGGTGATCGCCCACCGGCCGCCGATCCTCTACCTCACCCCGTACGACTCCCTCGGCAGCATCCTCCCCGGACTCGGCCTTGAGGAGGGGGACTACGTCACCAAGCCCTTCCGGATGGCCGAGGTACTGGCCCGGATGCAGGTGCTGCTGCGCGGCACCGCCCCGGGCCGCGCCGGCCGCTCCGGCCACTCCCCGCACTACGGCGACCTCGTCCTCGACGACACCCTCTGCCGGGCGCGGCGCGGCAGCCGCGAACTCGACCTCACCCCCGCCGAGTACCGGCTGCTGCGCCACCTCCTGGTCAACGCGCACCGGGTGCTGTCCAAGGAACAGATCAGCCGGTACGTGTGGGGCGACTTCCGGGGCGGCAACGCGATCGAGCAGCTCGTGTCCCGGCTGCGCCGCAAGGTCGACCGCGACGTTCCGGCGCTGATCCACACCCGCCGGGGCTTCGGGTACTGGCTGGGAAAGGCGGGTGGCGAAGGCTGAGAAACGGCATTCCGTATGTGATCCAGGACACGTCAGCCTTCTGTCAGGAAACTGACCGGAAGGCGTCAGGCCGCTCTGTTTCCATGCGCGCATCGAGGACTTCGACGCGCGCATCGAGGATCTCGACCCCCTTCCCCCGGCGCTCCGGCCGACCGGAGCCCCCACCACCGAGGAGAACCATGGCCGACACCCTGACCGGCCCGGTGCCCGAGGCCCCCGACGCGGTCCCGGAGTTCCCGATGCCGAGGGCGGCCCGCTGCCCGTTCGACCCCCCGCCCGCCCTCAGGGACATCCAGGAGCGGGCGCCCCTGTCGAAGGTCCGCCTCCAGGACGGCAGCGAGGCGTGGCTCGTGACCCGCTACGCCGACCAGCGCGCCCTGCTCGGCGACCCCCGGATCAGCGCGGACACCGACACCCCCGGCTACCCGACCAAGGGCAGCGGCGGCGCCGAGAGCAAGTTCGGCTTCATCATGCTGGACGACCCGGAGCACGCCCGGCTGCGCCGGATGGTGACGGCGCCCTTCGCCATCAAGAAGGTGGAGGCCCTGCGCCCCACCGTGCAGAAGATCGTGGACGGCCTCATCGACGACATGTTGGCCGGCCCCAAACCGGTGGACCTGGTGGAGGCGTTCGCGCTCCCCATCCCCTCCCTGGTGATCTGCGAACTGCTCGGCGTGCCCTACGACGACCACGCGTTCTTCCAGGACAACACCAAGACGATGGTCCACCGGGACTCCACCCCCGAGCAGAGCGGACAGGCCACACGCGAGATCGCCGCCTACCTCGGCGGGCTCATCGGCAAGCGGCTCGCCGATCCGCGGGACGACCTGCTGACGAGCATCGCCGGACGCGTCCGCGACGGCGAGATCGACCACCGGATGGCCACGGAGATGGCACTGCTGCTGCTCTTCGCCGGCCACGAGACCACCGCGAACATGATCGCGCTGGGCACCCTCGCGCTGCTCCGGAACCCCGACCAGCTGGCCCTGCTGCGGGACACCGACGACCCCAAGCTCGTCGTGTCCGCCGTCGAGGAACTGCTGCGCTACCTGAACATCACCCACCTCGGACGGCGCCGCGCGGTCACCGCGGACATCGAGATCGGCGGGCAGGTCATCAGGGCGGGCGACGGTGTGATCATGGTCAACGAGATCGCCAACCGCGACCCCGAGGTCTTCCCCGACCCCGACCGGCTGGACCTCACCCGTGACGCCCGCCGACATGTCGCGTTCAGCTTCGGCGTCCACCAGTGCCTCGGCCAGCCGCTGGCCCGTATGGAACTCCAGGTCGTCTACGGAACCCTCTACAAGCGGATCCCGACCCTGAAGCTGGCCGGCGCGTTCGACGACGTCCGCTTCAAGCACGACGCCTTCATCTACGGCGTCCACGCCCTGCCGGTGACCTGGTGACGCCTGCCGGTCCCCCAGCCCGGACACAAGCGCACCCGAACAGTCTCATCACGTCCATGAAGCCCACGAAGAAACACGAAGAAAGCGGGGAAGGGGAACCCATGACGTCCCTCAAGGTGGAGCTCGAAGCCGACAAGTGCGTCGCCTCGGGCCAGTGCGTGGTCGCCGCCATGCAGGTCTTCGACCAGGACGACGACGGCATCGCCGTCCTGCTCGAGGAGCGGCCCGCGTCCGAACTCCTCGACGACGTCCGCGAGGCCGTGGCGGTCTGCCCGGCCGCCGCGATCCGCCTGGTCGAGCAGTGAACCGTGTCGTCGTCGTCGGAGCCTCGGCCGCCGGACTCGCGGCGGTCGAGATCCTGCGCCGCGAGGGCCACGAGGGCGACCTCACCCTCGTGGGCGACGAACCCCACCTCCCGTACGACCGTCCGCCGCTGTCCAAGCAGGTCCTCGCCTCCGAGTGGGAGGAGGACCGGCTCCCGCTGCGCCGCGCCGAGGACATCTCGGCCCTCGGCCTCGACCTGCGGCTCGGCACCGCGGCGACCGGCCTCGACGTCGGCCGACGGGCGGTCCTGCTGGCCGACGGGTCCGAACTGCCGTACGACGGACTGATCGTGGCCACCGGGGTACGGCCGCGCCGGCTGCCCGGCGAGGGGGCGCATGTGCTGCGCACCCTGGAGGACGCCCTCACCCTGCGGGAACGGCTGGAGCCCGGGCGGCGCCTGGTGGTCGTGGGCGCCGGTTTCCTGGGTGCGGAAGCCGCCGCGGTCGCCTGGCGGCTCGGCGCGCGCGTCACGCTCCTGGAACCCGCGGCGGTGCCGCTGGCCCACGCCGTGGGGGAGGAGGTCGGCCGGGTGCTGTCGCAGGCCCACCGCGACCGGGGCGTGGACCTGCGCTGCGGGGTCACCGTCACCGAGGTGACCGAGGACGGCGTACGGCTCGCCGACGGCGAGATCGTCGAGGCCGACGAGGTGCTCGTCGCGATCGGCTCGCTGCCCAACACCGACTGGCTGGCCGGCAGCGGGCTGCCGCTGGGCGACGGTGTGGTCTGCGACGAGTACCTGGAGGCCGCGCGGGGCGTGTACGCCGCCGGAGACGTGGCCCGCTGGTACAACCCGCTGTTCGGCACGTCGATGCGGATCGAACACCGCACCAACGCTGCCGAGCAGGGCATGGCCGCCGCCCGCAACCTGCTCGCCGCTCCCGGGGCGCGCAAGCCGTTCACGCCGGTGCCGTACTTCTGGTCCGACCAGTACGACATGAAGATCCAGGCGTACGGATTCCTGCGCGGCCACGACGAGGTGGCCGTCGTCGAGGGCGACCTCGCCGAACGCCGGTTCGTGGCCGCGTACCGCACCGGCGACCGGGTGAGCGGAGCGCTCGCCGTCGGCATGCCGCCGAAGGCGATCCGCCAGTGGCGCCAGTCCATCGCCTCCGGCGCGGCCTGGGGCGACAGCGTGCGCGTCCCGGTCTAGTACCGGAGCGCGGGGTCCCGGCGGGCGGTGCGAGCCTGCCGGGGCCCTGGCCGGTGCATACCGCGCGTCGTCGGTCGTCGTCCGTACGCAGGAGATTGTGGGTCAACGCACGCAGTAAATTACTTGAGTTACGCAACAAGATGGTAAAGTGGGTCGCATGTCCACCGAACCGCTCCCCGTGCCCGCCGTCGCCTCTCCGGAAGTGATCGAGATCGAGCGCGCGCTGACACGTATCACCTATCTCAGCACCCGTGCCCGCCAGCACGACCGGCTGATGACGATGGCCGGCGTCCCCCTGGACCGCGCGGCCGTGGCGCTGCTGCGGCAGATCGCCGACTCCGAGCCGTTGCGGCCGGGGGAGCTGGCCCAGCGCCTGGGCGTGGAGGCCTCCCATGTGACCCGTACCGTGCAGCAGTTGCAGAAGTCCGGCTTCGTCACCCGGGTCCCCGACCCCGACGACGGCCGCGCCCAGCGCATCCAGCTCACCGACGCCGGCCGGCAGGCCATCGACCGGGTCCGTGACGCGGGCGCCCGCGGCATGCAGCTCGCCCTCTCCGACTGGTCCCCCGAGGAGCTCGGCCAGCTCGCCACCCTGTTCCACCGCATGGTCGACGACTTCCTGTCGCACGCCGTCGACGAGGAGGGCGAGCAGTCGGCGGTCGGCGCCTGACCGGGCCGGGGCGGCGGCGACCGTACCCTCACCCCGCCGCCGGACTCCCCTCTACCCTCCAGTAATCTCGGGCCAGGACGTCACAGGAGGAACACATGCCCCGGTCCGAACGCTCCCCGCTGCTGCTGGCGGGCCTGCTGGCCGCGGCGGGCGTGACCCATTTCGCCGCGCCCCGCCCCTACGACACCACCATCCCCCGCGCCCTGCCCGGCCCGCCCCGGGCCTGGACGTACGCCAGCGGCGCCGCCGAACTGGCGCTCGCGGCCGGTGTGGCGCTCCCCAGGACCCGCAAGGTGGCCGCCCTGGCCACCGCGGCCTTCTTCGTCGGCGTCTTCCCGGCCAACGTCAAGATGGCACTCGACTGGCGCGACCGCCCCACCCCCCTCAAGGCCGCCGCGTTCGGCAGGCTGCCCCTGCAGGTGCCCCTCGTGCTGTGGGCCCGCAGCGTCGCCCACAGCACGGAAGGACGGTCAGGACAGTCATGACGAAGACGCTGGAGACCGGCGACCTGGTCGAGGACTTCTCCCTCCCGGACGAGACCGGTACGCAACGCACCCTGACGGACCTGCTCGCCGAGGGCCCCGTCGTCCTCTTCTTCTACCCCGCGGCCCTCACCCCCGGCTGCACCGCCGAGGCCTGCCACTTCCGCGACCTGGCCGCCGAGTTCGCCGCCGCCGGCGCGCGGCCCGTCGGTATCAGCGGGGACTCCGTGGACCGCCAGCAGGAGTTCTCCGGCCGCCACACGCTTGGCATGACCCTGTTGTCCGACGTCGACGGCGGAGTGCGGGAACGGTTCGGCGTCAAGCGCGGCTTCGCGCTGATGCCCACCAAGCGGGCCACCTTCGTGATCGCCCAGGACCGCACCGTCCTGGAGGTCGTCCGCAGCGAGACGCGCATGAACACCCATGCCGACCGTGCCCTGGAGGCCCTGCGCGCCCACCGCGCCTGAGCCTCGCCCGGCACCCTCCCCGCCTCATCCGGTCCGGCGCGGTTGATGCGCCGGACCAAAGGGACCATTCTGGACGACATGGAGCATGTCGTCGCTGCGGCGGTCGTCGATGCCCGGGGCATCGTGACGGGCTGGAGCGAGGGTGCCCGCCTGCTGACGGGCCATCCGGCCGAGGAGGCCGTGGGCAGGGCGGCGGCCGACCTGCTCGCCGAGAAACTCGCCCCGGCCGTGAACGGGGCATGGACCCGGCCGGTCGTCGTACGCCACCGCGACGGGCAGCCCGTCACCCTCGCCGTCACCGCCTGCCCCGTGCTCGGACCCGGCGGGAAGGCGATGGGCTGGACACTCACCGCCGAACGGCCCGCAGCCCCGGAACCCACCCTCGCCGGGCGCGCCTTCCAGCAGGCCTCCATGTCGATGTCCGTCTTCGACCCCCGGCAGCGCTATCTGCGCCTGAACGAGGTCGCCTGCAAGGTCATGGGCGTGTCCGAGGACGTCCTGCTCGGCCGCCACTTCCCGGAGACCGTCGAGGAGGCCGAGCACAGCCGCGGATTCAACTGGCACCTCCGCCAGGTCGCCGAGACCGGCCGCCCGGTCCGCTACGAGAGCTGGACCGGCGCCCCCTCCCTCAACCGGGAGCACGCCTGGAGCATCGAGATGTGGCCCGTGCGCGAGGACTCCGGAGAGGTCGGCGGCGTCGCCCTGGCGGCCTTCGACAGCACCGAGCAGTACCTCGCCCGCCAGCGCCTGGCCCTGCTCAACGAGGCTGCGGCCTCCATCGGCACCACCCTCGACGTGGTGCGCACCGCCGAAGAGGTCGTCGAACTCCTCGTACCGCGGTTCGCCGACTTCGCCAGCGTGGACCTGCTCGACTGGGTCCTCGGCGCCGACGAACCGCCCCCCGTGCCCCAGGGCGAGATCGTGCTGCGCAGGGTCGCCCACGGCTCCGTCCGCGACGGCACGCCCGAGGCGGCCGTACACCTCGGCGACACCGACACCCATCCGGCCTACAGCGCGCCCGCGCGAGCCCTGCGGGACGGCCGGGCCGTCCGCAGCCAGGCCGGCGAGCCGGACTTCATGCGCTGGCTCGCCGAGCGCAACGCGCGCGGCCCCGAGGGGCGCCGCTACCGGCGCGGCGTCCACTCC
Organism: Streptomyces vulcanius; assembly: GCF_042653945.1. Lineage (NCBI taxonomy): Bacteria > Bacillati > Actinomycetota > Actinomycetes > Kitasatosporales > Streptomycetaceae > Streptomyces > Streptomyces vulcanius. The sequence goes on along the minus strand of NZ_JBHSFK010000072.1, from coordinate 7,513 downwards.
ATGATCTCGGTGCCGCTGCGGGCCCGCGGCACCACCCTCGGCGTCGTCGTCGGCGTCCGCATCGCCCACCCCGACGACTACGAGGCCGACGACGCCGTGTTCGCCGAGGAACTCGCCAGTCGGGCCGCCGTCTGCATCGACAACGCCCGCCGCTTCGCACGCGAACGCACCACCGCGCTCGCCCTCCAACACAGCCTGCTGCCCCGCGGACTGCCCGGACAGGCCGCCGTCGAGGTCGCCCACCGCTATCTCCCCAGCGGCTCCACGGCCGGCATCGGCGGCGACTGGTTCGACGTCATCCCGCTCTCCGGCAGCCGGGTCGCCCTCGTCGTCGGCGACGTCGTCGGCCACGGCATCCCCTCCTCGGCGACCATGGGCCGCCTCTGCATGGCCGTGCGCACCCTCGCCGACGTGGACCTGCCGCCCGACGAACTCCTCACCCACCTCGACGACCTCGTCACCCATCTGGCGGCCTACGACGAAGGCGGCAACGACGTCGCGGAACTCGGCGCCACCTGCCTCTACGCCGTCTACGACCCGGTCAGCCGGCGCCTGACCCTCGCCGCGGCCGGCCACCCCGCCCCGGCCCTCGTTCTGCCCGACGGCACCGCCGAACTCGTCCGGATGACCCCGGGACCGCCCCTCGGGGTCGGCGGACTGCCCTTCGAGGCCGTGGAGATGGACGTCCCCGAGGGCACCGTCGTCGCCCTCTACACGGACGGCCTGATCGAGGACCGCGTCCGCGACGTCGACCGCTCCACCGCCGAACTGTGCAACGCCCTGACCGCACCCGCCGTCAGCCTCGACGCCCTCTGCGACACCGTGCTCAAGGCCGTCCTGCCCGAGGAGCCCGGCGACGACGTCGCGCTGCTCCTGGCCCGCACCCGCGCGCTCGGCACGGACCAGGTCGCCACCTGGGACATCGACCCGGACCCCGCCCGGGTGGCCGCCACCCGCCAGGCCGCCACCGAGCAACTCGCGGCCTGGGGCCTGGAGGAGGCCGGCTTCGTCACGGAACTCGTCGTCAGCGAACTCGTCACCAACGCCATCCGCTACGGCGCGTCCCCCATCCAGCTCCGGCTGATCCGCGACCGCACCCTCATCTGCGAGGTCTCCGACGGCAGCTCCACCTCCCCGCACCTGCGCCGCGCCCATGCCTTCGACGAGGGCGGGCGCGGCCTGCTGCTGGTCGCCCAGCTCACCCAGCGGTGGGGCAGCCGCCAGACCGACCGGGGCAAGACGATCTGGGCGGAGCAGTCCCTCGAACCGGGGTGGTGACTACTCGAAGGGGCAGCCCGGGTTCGGGGCGTCCTCCGAGAACGGCGAGCCGTGCGGCAGCACGTAGAGGGCCTCCAGGACGAGCGGCGTGTCGCCCAGGTTGCGGCCGATGTGCACGTACGACGGCCCGTAGGCCTCCTGGATGACCTTGCCCTGCGGATAGACGCCGTCGGAGGCGCACGTCGAGTCGAAGTGACTGAGCGTGCCCGCCTTCACGACGGCGTACACCGGCCCGTCGTGGTAGTGCCAGCCGGTGGCCTGGCCGGGCGGGACGGTGATCTCCCGGAGGGTGTAGTCGGTGTCCCCGACGGTTCTCTGCGCGAGCACCCGGGCGGTGACACCGGGGCCGGACGGGGTGGCGTGGGCCAGGGCGGCCGGTCCGGCGAGGACGGCGACGGCGGCCACCGCGGCGGCACGAAGAGCGGTACGCATCCCGGTCAGAACTCCTCGTGGGTCTCGGGGTCGCCGCCCAGCCGGCGGTGGGCACGCTCCGAGATCGCCCTCAGCTGGGCCGGGCCGAGTTCGAAGCCGAAGACATCGAGGTTGGCGCGCTGCCGGTCGGGGTCCGAGGACTTCGGGATGGGCACCGCGCCGAGCTGCGTGTGCCAGCGCAGCACCACCTGGGCCGGGGTGACCCCGAACGCCTCCGACACGGAGACGACCACCGGGTCCTGGAGGAGCGCCGAGCCCCGGCCCAGCGGGCTCCAGCTCTCCGTGAGGACACCCTTCGCCTCGTGGAAGGCGCGCAGCTCGTCCTGCGGGAACATGGGGTGCAGCTCGATCTGGTTGACCGAGGGCAGCACCCCGGTCTCCTTCTCCAGGCGTTCGATGTGCTCCGGCGTGAAGTTGGAGACGCCGATCGAGCGGACCAGGCCCTCCTCGCGAAGCTTGATCATCGCGCGCCAGGAGTCGACGTACCTGCCGACCCGGGGGAGCGGCCAGTGGATCAGGTACAGGTCCACGTAGTCGAGGCCGAGCCGGGCGCGGGACTCCTCGAACGACGCGAGGGTCTCCTCGTAGCCGTGGTGGCGGCCGGGCACCTTGGTCGTCACCACGATCTCCTCGCGGGGCACCCCGCCGCGTGCCACCCCGCGGCCGACCCCGCTCTCGTTGCGGTAGTTCGTCGCCGTGTCCACGAGCCGGTAGCCCAGTTCCAGCGCCTCGGCCACCGCCCCCTCGGCCTGCGTGTCGTCCATCGGCCAGGTACCCAGCCCGAGGGCCGGGAGCGTCGTTCCGTCGTTGAGCGTGTGCACCGGGATGTTGCTCACCATGGGGGGCCTTCCTTCGACTGTGTCGTCCTTCCAGCCTCGGGGATACGGTGAGGATCGATCAAGCGGACGACATCGGAGCGTGCATGAGGACGGACTGGGACACGGAGGACGGACTGGCACGGACGGCGGGGATCGCGGTGAGACCCGTCGCCGGGCACATCGGCGCCGAGATCGAGGGCGTCGACCTGGCCGCCGGGCCCGACACGTCACAGGTCGCCGCGGTCAGGGCGGCCGTGCTGCGCTGGAAGGTGGTGTTCTTCCGCGGGCAGAACCTCGACCACGCCGGACACCTGGCGTTCGCCCGGCAGTTCGGCGAGCCCGTCGTGCTGCGCAGGCGCGGCAAGGCCTCCCCGCCGGACTTCCCGGAGATCGAGACCACCGCCGACCGGCTGGAGCTGGGCGGGAAGTTCGGCATGGAGCACGACGAGTGGCTCCGGCGCCGCCGGCACACCCTGCTGCGCGGCTGGCACTGCGACCACGGCGCCCGTATCGACCCGCCGGCCGCGACCATCCTGCGCGCCGAGACCGTACCCCCGTACGGCGGCGACACCACCTGGTCCAACCTGGCCGCCGCGTACGCCGGACTCTCCGCGCCCGTACAGGGGTTGGTGGACGGACTGCGGGCCGAGCACCGCCTGGGCGTCGGCTACCAGCCCCGCCCCGGCGACGACGCCTACGTCCGCCATCTGCTCGACCACCAGGTCGCCTCCGTGCACCCGCTGGTCCGGGTCCACCCGGAGACGGGCGAGCGGGTGCTGTACGTCAACGGCTACTACCTCGAGCAGATCGCCGGCCTGTCGCGGGCGGAGAGCGCGGCGATCCTGGACATGCTCCTGGCGGAGGCGACCCGCCCCGAGTACACCGTCCGCTTCCGCTGGGAGGCCGGCAGCGTGGCCTTCTGGGACAACCGGGCCACCATCCACCTCGCCCCGAGCGACAACGCCCATCTCGGCTTCCCACGCACCATGCACCGGGTGATGCTCACCGGCGAGGTGCCGGTCGGGGTGGACGGCAGGCCGTCGGAGCCGGTGACGGGAACCGAGCCCGGACGCTGGTGACGTCAGACGCCAGGCCGCCAGCCCAGCGCCGGGCCCAGCTTCGTCGCCATGTCGGTGAGGATCTGCACGTAGTCCTCGTGCTCGAAGGTGAACGGCAGCGCGAAGGCGACCTCGTCGATCTCGCGGAACGCGGCGTGCGCGGCCAGCCGCTCGGCGAGTTCCTCGGAGGTGCCGACCAGGTCCGGCGCGAACAGCAGCCGCGCCGGACCCTGCGGGGAGGTGGTGCGCGGCAGCCGCTTGGCGGCGAACTCCTCGTATTTCGCGCGCTGTTCGGGCGAGGCGGAGTCGGTCGGGATGACCACCAGGCCCTGGGAGACCCGGGCGGCCTCGCCGTCGGGGTGCGCGGCGCGGAAGGCGCGGACGTGCCCGAGCTGGATCTCGGCGAAGTCCCGTGTGTCGTCCGGTCCTTCGGCCTTGACGACGCTGCTGGTGAGGAAGTTCATGCCGTGCTCGCCCGCCCACCGCGCCGAGCTGAGGCTGCCCCCGCCGTACCAGAGCCGGCGGCCCAGGCCGGGGGAGTGCGGCTGGACCCGGTCCGAGAACACCTCGAAGCCCTGGACCCCGCTGAAGTCGGAAGCGGACTTGCCGCGTACCAGGTCCAGCAGCCGCCGCACCCGCTCGTAGCTGAAGTCCTCGGTGTCGGCCGTGTCCGGGTACAGGGCCTCCTTGACCTGGTCGTAGTGCATCGGCGGGCCCACGCTGACGCCCGGGTTGAGCCGGCCGCCGGACAGGACGTCGACCGTCGCCAGGTCCTCCGCGAGCCGCAGCGGGTTCTCCCAGCCCAGCGGGATCACCGCGGTGCCCAGCTCGATACGGCGGGTGCGCTGCGAGGCGGCGGCCAGGACGGCGACGGGGGACGAGATGCCGTACTGGAGGTGGCGGTGGCGCACCCACGCGCTGTCGAAGCCGAGCCGCTCGCCCAGCTCGATGATCTCCAGCGTGGTCTCGTGGCCCCGGGCGGGGTCGTCACCGTCGAACAGCCCGATGGTGAGGAATCCCAGCTTGCGCAAGGGACGTGAGGTCGACGGCACGGTTCCTCCACGAGGGGTAGCGGTTCTTGGTCGATTGTCGCAGGCCGCTCAGGTGAGCGGGATGACGACCTCGTCCTCGACGGGAGGTTTCAACTCCTGTTCACGATTGCCGGTGGCGGCGAAGCAGCGCAGCCGGACCGACTCCGGGCTGACGTCCAGACGCAGGAAGCACTTGAAGAACGGCGGGCTGTAGGTCACCGAACTCGGCGAGAACAGCTGCGTGTAGATCTTCCGCACGGGGAGCCGGAACCGCTTGCGGCGCCCGGGGCGGCTGCCGGTGCCGAGGAGACCGGCGATCAGCCGGATCCGGCGGGTGATCCGGACCTCGGGACCGGGTGTGCGGGTCGGCGGGATGCCCAGCCGCTCGGCGACGACCGCCTGCGCCTCGGCCTCGCTGAGGGTGAACAGCCGGGGCAGCCGCAGCCGGCGTCCGTAGAGCCTGCTGTAGAAGGCGAGGGAGTCGCCGCGCAGCGGATAGCAGCGGAAGTCCCGCTCGGTGACCCCGGCCACGGAGACCCGCGGGATGGTGTGCGTGGCGTGCATGAAGGCGCCCCCGCCGCCCGACACCACGTACTGCAGGGTGCGGCCGTCCGCCAACCGCACCGGATAGCGCTGGTAGTTGTGGATGTCGCCGCCTATCGCCGCCACGTAGTGGTGCTCCGGGGCGCGCACGATGTCGTCCACCGTGCCGCCGCCCTCGATGGCGCAGGGGTGGTGTTCGCCGTCGACGTACAGCGGGGAGCCGGTGACCAGGATCTTCGGGCGCGGCCCCTGTGACACCTCCCGCAGCCAGGCGCCCTGCCCGGCGTCGAGGGTGCCGAGCAGCCCGGTGTCTATGCCGATGATCCGCACCGGCCCGGCGTCGATCGCCCAGTACGGCCCTGGCTGGACCGCCAGTTGGGCGGCTGCCGAGCGCGACTTCCTCACCTCGGCGAGGTGTTGGCCGTCACCCTGGCGCGGGCGGTGCCACAGCAGGGAGCGCAGCCGGGCGCGGGTCAGGGGGCGCGGCGCGGGTTCGGCGGGCAGCGGCGGGGCGTCGTCGCAGAAGACCCGCATGAAGCCGCCGAGGTCCTCGTACCAGTCGTGGTTGCCCGGTATCGCGTAGATGGGGGCCCGGTAGTCCCGGTACGGACGGAAGAACTTGGTGCCGTAGTCGTCGGCGGCGCCGACCGGGTAGATGACGTCGCTCGCGAGCACCGCGAAGGACGTGTCCTGACTCATCTTCAGAAAGCCCGGCACGACGGCGTATTGAGGGTCGTCGCCCTCGCCGGTGTCGCCGATGACCATGAAGGAGAAGCGGTCCGGATCCGATCGCCGGATCACCTTGTCGGCCGGTGCCCCGGCCGCCTCCCGCTGGGCCACCCACCGGCCTCGGGTACGGCCGGTGGGGTCCCCGAACCAGGAGGCCAGCACGCCGTTGCGGGCCGCCCACAGCATGCGGGGGTTCAGCCAGGAGATCTTCTCGACCCGGCTGGGGATGAGCCGCCGGTAGTCGCCGGGTTCGGCGTCGCCCCAGCCGGCGCCCGCCGCGGTATCGCGTGAGGAGTCAGACACGGGCCGACCGTAGCAATGATCAGTTGCGGCTCCACGAGCGGCCCGCGGTCGGCCGGGTGACAGGCGTCTGAGGCTTGGCGGTGCGGTTCCAGTCGCCGTCGCCGAGCACCAGCAGCGGGTCGAACATGACGACGACCCCCGCGAGGAGCAGGAAGATCACCGGTCCGATCAGCATCGGCAGCAGCAGGGAGGTCGGGGTGTCTCCGGCCCAGGACGACGTCGTGCTGTGCACATGGACGCTGACCGAGGCCATCGCCGTGTAGTGCATCCCGGACACGGCCACGCCCATCACCAGACTGGCGCCCAGGCTCGCCAGGAACCCGCGGATCGTGACGGCCGCCCAGAGCGCCGCGGTCGAGGCGGCGATCGCGATGAGCACGGAGAGCGCCACGGTGAACGGGTCGTACGCGATACGGCCGTTGAGCCGCAGCGCCGCCATACCCAGGTAGTGCATGGCGGCGACACCCAACCCGGTGACCACGCCCGCGAGCGCCAGCGACCCGCGGGTGCCCCGGTAGCCCACGATGAACACACCGATACCGACCACGACGATCGCGACCGCGAGGCTCAGTACGGTCAGACCGACGTGGTAGCCGATCCGGGTCTCCTCCACATGGAAACCGATCATCGCGATGAAGTGCATCGTCCAGATGCCGCAGCCGATCGACGCGGCGCCCAGCGCCAGCCAACCGGGCTTCCAGGACTCGGTGTTGTTGATCAGGGAACGCACAATGCAGCGCAGTCCCAGCGCCCCTCCCAGACAGGCCATCAGATAGGCCGCCACCGGAGTCACCGCTCCGTACCGGAAGCCGTCAACCGTGCCTTCCATCACCAACTCCCCCCAGAGTCACGGATGTCGTGCATGTATGTCTACGCGGGCAGACCGGCGGCTGCAAGCGGTTCCCGAACTGTCGCCCGACATGGCATATGCAGTAAGCGAACCCACAGGTCACGCACAGATTTCGTGGGTAGGGCGACCTCGGGCGGGTCCGGACCGAGGGATAACCCTTGAAGCATCCGGAGAGGGCTGACATGTAACTGTCAATCCTGCCATTCTCCCACCCAACTGCCGCACGAACGCGGCACGTCGCCCCACACAGTCATGGTCCCCGCACGACTCAGCTCGTCCCGGCCAGCACATCCGGCTGCCCGGGCTGTCATCGGCCGTTCCCCGCGGCCGCAGCAGTAGGAGAACGAGTGAGACCCAACCCCCGCAAGCGGACCGCGGCCGGAGCCGCCCTGCTCTCCACCGCCGCCCTTCTGGCCCTCGGTGTCCAGTCGGTTCCGGCAGCCGCGAAGCCCGCGTCCCCCCACCCCACCC
>NZ_JBHSFK010000071.1:0-35536 GCF_042653945.1 Streptomyces vulcanius | reverse complement strand
TCAGTTTCCGCCCGTCGGAGAGGGCGGCGGTGATGGTGACGCCGCGGTCGATGCCGATGACCTCACCGGTGCCGGGCGCGGGGACCGGCCCGGGGACGACGGCGAACGCGGCATGCCACTGCCCGTTCCTCAGCGTGACGCGGAACGTCTTCGCGTCGGGCAGTTTCGCGCCCTTGCCCTGCGCACTGAGGCGGAAGCGGACCCAGCCGCAGCCGGGCACCTTCACCTGCGCCCACCGCCGGTTCAGTTTCCGTACCACGACCGAGCGGCCCATGACCTGCCGGCCGGTCCTCGCGTTCACCTTCACCGAGCCGTCTGCCTGATGTTCGGGCACCCGGTCGGTGCCGATGACGCGGAAGCCCTCGTGCCGGTCCTTCCTGCGCCAGGTCGGCTCACCGAACCCGGACGTGAAGCGCGCGTTCTTGGCTGCGGCGAAGTCCTTGAGGGCCTGCTGCTGCACGTCCGCGTTCCCGGCCGCCAGCCACTCATTGGCGCGCCGGGCCTCGGTGAGCCGACGGCACTGCTCGGCAAACCCCGGCGCGGACCTGCGGCCCGGCTTCCACTGCGCATGCTGCTCGACAGCGAGGTTCCACACGTACCTCGCGTGCGCGCAGTGCAGCAGCATCTGCCGCACCTGCCCACCCGTCGGGTACATCCGAAACCGCGCCATGCCGCGAACGTAGACCACACATTCCACGACCGCCCACCTCATCGATCACCATCACCCATGCGAGTGACCACACCCCGGCCGCCACCGGCCACCGGCCCCAGGATCCTCACATCCCCGTCACCACCGCCTGTCCGTGGCCACCCACGGCATCCCGGACAGCGACACCGGACCGCCCTGACGGCGATCCGGCCACCCCTGCCCGAAAGCCAGGTGGAAGGTCTCCCGCGGCCACTGGGCACGCAGCAGATCCGCCGCAGGGATGATCCCGACGACCGTCAGTGCTGCCTCTCTGCGGAGGTCACGCAGGCGCCGGGCGACAGCCTCACGGACAGCCTGCGCGGACGAAGACGGAGAGAGGGGCATTGGCCTGGCCTACTGGTGCGCGCTGTCAGCGGATTTCGTATTGGTCGTGCGGTATGCCGCGGTCCCACACGGCGTCGAACGCCCCGGCGCAAAGCTTCGCCGCAGCCGGGTCCTCGCTGATCTCGCCGCCGCCGGAGGCGCCGTCGCCGGCGAAGTGGTTCCACCGGATGAGTCGACCGTCGAACAGCCAATAGTCGTTCCCGGGCAGCGCTATGTCCGATGCCTGCCGACGGGGCAGCCACCGCACCTGTTCGCCTGCGGCCACGTTGGTGAACGTACCGTCGTACAGGAAGCGGGTGTACTCACTGACCGGCTCGGACACAATGCGGGCCCGCCGGACAACGACCCCGCGGGCCACCGTCTCCTGGATCAGGCCGAGCCACGACCGCCACCAGGACGCGCGGTCCGCTGGATCGTGGCGGAATCCCGCCCGCCACTCCGCGAACGGACCCTTCTCGTAGTCGACCGCGTAGGCATCCCGCATCTCCAGATGGACGGCGGAACGCTCGCAGCGAGCGATCAGCTCACTGAACGGTGGCGCGCTCGACGGCATCGCAGGCCTCCCTGATCATGTGCACCATCCTGGCTGGAATACGGATCACAGCCTCGCCCTCGGGGATCCCTTTGCCGTGACCGGGCGCCTGGAACGCGGCGCACTCCGCTTCCTGTTTGGTTGGACGACCCGGCCGGCGCGTCATGGCCTGTGTACCACCACCCTGCCTGACCACCACCGCAGGACGGGCCGGAGGGCCACTCGGACGCAACGCCCGAGGGGGCGGTGCCGACGTGTGACCGGTACCGTCCCCTCTGAAGCGTTCTGTCAGTCCTTCGGCTTCTTCGGGCGCCAGACCACCAGCGCGCTCGTCTGCTGGACCTCCTGGTACGGGACCAGGTCACGGCGGTAGGAGGCGTGGACCGCCGCCTCGCGCTGTTGCATCGCCGAGGCCGCGCCGTCCAGCGCGTCCTGCATCTCCGCCATCCGGGCCTGCAGCGCGGCGACCTGGTTCTCCAGTTCGATGATGCGCTTGATGCCGGCCAGGTTGATGCCCTCGTCCTGCGACAGCGCCTGCACCGTGCGGAGCAGTTCGATGTCGCGGGCCGAGTAGCGGCGGCCCCGGCCGGCGGTGCGGTCCGGGGAGACCAGACCGAGGCGGTCGTACTGCCGCAGCGTCTGCGGGTGCAGGCCGGAGAGCTGGGCCGCCACCGAGATGACGTAGACCGGGGTCTCCTCGGTCAGTTCGTACGGCCCACGGAAATTGTCACTGCGTCGGCGGCCGTCCATCCCTGTCATGCTCCCTTCGCGGCCTCGAACAGCTCCGCCCGTGGATCCTCGCCCTCGGTCGCCTCGCGATACGCCTCGAGCGCTTCACGAGCCTTCCCCGGCAGGTCCTTGGGCACACTCACCTCGACGGTGACCAGGAGGTCTCCGCGGGTGCCGTCCTTGCGGACCGCGCCCTTGCCGCGCGCCCGCATGGTGCGGCCGTTGGGGGTGCCGGCGGGCAGCTTCAGGGTGAGGGAGGGGCCCCCGAGGGTGGGAACCCTGATCTCGCCCCCGAGGGCTGCCTCGGTGAACGTCACCGGCACCGTGACCGTCAGGTTGTCGTCCTTGCGGCCGAAGACCGGGTGGACGCCGACATGGACCACGACGTAGAGGTCGCCGGACGGGCCACCGCGCTCGCCCGGCGCTCCCTTGCCGCGCAGGCGGATGCGCTGGCCGTCCGTCACCCCGGCCGGGATGCGGACCTGCATGGTGCGCGAGGACTTGGCCCGGCCGCTGCCCTTGCAGTCCAGGCAGGGGTGCTCGGCGATCAGGCCGCGGCCCTTGCAGTCCGGGCAGGGGTCGGTCAGGGAGAAGCCGCCGCCGGAGCCGCGGGCCACCTGACCGGTGCCGACGCAGGTCGGGCACACGCGCGGTGTGCCGTTCTTGTCGCCGGTGCCGGAGCACGCCTTGCACGGGGACTGCGAGGACATCCGCAGCGGGACCGTGGCGCCCTCGATGGCCTCCGTGAAGGTCAGGGTCACCTCGGTGTCGATGTCCTGGCCGCGCCGGGGCTGGGTACGGGTGGTACCCGCGCCGCCGCGGTTGAACAGGCCGCCGAAGACGTCCCCGATGCCGCCGCCGAAGCCGCCGGAACCCCCGCCGCCGCCCTGGGCGCCGCCTCCGAAGAGGTCGCCCAGGTCGAAGTTGAAGTTGCCGCCGGCGCCCGGCCCCGGGCGGAGGCCGCCGTTGCCGAAGAGGGCGCGTGCCTCGTCGTACTCCTTGCGCTTCTTGGGGTCACCGAGGATGTCGTTCGCCTCGGAGATCTCCTTGAAGCGATCCTCCGCCTTGGCGTTGCTCTTGTTGGCGTCCGGGTGGAACTCGCGGGCGAGTTTCCGGTACGCCTTCTTGATCTCGGCCTCGGTGGCGTCCTTGGGGACGCCGAGGACCTTGTAGTAGTCCTTCTCGATGAAGTCCTTGGTACTCATCCTCGACGTGCCCCCTTTCCGTTGTTCCGCTCGGTGTCTACGTCAGCCCCCCTCAGGGCCGTTGTCCTTCTCGTCGCCGGTCTCGCCGTCCTCGGCCTTGACCGCCTGGGCGCCCGGCTGGGGCTCGGCGACGGCCACCCGCGCGGGGCGGATGGTGCGTTCGCCGAAGCGATACCCGGGCTGCAGAATCGCCACGCATGTCGTCTCGGTGACGTCGGGCGCGTAGCTGTGCATCAGGGCCTCGTGGATCGTCGGGTCGAAGGGCTCGCCCTCCTTGCCGAACTGCTGGAGGCCCATCTTGGCCGCGACGCTCTCCAGCGACTCGCCCACCGACTTGAAGCCGCCGAGCAGTTCGCCGTGTTCCCGTGCGCGGCCGATGTCGTCGAGGACGGGCAGGAGCTCGGTCAGGAGGTTCGCGATGGCGATCTCCTTGACCGCGATCCGGTCGCGCTCGACCCGGCGGCGGTAGTTCTGGTACTCGGCCTGGAGGCGCTGGAGGTCCGCGGTGCGCTCGTTGAGCGCGGTGCGCACCTGGTCCAGCTGTGCCACCAGACCGGCGGTCTGGTTCGCGTCCCCGGCCGGGGCCGCTTCCTTCTCGGAAGGGGCGGCCTTCGGCTCGGCGTCGTCGGGGGTGGCGCCGGAGGGGACGTCGGGCTTCTCCTCGAAGCCCGGGGTCTCCTCCGTCACGCGGCACCGTCCTTGCGCTCGTCGTCCACGATCTCGGCGTCCACCACGTCGTCGTCGGCCTTCGGGGCCTCGGCGTCGCCGGTGGCCTGAGCGGCCTGGGCGTCGGCGTACATGGCCTGGCCGAGCTTCTGGGAGACGGCCGCGACCTTCTCGGTGGCGGTGCGGATCTCGACTGTGTTGTCACCTTCGCCGGACTCGCCCTTGAGCTTCTCCTTCAGCTCGGCGACGGACGCCTCGACCTCGGCCTTGATGTCGCCCGGGACCTTGTCCTCGTTGTCCTTGAGGAACTTCTCGGTCTGGTAGACGAGCTGCTCGCCCTGGTTGCGGGCCTCGGCGGCCTCGCGGCGACGGTGGTCCTCGTCCGCGTACTGCTCGGCCTCCTGGCGCATGCGGTCGACCTCGTCCTTCGGCAGCGAGGAGCCGCCGGTGACGGTCATCTTCTGCTCCTTGCCCGTGCCCAGGTCCTTCGCGGTCACGTGCATGATGCCGTTGGCGTCGATGTCGAAGGAGACCTCGATCTGCGGGACACCGCGCGGGGCCGGCGGCAGACCCGTCAGCTCGAACATCCCGAGCTTCTTGTTGTACGCCGCGATCTCGCGCTCGCCCTGGTAGACCTGGATCTGCACGGACGGCTGGTTGTCCTCGGCGGTGGTGAAGATCTCCGAGCGCTTGCTCGGGATCGTCGTGTTCCGCTCGATGAGCTTCGTCATGATGCCGCCCTTGGTCTCGATACCGAGGGACAGCGGGGTGACGTCGAGCAGCAGGACGTCCTTGACCTCGCCCTTGAGAACACCGGCCTGGAGGGACGCGCCGATGGCGACGACCTCGTCCGGGTTGACGCCCTTGTTGGCGTCCTTGCCGCCGGTCAGCTCCTTGACGATCTCGGCGACGGCGGGCATCCGGGTCGAGCCGCCGACCAGGACGACGTGGTCGATCTCGGCGAGGGAGATGCCGGCGTCCTTGATGACGTTGTGGAACGGCGTCTTGCAGCGCTCAAGGAGGTCGGCCGTCAGCTGCTGGAACTGGGCGCGGGTGAGCTTCTCGTCCAGGTGCAGCGGGCCCTCGGCGGACGCCGTGATGTAGGGCAGGTTGATCGAGGTCTCGGTGGACGAGGACAGCTCGATCTTCGCCTTCTCGGCGGCCTCGCGCAGGCGCTGGAGCGCCATCTTGTCCTTGGAGAGGTCCACGCCGTGGCCCGCCTGGAACTGCTTCACCAGGTAGTCCATGACGCGCTGGTCCCAGTCGTCACCACCGAGGTGGTTGTCGCCGTTGGTGGCCTTCACCTCGACGACGCCGTCACCGATCTCGAGGAGGGACACGTCGAAGGTGCCGCCTCCGAGGTCGAAGACGAGGATGATCTGCTCGTCCTTCTTGTCGAGGCCGTACGCCAGCGCGGCGGCGGTCGGCTCGTTGACGATGCGCAGGACGTTCAGGCCCGCGATCTCGCCGGCCTCCTTCGTCGCCTGACGCTCGGAGTCGTTGAAGTACGCCGGGACGGTGATGACCGCGTCGGTCACCTTCTCGCCCAGGTAGGACTCGGCGTCGCGCTTCAGCTTCTGCAGGATGAACGCGGAGATCTGCTGCGGGTTGAAGGGCTTCCCGTCGAGCTCGATCTTCCAGTCGGTGCCCATGTGACGCTTCACGGACCGGATGGTCCGGTCCACGTTGGTGACGGCCTGACGCTTGGCCACCTCGCCGACGAGCACCTCGCCGTTCTTGGCGAAGGCGACGACGGACGGCGTGGTCCTGGCGCCCTCTGCGTTGGTGATGACGGTGGGCTCGCCGCCTTCAAGAACGCTGACGACGGAGTTAGTCGTGCCCAGGTCGATGCCGACCGCACGTGCCATGGTGATCTTCCTCCAGCTGACTTGAGTGGAACAGGCTCAAGTGTGCACGAGGTCGGCGCATGGGTCAACAGACCTGAGTCGCCCTCACTCAACTCTTATCCGTTCCTTACACGCAAGAAGCCGCTGACCTGCGAAGACTCCAGCAACCTGGCTCTACGATCACCCGATCCGGGGGGCGAATTCCCGGCCTCGGGTTGACGCCGGGGAGCGTATACGGGAGCGGACGGAGCGCGCCTGCGGCCGGGGGCGGTGGCCCGCCGCCGAAGAGTGAGACGCGACACCGGGGCCCGGGTGGAGCCGCGAACCGGCCGCCGGCCCGCGGGCAGACCGTACGCCGGGACCCGCAACAGCGCGAGTACGGCGACCAGGGCGCCGGCCGCCACCCACAGCACCGTCTCCGGCCCGGCCCACCCCGTGTGCGCGAGCGTGGCGACGAGTACCCCGCAGAAGGCGGCCGCACCCAGCAGAAGTGCCGTGCCCCGAGCGGTCAGGCCGAGGCGGCGCAGGCGGTGGGCCAGGTGGTCCGGGGCGGCGCGCAGGAGGGAGCGGCCGGCCGCGCGGCGGGACAGGGCGACGAGCAGCGGGTCGACGACCGCCACCGCGGTGAGCGCGAACAGGACCCCCGTCCCGACGGCGGGATCGTGCCCCGCGCGCGTGGTGACCGCCGTGACGGCCAGCAGGAAGCCCGTGAAGAGGGATCCGCAGGTGCCGAGCGCCACGCGCGCGGGAGGCCAGTTGTGCATCAGGAACCCGGTCAGCGCGGCGGCCAGGACGCTCAGCAGCACCGCGGAGCCGTCCAGCAGCTCGGCCGCCGCGCAGGCCGCCACCCCGAACGCCGTGACCACCCCGACCGTCCCGGCCACCCCGTCCGCGTGGTCCAGGGACCGGAAGGCGAGCGCCACGAAGACGATCCAGCCGACGGCGGCCGCCCCGCCGACCACGCCGGTCTCGCCGTACGGCACGACGAAGGCCGCCGCCACCGCCGTACCGACCACCAGGAGCCGCGCCTTGAACCGGCAGACGTCCGCGATCAGCCCGAGCGCGGCGACGGCGACGGCGACGGCGAGCAGCGCGCCGATCTCGTCGCCGAGCGGGGCGGCGCCCAGCCAGTCGCCGACGCCGGCGACGCCACAGGTGGCCAGGACGACGGCCACGCCTCCGGACAGCGGTACGCGCCGCTGCCGCCGCCGCTCGACGACCCCCAGGCGCAGGGCGGGCAGGCGCAGCAGCGCGGCGAGGAGGGCGGCGAGGAGCAGGGCGGAGGCAGCGGCGGCGATCCCGTAGAGCACGGATATAAGTTAGTCATAAATGTACCAATTTGGTACGAATAACACGGTCAGACTCTGAGGCAACCCTGAGCGATTCAGATCACCCCGCGGCCAGCTACAGTGCGGCGCAAGATAGGGGTAGTCTCAGACAGACGCATAAGTTACCGCTTAGTAATGTACAGGGATCGGCCCGAGGAGCCCCCATCATGCAACTCGCCGCGATCATCGTGTCGCTGGTTCTGACCGTGATCGGCGTCGCGCTGCTCGCACGCGCCATCGGTCAGTTCGTCCGGTATTTCAAGCTGGGCCAGCCGGTCCCTGCCGGCTCCCGGACAGACAACCCCTACGCGCGCAGCGTGACCCTGGTGCGGGAGTTCCTCGGCCACACGCGGATGAACCGCTGGGGCATCGTGGGCTTCGCCCACTGGTTCGTCGCCATCGGCTTCCTCACCCTGCCGCCCACCCTGGCGCAGGCCTTCGGCCAGCTCTTCCAGGCCGACTGGACGCTGCCGATCATCGGCGACTTCCTGCCCTTCGAGCTCTACATCGAGTTCATCGGCGTGATGACGATCCTGGGCATCGCCGTCCTGATGGTGATCCGGCTGCTGAGCCTGCCCTCGCGCGCGGGGCGCAAGTCCCGCTTCGCGGGCTCCAAGTCGGGCCAGGCCTACTTCGTCGAGTACGTCATCCTCACCATCGGCCTCGCGATCTACACACTGCGCGGCCTCGAGGGCGCCCTGCACCACGTCGGGCACTACGAGGCGGGGTACTTCGCCTCGTACCCGCTGGTCCTGGCGTTCAAGGGGCTGAGCGTCCCCACCCTGCAGAACCTGGTCTACCTGGTCGCCATGATCAAGATCGGGACCTCGTTCGTCTGGATGATCGTGGTCTCGCTCAACACCAACATGGGTGTGGCCTGGCACCGCTTCCTGGCGTTCCCGAACATCTGGTTCAAGCGGAACGCGGAGGGCGCGACCGCCCTCGGCGCGCTCCAGCCCATGACCTCCGGCGGCAAGCCGATCGACTTCACCGACCCCGGTGACGACGACGTCTTCGGCGTCTCCCAGGTCGAGCAGTTCTCCTGGAAGGGCCTGCTGGACTTCTCCACCTGCACCGAGTGCGGCCGCTGCCAGTCGCAGTGCCCGGCCTGGAACACCGGCAAGCCCCTCTCCCCCAAGCTGCTGATCATGTCCCTGCGGGACCACGCGCACGCCAAGGCGCCGTACCTGCTGGCCGGCGGCGGCAAGACCGTGGAGGGCGAGGAGAAGGCGTCCGAGGAGCAGCTGGCCGGTGTGCCGGCGGCGGCACTGGCGGAGGCCGAGCGCCCCCTCATCGGCACCGCCGAGGAGAACGGCGTCATCGACCCCGACGTCCTGTGGTCCTGCACCACCTGCGGCGCCTGCGTCGAGCAGTGCCCGGTGGACATCGAGCACGTCGACCACATCGTCGACATGCGCCGCTACCAGGTCATGATCGAGTCCAGCTTCCCCTCCGAGGCGGGCACGATGCTCAAGAACCTGGAGAAGAAGGGCAACCCCTGGGGCCTGGCCAAGAAGCAGCGCCTGGAGTGGACGAAGGAAGTCGACTTCGAGATCCCGGTCGTCGGCCGGGACATCGAGGACCTCTCCGAGGTCGAGTACCTGTACTGGGTCGGCTGCGCGGGCGCCCTGGAGGACCGCGCGAAGAAGACCACCAAGGCCTTCGCCGAGCTGCTCCACATCGCGGGCGTCAAGTTCGCGATCATGGGCGGCGACGAGAAGTGCACCGGCGACTCGGCGCGGCGCCTGGGCAACGAGCCGCTGTTCCAGGAGCTCGGCATGGAGAACGTCGCCGCGCTGAACATGGCCTTCGGCGAGGACGATGACGACCCCGGGACGAAGAAGCCCAAGTCGGCCAAGAAGATCGTCGCCACCTGCCCGCACTGCCTCAACACCATCGGCAACGAGTACCCGCAGCTCGGTGGCGACTACGAGGTCATCCACCACACCCAGCTGCTCCAGCACCTGGTGGACGAGGGCAAGCTGATCCCCGTCACGCCCGTCGAGGGCATCATCACGTACCACGACCCCTGCTACCTGGGCCGTCACAACAAGATCTACACGCCCCCGCGCGAGATCATGACCGCCGTCCCGGGCCTGCGCCAGCAGGAGATGCACCGCCACAAGGAACGCGGCTTCTGCTGCGGCGCCGGCGGCGCGCGGATGTGGATGGAGGAGCGGATCGGCAAGCGCATCAACAACGAGCGTGTCGACGAAGCCCTCTCGCTCAACCCCGACATCGTGTCGACGGCCTGCCCCTTCTGCCTCGTCATGCTCACGGACTCCGTGAACGGCAGGAAGAACGAGGGCAAGGCCAAGGAGTCCATCACCGTCGTGGACGTCGCCCAGCTGCTCCTTGAGTCGGTCAGGACGCCGGTGGATCCGCAGGAGTCGGAAGCGGCGGAGAGCGAGCCGGAGCCCGAGCCGGTGAAGTAGCCGGAGACGTCTTCCTGTGCCCCCTGGTCCGGCCCGGACCAGGGGGCACAGTCATTCCCAAAGATTCACCGAACTCCCGTACAACCCTTACAGATCCACACCGGTCTCCTGATCACCGTCCGGCACGCAACCCGCTGTCCGCGCCGCCCTCTTCAGGAGTCCGACGACCGATGCGCAAGCGCACCCTCCTGCTCGCCGCGAGCCTCACCACCGGCCTGCTCACCGCCCTGCCCACCACCGTCGCCTCCGCCGCGCCCGCCAAGTACGCGGACGACTTCAACGGCGACGGCTACCGGGACGTCGCCGTCGCCGCGCCCTTCGCCCAGGTCGGCTCCGTGAGCGGGGCCGGTGCCGTCGTGGTCCTCTACGGCTCCGCCTCCGGGGTCTCGGCCGCCAAGCGGACCGTGATCACCCAGAACTCGCCCGGCGTCCCGGACACCGCGGAGGGGGACGACCGCTTCGGCATCAGCCTCGCCTCCGGCGACCTGGACCGCGACGGCTACGCCGACCTGGTCGTGGGCGCCCAGTACGAGAGCATCGGCAGCCGGGACGGCGTCGGCCGGGCGACCGTCCTGTGGGGCGGCAAGCGCGGCCTGTCCGGCGGTACGGTCCTGCCGCAGCCGTCCACCCTCTCCGAGTGGGGCGGCTTCTCCTCCGGCGTCTCGGTCGCCGACTTCGACGGCGACGGCAAGCCGGACGTCACCGTCACCGGCCAGGCGAGCACCCGCCTCTACAAGGGCCCCTTCACCCGCACGCGCCCGGCGAGCCACACCACCGTCAGCGAACTCGGCTCCACCTACGAGGTCGCCGCGGGCGACCTCAACCGCGACGGCGCGGCCGAACGCATCTACCCGTTCGCCGTCGACGGCGACGCGGGCGGCGACATCAGCTACTTCACCTGGACCGGCACCAAGTACGTCCGCCAGCTGCTGCCCAAGGCCGACGGCCTCACCGCCTCGGTCGCCGACGTCAACGGCGACCGCTACGGCGACCTCGTCCTCGGCGACTACGCGGACCCGTACAGCGGCAAGCCCGCGGGCCACAAGGGCGGCCAGATCTACGTCTGGTACGGCGGCCCGACCGGCCCCGACCCCGCGCAGAAGCCCACCGTCATCAACCAGGACACGGCCGGCGTGCCCGACACGGGCGAGGCCGACGACAGGTTCGGCGCCGCGCTCAGCACCGGCGACGTCAACGGCGACGGCTACGCCGACGTGGCGGTGGGCGCCCCCGGCGAGGCCGTCGGCAGCAAGAAGTACGCCGGCGCGGTGACCATCCTGTACGGCTCCGCGAAGGGCCTCACCGGCAAGGGCTCCAAGACGTTCACGCAGAACACCGCGGGCATCCCCGGCACCGTCGAGAACTGGGACGGCTTCGGCCAGTCGGTCCGCCTCGTCGACCTCAACCGCAACGGCCGGGCCGACCTGGTCGTGGGCAGCGGCGACGAGGACGACCAGCGGGGCGCCGTCACCGTCATCAAGGGCGCCACGTCCGGCCTGAACGCCACCGGCGCCAAGCTGATCACGGCCGCCAACCTGGCCCTCAAGGGCAGCGGCGGCCTCGGCTGGACCATCGGCCAGTAGCTCACCTCTTTATGACCGACCGTCAACTCAGCGCATCACGGGGGAAGTTCATGCGCCTGCGCGCCACCACCACAACCGCCGCCCTCCTCATGGCGGCCGTCGGCCTGTCCGCCCCGGCCGCCCACGCCGCCCGGACGCCCGCCGCGCCCTACGACTTCAACGGCGACGGACGCGTCGACCTGGCGATCGGCGCACCCGCCGCCACGGTCGCCGGCAAGGCCAGGGCGGGCGCGGTCTCGGTCGTCTACGGCGGCAAGAGCGGCCTCAGGACGGCCACCCGCACCCTCCTCACCCAGAACACGGCCGGCGTCCCCGGCACCGCCGAGACCGGCGACGCGTTCGGCACCGCCGTCGCCTCCGCCGACCTCAACAAGGACGGCTACGCGGACCTGTTGGTCGGTGCGCCCGGCGAGGATGCCGACGGCGACACCGACGGCGGCACGGTCGTCATCGTCTGGGGCACCAAGTCCGGCCTCTCCGGGGCCCGTACGCTGCCCGACCTCTTCAACACGGAAGTCGACCGCTACGGACAGGCGCTCGCCGTGGGCGACCTCGACCGGGACGGCGACCTCGATGTCGCGGTCGGCTCCAACGGCAGGCTCGGCCTCGCCTTCGTCGAGGGCCCGATCGCCAAGTCCGGTGCTCTGAGGAGCGGTTCGGGCTCCGGCTTCCCGTCGCGGTACTCGTCGTCGTACGGCGTCACCGCCCTGACGGCCGGCCCCGTCACCGGCTCCGGCACCACCGCCCTGGTGGTGCACGGGCGTACGACAGGCGCCGCCCACACCGCGGTCACCGACCTGGTGAGCGACACCACGATCGGCAACTACACCGACTGGCTCCAGGCCCTGCCGGCCGGCTACGCCTCCGCGATCGGCGACATCGACAAGGACGGCTACGCGGACATCGCGATCGGCAACGACCGCGAGACCTCCGCCGATCCGGCCGGCGCCAAGGGCGGCCGGGTCACGGTCGTCTACGGCGGTCCGGACGGCCGCAGCACCAGCCGCGCCCCGCTCGTCCTCACCCAGGACACGCCCGGCGTGCCCAACACCTCCGAGACCGGCGACCGCTTCGGCAGCGCCGTCTTCCTCGGCGACGTCAACGGCGACGGGTACGCCGACCTGGCCGTCGGCGCGGCGGGCGAGAACTACGGCGCCGGTGCGGTGACCGTCCTGTACGGCTCGAAGTCCGGTCTGAAGACCTCAGGCGCCACGTTCGTCCACCAGGACACCGCGGGCGTGCCCGACCGCTCCGAGAAGAAGGACCAGTTCGGCGCCCGGGTCGTGCTCGCCGACCACTCCGGCGACAAGCGCGCCGAACTCACCGTCGGCGGCCCCGGCGAGAACTCCGGCGACGGAACCGTCTGGTCCCTGCGCGGCTCGGCCACGGGCCCCACCGGCACCGGCGCCATCGCCTTCGGCCCCTCCACCACCGGCATCTCCACAGCAGGCACCCCGGGCTACGGCTCGGTCCTCAACGGCTGACCCGCCCCTCCTTCCTAAGGACTTTCATGCGCAAGCGCACCCTGCTGCTGGCAGCGACCCTCACGACCGGCCTGACCACCGGTCTGCTCACCGCCCTGCCCGCCACCGTCGCCACCGCCGCGCCCTCGCGGCTGGCCGGCGACTTCAACGGCGACGGCTACCGCGATCTCGCGATCGCCGCCCCCATCGCCAAGGTCTCCGGCAAGAGCGGCGCCGGATACGTCGCCGTCGTCTACGGCAGCAAGAGCGGCCTGAACACGGCCAAGCGGCAGATCATCAGCCAGGCGACGGCGGGCGTCCCCGGTACCCCGGAGTCGTACGACTACTTCGGCGACCGGCTGACCAGCGGTGACCTGGACGGCGACGGCTACACCGACCTGATCGTGGGCGTGCACGGCGAGCAGATCGGCTCGACCGACTCCTCCGGCGTCCTGACCGTGCTGTGGGGCGGTGCCACCGGCATCAAGTCCGGCACCGACATCTCCTCACCGCTGCCCCGGTACCGCAACGAGCTGGGCTGGTCGCTGGCGACCGGCGACTTCGACGGCGACGGCCACACCGACCTGGCCGCCGGCAACAACTCCACGCCGTCGCTGAACATCTTCCGGGGCCCGGTCTCCCGTACCGGAAAGGCGGCCTCCCTCGTCGGCGTCGACACCACCGCCCAGACCACGATCTACCCGGACAAGCTGATCGCGGGCAAGGTCAACGGCGACGGCCGGACCGATCTGGTGGTCATGGGACAGGAGGAGACCGCCTCCGGCGACTACCGCACCCGCAGCGTCCTCTACACCGGCGACGCCACCCGCACCCTCAAGGTGGGCAAGAAGCTCGCCGGCGGCTACGACGGGGTCATCGCCGACGTGAACAAGGACGGGTACGGCGACATCGTCACCGGCAACTTCATGGAGAAGGACGCCACCGAGCCGAACGGCGGCCTCGGCGGCGCGGTCACGGTGACCTACGGCGCGGCCGGCGGCCTCAGCTCCCGTGCGCCGGTCCGCATCACCCAGGACACCGCGGGCGTTCCCGACAAGGGCGAGAAGGGTGACCGCTTCGGCTGGAGCCTGTCGGCCGGCGACACCAACGGCGACGGCTACGCGGACATCGCCGTCGGCGCGTCCACCGAGACCCTCGGCGCGAAGAAGCAGGCGGGCGCGGTGACCGTCCTGCGCGGCTCGGCCTCCGGCCTGAAGGGCAGCGGCGCGAAGCTCTTCTCCCCGGACACCACGGCCGTCGCCGGCACCGCGCGGTCGAAGGACTTCTTCGGCTCGGCCGTCCGTCTCACCGACGCCAACGGCGACGGCCGCGCGGAGCTGGTCGCGAGCGCGTACGGCGTGAAGAGCGGCGCCGGCGCGGTCTGGCTGTTCAAGTCGAACGCCTCCGGCATCGCGGCGGGCGGTTCGAAGACGTTCACCGGCCCCACCCTGGGCGGCCCGGCGGGCCTGTCCTACTTCGGCGACGTACTGGCGGGTTAGCCGGCGAGGTGCCGTATGAGGGCGGCGAGTTGGAGGACGGTGGCAGCGAGCCTGAAGGTCAGGCATTCCGGAGCTGCCTTTCGGCTGGGGGCCTGGGACACCGACCCCACGCCGCCGACCGCCGCCCCCGTGCCACCTCCCGCCTCGGAGGAAACGGGACGCGGACTGCATCTGGTCCACGCCTACGCCGATGACTGGGGCTGGTTCCAGGTCAACGGAGCACGCGGGGGCGACGGCACATACGGAGCTAGCCCACCGAGGGAAGGGCCCCGGCAGTGCAGATCACGTAGGTCAGGCCGTTGGGCGCGGCGCTCCGCAGGTCGGGCAGCTGGAACGTCGTCCTTCCGTTGCCGCCGTACATGGTGCCGAGCAGCGAGAACAGCGCCTGGTTCTGGCTGATGTTCAGCAGCTGCCCGCTGGCCGGAACCCCGCCCGCCCGGCTCCCGGCCGCCAGCCACACCGCACCCAGCGTGCAGGCCACCCCCCGGCCCGACGCCGCCGACGTGGTCCCGGTCCCGAACCGCGAGTCCGGCCCGGGGTCGCCCTTGTCCCCCTTCGGCCCTGCGGGCCCGGTGGCGCCAGTAGGTCCGGTGGCGCCGGTGGGCCCCGTGTCGCCGGTCGCGCCCACGTCTCCCGTGTCTCCGGTGTCTCCCCTGTCCCCCTTGTCCCCCTTCTCGCCCGTAGCCCCGGTGGGCCCGGCCGGGCCGGTGGGCCCCGTCGCACCGTCCGGACCGATGGGGCCGATGGGGCCGATGGCTCCGTCAGGACCGATGGGGCCGAGGGCGCCGAGGGCGCCGACCGGGCCGGTGGCCCCCGTGTCGCCCTTCACGCCCTGCGCCCCCTGCGCGCCGGTCGCGCCCGTGGCGCCCTTGGCTCCCGTGGCGCCCTTGGCTCCCGTGGCGCCCTTGGCCCCGGTGGCCCCCTTGGCGCCCGTCTTGCCGGTGGCGCCCTTCGGCCCGGTGACGTTCCAGGAGACGCCGCGTTCGGCCCTGGTGCACGACTGGTGACGGGCGGGGTCGATGATCCGTACCGTCAGCCGCGTCTTGTGGACGCAGGCCTGGACCTTGGTGCTGGCCGCCAACACCGCGGCCTGGGGCGATGCCGCGACGGCGGTACCGGAAAGACCGATGACCACGGCGGAGGCGAGTACGGCGGTTCTGCGCGTCAAGGGCACGGAGAGTTTCAGCGGAACCTCACAGGCAAGTCGGGATATGGAGCCCCGATGGCGGATTCGTGAAGGAACGGTGGCGATGATGCAGTGTCAGCTCATGGCGGACAATGCCTCGAAACACCGAATCCGGGGCAGCCGCACCTGCACCAAGGTCTCCGCAACGGATGTCACAGCTCAGCAGCAAAGGCGGTACGGTCCCCCCGGCTCCGACGCGCGTGTCAGCGGGACCAGGTACGTTCGACGACGTGGCTGGATTCAGGATCGGACGTGGCGGCCGTGAAGGCCGCGCCCCCCAAGCGCGACCGCAGCAGGTGCCGCAGGGGCAACAGGGACCCTCGGGGCCTTCGTACGGCTACCCGCCCGCGCAAGCGCCATACCCGCCGCAGTTCCGCGGCGGGCAGCAGCCGCCGTACGGCGGTGGCGGCGGCGGGAGCGGGCAGTGGCCGCAGAGCGGCAACGGCGGCGGGAGCGACGAGCCGGAGTACTTCGGCGGCGGCGCCCCGCACGACCCGTATGCGGCGAACCAGCCCGGGCACACCCAGGCGTTCTCGGTCGACGACCACCAGCAGTACAGCCAGGGCGGGACGTACCACGCCGGTGCGGCGGCGCCCTCGGGGCCGATCGGGCCGCGGCTGCACTGGAAGGACCTGCTGCGGGGCATCGTGCTCTCCCCCAACCAGACCTTCCTGCGGATGCGGGACTACACGATGTGGGGCCCCGCCCTCGTCGTCACCTTCCTCTACGGCCTGCTCGCGGTCTTCGGCTTCGACGACACCCGCCAGGACACGATAAACGCGACGCTGTCCAACGCGATCCCGATCGTCCTGACGACGGCCGTCGCGATGGTGATCAGCTCCTTCATCCTGGGTGTGGTCACGCACACGCTGGCCCGCCAGCTCGGCGGGAACGGCGCCTGGCAGCCGACGGTCGGGCTGTCGATGCTGATCATGTCGCTCACCGACGCGCCGCGTCTGGTCGTGGCGATGTTCTTCGGCGGCGACGCGTCGTTCGTGCAGCTGCTGGGGTGGGCGACCTGGGTCGCGGCCGGCGCGCTGCTGACGCTCATGGTCGGCAAGTCGCACGACCTGCCCTGGCCGAAGGCCCTGGGCGCGTCGGCGATCCAGCTGATCGCACTGCTGTCGATCGTGAAGCTCGGCACGTTCTAGGAGCAGGTCCTAGTTCTCGGCGTCGAGCTGGTGGTCGGCCCAGACGTAGCTTGCGGGTAGCAGGTCGGTGATGGGGAGGGCTCGGATGCCGTCGTCCGAGCCGATGATGACCTTCAGGTCCGGGAAGTAGTCGAGGAGGACCTGGCGGCACCGGCCGCACGGGGGAACAACACCCCGGTCGCGGTCGCCCACGGCGACGATCGTGTCCAGCTCGTAGGCGCCCTGGGCGGCTGCCGCACCGATGAGGACCAGCTCGGCGCAGGGGCCTCCGGTGAAGTGGTAGGCGTTCACGGCGGTGATGATCCGGCCGTCCTGGGCGCGGGCGGCGGCCGCCATGGTGTGGTTGTCGCCCCGGCAGCGAGTGCGCGCGACGTGGGCCGCGGCCTCGATGAGTTCGTGGTCGATCTGCGTGGTCATCTTCCTCTTCCCTGTCTCTTCCCTGCCATCCTGGTGTGGCCGTGGTCAGGGTGTGGGCGTCAGCCACTGGCGTACGTACTGGCGGGCCGTGTGCAGGCGGGACTTGACGGTGCCCAGGGGCAGGCCGGTGCGCTCCGCTATCTCGGCGTACTCCATCTGGCAGATGTCCCGGTACACCAGGGTGACGGTGAGCGCGGGGTGGTCGCGCTCCAGGCGTTCGAGCGCGTCCAGGAGGTCGATCCGGGAGCCCGCGATCACGCTGGTGGTGCGCGGGTCGGGCCGGAGGGTCTGCTCGGCCGGGAGCGGCTGCTCGGCGGACCGGCGCTTCAGCTCGCGGTACTTCTGCCGGGCACAGTTGGCGACCACGGTGTGCAGCCAGGTGCTGAAGCGGCTGCGGCCCTCGAAGGTGCCGATCTTGCGGGCCACCTGGAGCAGGACGTCCTGCGCGGCCTCCTCGGCGTCCTCGCGGCAGGGCAGGAACCGGCCGCAGCGGCGCAGCACCTCCGGGCGGATGGCCTGGAGGAGGGCGTCGAGGGCGGCCCGGTCACCGGCCGCGGCGCGTACGGCGAGGGGTTCGGTGTCGGGGGCGAGCGGCACGGATGAACTCCCTACGAGGGTGGCGGGGACGCACGTCAATTGTACGAAGGGGACTTCCCAACTTCCTTTCCGTGCCCGGTCGGTGAGCGGGAGCCCCGTCGGGTGCCGGGCGTTCCTAGGGTCGCCGTATGACCATGACCGAGCTGGCGCAGCCGGTACCGGAGGCCGCCGCGCGGATCGTGCCGACGGGCGGGATCGGCATCGCCCGCGACCGGCTGCGGGTGCGGGCGGTGTACGGCGAGCGGTTCCGGCACGCGACGTCCGTGGTGAACCGGATGATGCCGGAGATACGGCGGCTGCGGGACGGCGGGCCGCGGGCCGACCGGGTGAGTGTGCTCGCCGACCTCGCGGCGGTCCACCTCTATCTCACCGGGGAGTGGGCGTGGCTCGACGAGACGCTGCCCCGGGGGACGGTGGGCGAGCATCTGCCGCTCGCCCGGTGCGTGGCGTCGGGTCTGCGCCGGCTGCGGTCGTATCGGGGGCCGGTGGCGGTGCGGGGCGACGCGGGTACGGCGGTGGACTGGTACCGGGGGCGGCGGGTCGTCACCGAGCGGGGGTTCTGGGCTGCCTCGGCCGTTCCGGCTGCGGCTGCGGCTCAGGCTGCGCATGCGCATACGGACCGGCCGGGGTTTCTGGTGTGGTCGCTGACCGGGCGTCGTACGGGGCCCGTCGACCCGTACCGGCCGGACCGGGTGGTGTTCCTGCCCGGTACGCGGTTCAAGGTGCTGCGGGTGGACGGGGGGTGTGAGCCGTTTGTGCTGATGCGGGAGATGTTCCCGCAGGAGCCGGTGTGGGACGCCGGGGCGGGTAGGGGCTCATGGCTGGACGAGAGCACGGTGGCCGAGTTGCAGAGGCTGCCGCCGGGCGGGGTCAGCCGGTTCGGGGGGCCTGTGGACCGGCCGCCCGGGGTGATCGTGACGGGTCGATGAGAAGGGAGCAGGGCGTGGGCGAGCGGATGGACAACTCCGGTACGACGCCGGAGACCGAGGAGTCGGTCGAGGAGGCGCGTGCTGCCGTGCTGGCCGCGTGGCGGGCCGACCGGGTGCCTGGTCAGTGGCCGGTGTTGGCGGACCAGATGGCCTGGTCCTGGTAGATGAGGTTGACGTTGCCGTCCGCGCCGAGGCAGAGGATCGCGCCCGGGTTTCCCTGGGTACCGGTGTTCCACAGCGGCTTCCCGTCGGGGCTGTAGACGACCAGGTTGCCGTCTCCTTGCAGGTAGGCGCCGTTGTCGCTGCCGGTGGTGCCGGAGGACCAGCGGGCCTTGCCGTTCTCGTCGTAGATCACCAGGTTGCCGCCCGTCTCCATCGCCATCCTCGTGCGGTTGGTGCGCCAGGACTCGCCGGCCTTGATCTTCTCGTCGGGCTGGACGCATACGGTCGTCCACTCGGCCGGGGCGGAGACCGAGGCCTCGGCGGAGGCGGTGTGCTCCACGGAGGTCCGATCCGTGGCGGTCGGCTTGGTGCTCTTCGTGGTCGCGGCGACCGGCGGCACCGCGCGGTCGGAGCCGGAGGAGCTCCGCAGGGGGGAGGCCGAGGTCGTGGGGCTGGGACTGGGGCTGGTGTAGGGGGCGGGGAGCGCGGTGCCGGACGCGGCCGCGTTGAATCCCGTCTCCGGCATGGCCGTCGACGAGTCCCCGGCGGTGTCGAGCGCCAGCCAGCCGGCGGCCGACGCGAGGACGGCGGCGACGACGGCACCGGCGGCGAGGAGACGCCGTCCGCGGCGGGGGTGTGTGGGGGTGAGGGGTGTGCTTGGGGGAGCTACGCGGGCGGGGCGGGCAGTGGCGGTACCTGCACTGACGAGGGCGGCCGATCCGCCGGCGGCGGTACCGGCACCGGCCGGGGCGGCGGATTCGGCGGCGGGGACGGGGCTGGTGGTGGGGTCGGACAGGGTCGTCAGTTCCTCGGCGAAGGTGAGGGCCGTGGGCCAGCGGTGGGTGCGGTCGGGGTGGAGGGCGCGTGTGATCGCGGCGGCGACGCGGGGCGGGAGGTCGGGGCGTAACGCGGTGGGCGGGGTGGTCCTGCCGGGGGCGGCGGGGATCTCGCCGGTGACGAGGTGGTAGGTGAGGGCGCCCAGGCCGTAGACGTCGGCCCGCTCGTCGATGCCGTCGGGGCCGGGGTCGGACTGTTCGGGGGACATGTAGCCGGCCGAACCCGCAGTCATGGTGAGGCCGGACGCGTGGGCGAGGGTCTTGGCGAGCCCCAGGTCGGCGATGAGGACACGGTGCTCGCGGGGGTCGCGGGCGCCGGGGTCCGAGCGCAGCAGCAGGTTGGACGGCTTGATGTCGCGGTGCAGGATGCCCGCCCCGTGCAGCACCGCCACCGCGCGGGCCGCCTCCGCCGCGAGCCGCAGCGCCTCGGGCACCGGGAGCGGACCGTCGGCCAGCCTGTCCTCCAGGGTGCCGCCGTCGGCGTACTCCATGACGAAGTACGGGCGTTCGTCGGGGAGTTCACCGATGTCGTGGACCTGTACGACGCGCGGTGAGGCGGCCTGCCGCAGCATCCGGGCCTCCGACAGGAAGCGTTCCCGCAGGTCGAGCCGCTGGGCCCAGTTGTCGGCCATGACCTTGATCGCGACGCGCGCGTCGAGCGAGTCGTCGTGGGCCAGCCAGACGACGCCGAAGGCGCCGGAGCCGAGCGGCTTCTCCACCCGGTAGCGGCCGATGGTGTGGGGTAAACGCATGGGTTCACCATGCGCCGGGATCATGACCGACGGATGTCCTGAGAGTGACCTGGCCTGTCCCGAGAGTGCCCGAAAGTGCCCGGGAGTGTTCCCGAAGCGCACCGCCCGCGCGCCCGCGCCGAACTTTCGCCCCGCCCGCCGCATCGGAACAGGGCTGCGGACCAAGACGGGTCGGAGAGAAGGGTGTGGGCGTGAGGGCTGCATGGAGGCGGGGCTTCGCGATGGTGTCCGGGTGTACGGCGGTGCTCGTGGCGGTGGGGGTGGTGGCTGGGTCCCCGGTGGCCGCCGCCTCCGACACGCCGGTGCTGCCGCGGATACCCGAGCAGGTGGACACGGCGGACGGGTGCACCCCCGCCGGGCGCCAGGAGGTGCGGCGGACGCCGTGGGCGCAGCAGCTGCTCGGGGTGCGCGAGGCGCAGCGGCTGGGACTGGGCGGCGGGGTGACCGTGGGGGTCGTGGACACCGGCGTGGACACCGGGGCGGCGGCGCTGAAGGGGCGGGTGTCGGGGGACGGGGCGAAGGACTGCGTGGGGCACGGGACGTTCGCCGCGGGGCTCGTCGCCGGGGCGCGGCGGGACGGGGTCGGGTTCGTCGGCGTCGCCCCGCAGGCCCGGGTGTTCGGGGTGCGGGTCACGACGGCCGGGGGCGTCACCGACGCGGACGCCGTGGCCGACGGCATCGACAAGGCCGTACGGCACGGCTGTGAGGTGGTGCTGGTGTCGGTGGCGTACGGGAAGCCGAGCGCGCGGATGAAGGCAGCCGTGGCGGGTGCCGTGCGGCGGGACGTGGTCGTGGTCGCGCCGGTGTCCGGCGGGCGGCAGTACAGCGCGCCCGCCTATCCGGGGGCGCTGCCCGGGGTGGTCTCGGTGGGGTCGGTCGGGGTGGACGGGGCCCCGTACCCTTCCGGCCGCAAGGCGCTCGCGGCGCCGCCGGATCTGGTGGCGCCCGGGGACCGGGTGATGAGCGTGGGCCCCGGGGGCGGGCACTTCACCGGGGACGGCGACACCGTGGCGGCGGCGTTCGTGGCGGGCGCGGCGGCGCTGGTCCGCGCCCATGACCCGGATCTGACCGCGACCGCGGTCGCCGACCGGCTCCGGGCCACCGCGGCACACCCCGCGGGGGCGGTGCCCGACCCCCTGGCCGGCTACGGCCTGACCGACCCGGCGGCTGCGCTCTCCGGCGTGCCGGTCCCGGCGGCGGTCCCGGCCGCCCGTGCGACCACCCCGTACCGGGTACCGTCCCGCCCGGCGTCCCTGTCCCCCGGCCCCGCCTGGGCCGTCGCGGCCCTCGCGGGCCTCACGGCACTGCTGGCCGCCGCCCTGGCCACGATCGTCCCCCGCGGCCGGGCCCGCGACTGGCAGCCGGGCAACCGCACATAGCGCCCGGCTCCCGTTCTCCCCAGCTCAGTCCTCCGACAGCGCCGTCTGTACCTGGGTGGTGCGGCGGCGGGAGATCCACAGGCCTCGGCCCGGGGGGAACTCGCTGGGCTTCACGTCGCCGAAGAGGACGCCTTCCGAGGGTGGGCAGGACAGGACGACGCTCGGGGTGTTGGCCTCGGTGAGGCGGCGCAGGAGGGGTTCGGACAGGGCTCGGCCGGCGCCGCCCGCCGCTCGGGCGACGATGAGGTGGAGGCCCATCTCGGCGCCCTGGCCGAGGTGTTCGAGGAGTGGGTCGAAGGGGGTGGGGCCGTAGGGGTTGCCGCTGACGAGTTCGTAGTCGTCGATGACGAGGAACAGCCGGGGGCCCTCCCACCAGTCGCGCTCGCGCATCCGCTCGGGGGTGACGTCCGGGCCGGGGACGCGGGGGGCGATCGCGCCGGCGGCTGCCGCCATCATCTCGCGGACCGCGTCGAGGGACACGGCGTAGCCGAGCCGCTGCTCGGGCGGTACCGCGTCGTAGAGCTGGCGGCGCACGTCGACCATGGCGAACAGCGCCTCGTCACTGTTGTGTCGGCGGGAGATCGTGCGGGCGATGTGGCGCAGCAGGTTCGTCTTGCCGCTCTCGGTGTCCCCGATCACGATCAGGTGGGGATGGGTGTCGAAGTCGTGCCAGAACGGGGCGAGTTCGTTCTCCTCGATGCCGAGGGGGACGCGGATTCCCTCGGCCGGCGGCAGGGCGCTCACCGCGAGGGTCGCGGGGAGCATGCGTACCGGCGGGGCGGACGGGCCGTCCCAGGCCTCGCGGACCTCGGCGACCAGCGACCGGGTGCCCTCGGTGAGGTCGGCGGGGGCGCCGCCGCCGTCGACGCGGGGCAGCGCGGTGAGGAAGTGGTGGTTGTCCTCGGTCAGGCCGCGGCCCGCGATCCTCGGCACCTCCTGGGCCTTGCGCATACCGATGATCGAGTCGACCGGATCGCCGAGCCGCAGCTCGAACCGGCTGGCGATCTGGTCGCGCAGCGCGGACTGGATGTCCGCCCAGCGCGGCGAGGCGACCATCAGGTGGATGCCGTAGTTCAGGCCCCGGGCGGCGAGTTGGATGATCGTCTGGCTGAGGTCGTAGAAGTCCTGGCGGAGGATCGACCAGCCGTCGATGACCAGGAAGACATCGCCGTAGGGGTCGTCGGGGAAGTCGCCGGCGGCACGTCTGCGGCGGTAGGTCGGCATCGAGTCGATGCCGGATGCGGCGAACTCCGTCTCCCTGCGGGCGAGGAGGGACGTGAACTCGCCCACCGTGCGGTTGATGCGTTCGATGTCCACGCGGCCGGTGACGGAGCCCACGTGGGGCAGTCCGGTCAGTGCGGTGAGGCTGCCGCCGCCGAAGTCCAGGCAGTAGAACTGCACTTCGCGGGGGGTGTGGGTGACCGCGAGGGCGGTGACGAGCGTGCGGAGCAGGGTGCTTTTGCCGCTCTGCGGGCCGCCCGCGACGCCCACATGGCCGCCCGCGCCGCTCAGGTCCGCGAACAGCGGGTCGCGCCGCTGCTCGAAGGGGCGGTCGACGACGCCGACGGGGATGCGCAGACCGCCGCCGTCCGGGCGGGCCGCGCGGTAGGCGTCGTGCGGAGAGGCCGGCAGGTCCGGTTGTGCGGCGAGGAGTTCGCCGAGGGTGGGCGGGGTGGCGAGCGGGGGCAGCCAGATGCGGTGGGCGGGGCGGGCGCCGGGCAGGTCGCGCAGCCGGCCGACGGCCACCTGGAGCAGGCTCTCCGCCGACTCCTCCGGAGTGTCGGGAGCCTCCGGAACGTCCGGGGCCGGGTGGGCGGGCAGGACGTAACCGGCGTCGTAGCGGACCACGGCCCCGGTGCCGGCGGCGGTCCGGGCCGTGTGGCGCCTGGCGCGGTGGGGGCCGGAGACATAGGCGGCCTTGAAGCGGGTGAGGGTGGCCTGGTCGCTCTTGAGGTAGCCGTTGCCCGGCGCGGAGGGCAGCTGGTGGGCGTCGGGGACGCCGAGGACGCCGCGGCTCTCCATGGCGGAGAAGGTGCGCAGGCCGATCCGGTAGGAGAGGTGGGACTCGAGCTGGTGGACCCGGCCCTCGTCGAGGCGCTGGGAGGCCAGGAGCAGATGCACTCCCAGGCTGCGGCCCAGGCGGCCGATCATGACGAACAGGTCGATGAAGTCGCGGTGCGCGGCGAGCAGTTCGCTGAACTCGTCGACGACGACGAGGAGGGAGGGGAGAGGGGCCAGAGGGGTGCCGGACAGCCGCGCGCGCTCGTACTCCAGGAGCGAGCTGTAGCTGCCGGCGGCGCGCAACAGCTCCTGGCGGCGGACCAGTTCGCCGTGCACGGCGTCGCGCATCCGGGTGACCAGGGCGGCCTCGTCGGCGAGGTTGGTGATCACCGCGGAGGTGTGCGGGAGGCTCTCCAGGCCCAGGAAGGTCGCGCCGCCCTTGAAGTCCACCAGGACCAGGTTGAGCACCTCGGAGGAATGGGTGAGCGCGAGGGCGGAGACGAGGGTGCGCAGGAGTTCGCTCTTGCCGGAGCCGGTCGCGCCGATGAGCATGCCGTGCGGGCCCATGCCGCTCTGCGCCGACTCCTTGAGGTCGAGTTCCACGGGCGAGCCGTCGGCGGCGATACCGATCGGCACCCGGAGGTGGTCGGCGCCGCCCGGGCCGCGGTGCTCCCAGAGCCGGGCGATGTCGTAGGTGTGCAGGTCGGGGATGCCGAGCAGGGTGGTCAGCTCGAAGTCGGTGGTGAGCGGTTCGGTGATCTCCGAGGCCACGCTCGTGCGGTACGGGGCGAGCAGCCGGGCCAGCGTGCGGGCGCGGACCGGGCTGAGCGCGTCGGGGCGGCCGAGCGGTGCGGTGGTCTCCCGTCCGGTGCGGTCCTGGCCGACCACCCGCAGCAGGTCGGGGGCGATGTCCAGGCCGAGGATGTGCGGGCCGCTCTCCCAGGGCAGGCAGCCACTGACGTCGACGACCACGCAGTTGCGGTAACCGCCTCCGGACAGCCGGGAGTTGACGGCCGTCTCGGCGCCGTCGAGGAGGACCACGGTGAACGGCTCCTCCAGGGCGGGCGCGGCCTGCGGGTCGAAGCGGGGCCGGGCGGTGAAGTCCTCGCCGAGCAGCTCCTCCAGCTCGGACGGACCGCGTGCGACGAGCCGCCGCTGGCCGGCCCCGTCCACGGCGGTGGCGTGCAGCGCGTGCGGCAGCCACTTGGTCCACTCCCAGTGGGCGAGCGAGACGTCGTCCGCGCAGACCGCGAGGCGCAGTTCCTCCGGCGCGTGGAAGACGGCGAGCTGGCCGAGCACGGCCCGGACCATGGCGCGGGCCGCGTCCAGGTCGCCGCGCAGCTGCACCCGCTCGTAGCCGCGCAGATGGAGGGCGATGGGCTGGTCGGCGACGGAGGTGTAGGCGCGGATGAAACGGCGCAGGGCGTGTGCGGCGAGCGGTTCCAGGTCCTCGACGGGCTTGGTCTGCAGGGGCGCCAGGCGCAGGCCGAGCCGCTGTTCGCCGACCGCGAGCCGTACCTCGCCGAAGTCGCCGTGTCCGGCACGGCGTTCCCACAGGCGGGTGGTGCGCACCACGGACCACAGGGCGGCCGGATCGGGGTTGCGCCAGGCGTGCACGTCACGCTGGCGCTCGACGGCCTCCCGGACCTTCCGCCGGACCTGCGACAGATAGCGCAGATAGTCGCGGCGGTCGCCGCTGATGCGCTGCTTGCGCTCGCTCGCGGCCCGCACCAGCTGGCCGACCAGCATCGCCACGGTGGACAGCACCAGGATGCCGCCCATGACGTACGTGTAGACCATGCTGCCGCCGGCGCCGCCGGGGCGGGCGAAGAGCAGCACCATGCCGAGCGAGGTGACGGCCATCGGCAGATAGGTGAACAGGGCGGACAGCCCGCTCTGCCGCTCCGGGAGGACGGGCGGTTCCTGGAGCTCCAGTTGGCCGCCCGGCGCCTCGGGCCCCGGGCGGCGCGGCGGGCGGCGGAACAGTAGGAGACTCACGCGGGTCCTCTCTGGTGGGGTGGGTTGTCTCTGGTGGAGTGGGTCGTCTCTGGTGGAGTGGGTCGTCTCTGGTGGGGTGGGTCGTCGCAGTCTCCGACGACGGGGCCCCTCTGCGGCCCGTGTCCGGACGGTCCGACTCCCTTTCAGGCCCCGACAAGGGACCGATGAGGCACGGACGCCCCGCGCACCCCCTGAACGGCGGAAAGCCGTTGCTAGCTTCGGCTCTCGTCGAGGTCGAACCGGCGAAACCGGTGGTCCGAGGAGGGTCGTATGAGCGTGGGCACGAGCACGGCAGGCGGCAACGCCGGCGTCATCGCCGCCGGGCTCACCCGGCTCGTGGTGCATGCCCCCGAACGCGTCCTCGACCTGGCCGTCCCCTCCGACGTACCGCTCGCCGATCTGCTGCCCGCCCTGGTGGGCCACGCCGCACCCGAGGGCACGAGCCTCGACGAGAGCGGCCTCGAACACAGCGGCTGGGTCCTTCAACGGCTGGGCTCGCCCGCCCTCGACGAGGACGCCACGCCCGCCGACCTCGGGCTGCGCGACGGCGAGACCCTCTATCTGCGGCCCCGGCGCGAGCAGCTTCCGCCGGTCCACTTCGACGACCTCGTCGACGGCGTCTCCACCGGCATGGGCGAGCGTGCCGACCGGTGGCGGCCCGAGTACACCCGCCGCCTGCTGCTCGGCCTCGCCGCCGCCACGCTCGCCGCCGCCTTCACCGTCCTGGCCGGTCTGGACTCCGCCGCCCTGGAGTCCGTACTCGCGCTGGGCCTCGGGGTGCTGCTGCTGCTCGGCGCGTTCGCCGGCTCGCGCGCCATGGGGGACGCGGTCGTCGGGACCGTGCTCGGCGTGCTGGCCGTGCCGTTCTTCGCGCTCGCGGGCTGGCAGGTGCCGGCCGGACCCGAGGGTCCCGAGCTGCTCGGCGCGCGGCTGCTCGCCGGGGCGACCGCGGCGGCGGGCGGCGCGGTCCTGGCCGTCGCCGCGTCCGCCGCGTCGGCCGCCCTGTTCTGCGCCGTGGTCCTGGTGTGTCTGCTCGGCGCCGCCGCCGGTGTCATCGGGCTGACCTCGGGCCTCGGACCGGCGGAGATCGCCGGTCCCGTCGCGGCGCTCACCGCGCTGCTCGGCACCTTCGTGCCCGTCCTGTCCTTCCGGCTGGCCGGGCTCGGCCTGCCGCCGCTGCCGACGAACGCCGCGCAGCTCCAGGAGGGCATCGACCCGCTGCCGGCCCGCGCCGTACTGACCCGCACCGCCGTCGCCGACCGCTATATGACCGCCCTGTACGCGGCGGCCGGCCTGGTGTGCGCGCTGTGCCTCACCGCGTTGGGCCTCACCGCGCTGTCCACGGGCGCCGGCTGGACGACGTACGCCCTCGGCGGCACCCTCAGCCTGCTCCTCGTGCTGCACGGACGCGGCATGACCAGCGCCCGCCAGCACCTCGCGGTCGCCCTGCCCGGCTGGTACGGCGCACTGCTGCTGCCGGTCGTCGGCGTCTGGCACGCCGGAACCGCCGCCCGGGGCGCCGCCCTCGCGGCCGGTGCCATGGCGTGCGCCGCCCTGGTGGTCGCGGCGTGGCACGTGCCCGGCCGCCGGTTCATCCCGTACTGGGGCCGGGCCGCCGACCTCCTCCACTCCCTCGCGGCCGTCGCCCTGCTCCCCCTGGTCCTGATCGACCTCGGTGTGCTGAACGCGCTGCGCGAGACGGGGAGCTGACCGCCATGCAGTCCCGACGCGACCAGGTCCAGGCCTACTCCTTCACCGTCGGCCGGCTCAGCTCCGGCATGCTCGCCGCCGACCCCGACGCCGTCGACACCCCGATGAGCCGCACCCGCCGCGGCGCCGTCACCGGCGCGCTCATCGCCCTGCTGCTGTGCGCGGGCTTCACGGTGTTCGGGCTGCTCTTCCCCAAGGACTCCGACGCCTGGCGCGCCCCCGACGCGCTGATCACCGAGAAGGAGACCGGAGCGCGCTACCTCTACGGCGACGGCGTGCTGCGTCCCGTCCTCAACTACGCCTCCGCCAAGCTGATCACCGGCAAGGACGGCAAGGTCGTCCAGGTCTCCCGCGCCACCCTGGCCGACGTGCCGCGCGGCACCCCCATCGGCATCCCCGGCGCCCCCGACTCCCTGCCCGCCGCCGGACAGCTCAGCGACGCCGCCTGGCAGGTGTGCGCCACCACCCGCGCCGCCGCCGACGGCACCCGGGAACCGGCGACCACCCTCGCCGCAGGCGCCGCACCGGGCGCCGCCGCACTCGGCGCCGACGAGGCCCTCCTGGTGACCGCCGCCGACGGCAGACAGCGCACCGCCTACCTCCTGTGGCGCGGCCGGCGGCTGCGCCTGGACACCGGGCACGGCGCCCTGCAGTCCCTCGGCTACGGCACCACCGAACCGCTGACGGCCGGCGCGGCCTTCCTCGCCGCCGTCCCGGCCGGACCCGACCTGTCCGCGCCCGAGGTACCCGGACGCGGCGGCAAGGGCCCCGTGCTCGGGGGCGCGCAGCGCCGTATCGGCCAGTACGCCGTCGTGCGCACCCCCGGTTCCGCCGAGCAGTACTACCTGCTCGGCCGGACGGGCCTGGCGCCGCTGACCCTCACCGAACTCCAGCTGCTGCGCGGCGACCCGCGCACCCGCTCCGGCGCCTACGGGGGCCGGGAGCCGTCCGCGATCGTGCTCCAGCCGGACGAGGCCGCCCAGCACCTGGCACCGGGCGGCGCGATCACCGGTGACGGACTTCCCGTCCGGCCGCCGAAGGCCCTCGCGCCGCGCGCCGGAACCGTGCCCTGCCTGAGGGTCACCCCGGCCGGGACCACGCCCCGGCAGGAGTTCGTCCGGGTGCCGGCGGCGCAGGCGACCGGCCTGCACCCGGTGCCCCGGCAGGGCGTCGCCGCCGGGTGCCCGGCCCCCGACCTGATCGCGGTCCGCCCGGGCAGCGGGGTGCTCGCGGCCCCGACCGCCACCGGCACCGCGCGCTACCTCGTCACCGACGACGGCATCAAGTACCCCCTCGCCGCCCCGGCGGTGGCCGGCCGGCTGTCCTACACGGACGCCGACGTCGTACGGCTGCCGTCCGCGCTGCTCCGGCTGCTGCCGACGGGATCCGTCCTCGACCCGGAACGGGCCGCCCGGCCCGCCCTGTCGGGACCGGAACCCGCGGCGGCGGACCCGGAGTGCCGTACCGGTCAACCCAACGGAAAGGAACGAACACCATGAGCACGCCCGCGCCCAGAACCACCACCACCGACCACGGGTTCGACGTGGCCAACAGCTCCATCGACACCGCCATCACGGGCTGCACCAGTGTCGCCACGGTCGTCGGCCAGGCCCAGTCCATCCTCACCGCCGGATGGACCGGGGAGGCCAGCGCCGTCTTCGACAAGGCCGTCAGCCAGTGGATGGAGCGGCACACCCGGCTGACGAACAGCATGAAGGAGATGCAGCAGGTGCTGGTCCAGAACAGGCACGGCATGACCACCGTCGAGTCCGGCGCGGTCCAGACCTCCGCCGCCCTGGGGCAGCAGGTCAACTTCTAACAACGAAGGAGCAGTTCATGCCCGACTTCAGGATGACCTACGACAACTCGGCCGAGGCGAGTGAGTACCTGGCCCAGCAGACCAAGGCGATCGCCAACATCGTCGAGGCCCTCGCCGCGGCGGTGAACTCCGTGATGGGCGAACTCGAGGGTACGACCGCCCAGGCGTACCAGGCCAAGCACGTGGAGTGGCAGAACATCGTCGGCGAGATGGGGAGGGTCCTCAATCTCGGCGCCACCTCCCTGGTCGACCTGACCGCGAACTACCGGACCACCGACGTCAACGAGGGCAACAGGTGGGGCGACATCACCGTCCGCTAGCAGAGGAAGGGGGCGCAGGATGCCCAAGTCCCCGGAGAAGAACTCGGGTACCACCGAGTACTCGGCCGAGGTCCTCAAGACGTACCGCGACTCTCAGGGTTACCTGCCGGGGATGCGTGACGAGTCCCAGGACGCCAACGACCAACTGGCGTACTACAAACAGGACCCGATCAAGGTGGGGGACCCGAGCTTCGTGCCGGCCGCGCACCTGGTGGAGCAGATGGTGAAAGTCGTCGACGGCCTCACCAACGAGCTGACGTTCAACTTCTCGATCACCGACACGATGATCGTGACCCTGTCGGCGACGGGCGAGGCCATGGAGGCGGCCGAGGAGAACGGCACGCTCTCCGGAAGCAAGTTCGGCGAGCTGGTCGGCAAGGCGATCAACGAGCGGGGCGGCGGCTCCGGCAGCGGCACCACCCCCCCGAACCCGAAGAGCTGAGGCAGGAGACCCACGGTGCCCGATCCCCAGACATGGCACGAGCTGGTGAACATCTTCTCCAACTCCGGACAGGCCAAGGGCTCCGAAGGGGGCCGGATCCCCACCCCGGCCGACGTCACGGCACCGCAGTGGACCCAGGCGTACTGGAACCGAACCGGCGGCGCCCCCTTCGCGGCACCCATCACCTGGACCTACCCCATGGGCACCGTGGGCCCGGTCACCGGCGCGCCGGACGGCAGCTGGACGACCGCCCCCACCCCCGTCACCGGCAGCGCCGGACTCGCGATCCGCCCCGAGCTCCTGAACGGGGACAGCGCCTGGTGGCGCTACGACGTGGGCTCCCTCCTCACGCTCAACGCGCTCGACGGTCAGGGCACCGACACCACGAGCCCGCACAGCCTCGAGCGGGCCCGGGACAAACTGACCGCCACCATCAACTACTTCACCAAGTGGGAGCCCAACCTCAACACCTGGCAGAGCTACCTGCAGCAGGACGGCTGGCAGGGACTGGCGGCCTCCAGCTTCGGCGACATCCTCAAACGGATCGCCACCGCCTACAAGACCATCCTCGACACGGCGTCGGGCAGCGGTCTGGACGGCGGCTACATCGGCGCCGTCAACGAGGCACTGACAGCGCTGTGGAACGCGCGCAACTCCATGAAACACGTGTACGCGGAGTGGAAGAGCCAGGAGGCCTGGTCCCCGGAAGGGGCGATGCAGGTGTACGGGAAGGATCTGGTCGTCTTCTGGTGGGACGACGGATCGGGCGGGTTGATCGTTACCCTCAGCTACCAGGGCACAGAGCTGGGCCGGATCGACGATGCCAGCACCTGGACCAAGGTCGACGAGGGCGTCAAGAAGATCTGGACCGCGACGGCTGCCAAGTACCTCGACGAGCCCGTGGCCGGCATCGTCTCGCCGCTGACCAACGCCTACCAGAAGGCCACGACCGAGCTGCGCGAGCTGAACAACGTCATCCGCACCGCCCTGACCGGCAGCCCTGACGGCCAGTCGAACGACGGCGGGAAGAGCATCCAGGACGAGCTCGACGACCTCCGGAAGAAGGCCGCCGGTGGTGGCGAAGGCGGAGGCGAGGGAGGCGGGACCGGGGGCGCGGGGTCCTCGGGCGCGAACCTCCCGCCCCCGGGAAGCACCGGGGCCGGGGGCGCCGGCGGGGGCACTGGAGGCGGCGCGGGCGGTGGCACCGGCGGCGGCGCGGGATCCTCCGGCGCCGATCTCGAGCCGCCCGGGCTGACCGGGGGCGGAGCGGGCGGGACCGGCGGGACCGGGAGCCTGGGGACCGGCGGTGGCACGGGCGGTGGTACGGGGTCCTCGGGGGCCAACCTCCAGCCGCCCGGGCTGACCGGGGCCGGAGCGGGCGGGACCGGGAACCTCGGTGCGGGCGGTGGGACCGGGAGCGGGACCTCCGGAACCCCGGGAACCTCCGGGTTCTCCGCGCCCGACTTCGGCGGGTCCGGGCTCCCCGACACGGGACAGACCGGCGGAGGCTCGGGGCAGAGCGGGACGAGTGGCTCCGGACTCGGCGGTACGACCGGCTCCAGCGGGCCCACCTTCAATACCGGCGGCGGCGGAATCGTACCGCCGCTCGGGCTGCCCCCCGGCTCCACCGGCGGCTCGGGCTCCACCGGATCCACCGGCGGCACCGGGGCGCTGCCCCCGTCGGGCTCCACCGGCGCCTCCTACCCGGACCTGGACCTGGACGACTTCGAGGAGTCGCCCCACCTCCCCACCGACAACCTGGTCACGCCCCCGCCGGGCAGCAACGGGACCAACGGGACCAATGGGCCGAACATCGCCGCGCCCGGCTCCACGTTCGACTCGTCGTACCCGACGTACAACGTGCCGACGCTGAGCGAACAGGGCTTCCCGGCCACGTCGAGCACGAACCCGGGATCCGGCGGCGCGGACGACACCTACGGCTTCACCCCGCCGGCCCTGTCCTCCTCCGGCGGCGCCGACGACGGCTACCTGGACGCCTACGCAGGCCAGTTCCTCGACAGCAACGGGAACGCCGGCGACGCGGGCGCGGGCGCCGGCTCGGGGGCGTCGGCGCAGACGCCGTACCTCCCGCCGATGGGAGGCATGGGCGGCATGGGCGGCGGGGCCGGCGGCGGGGACCGGGAGAAGGAGCGGGAACGCACCACCTGGCTCGCCGAGGACGCCGAAGTATGGGGCACCGACCCGGAGTTGGCGCCCACCGTGCTCGGCAGGACACCGCAGCAGAACGCACCCCTGGGAGGCATCCGTGAGCAGCAACCCGTTCCAGGCGCTCCTGGACGAGGTCCAGTCACAACTGGACGAGGCCCTCGACCGGGCCGACCGGGCACAGGAGGCGCTCAGGGAGGTCAGCGGGACGGCAACGTCCAAGGATCGCCTGGTCAGCGCAACGGTTGACGCCCAGGGCGCGGTGACGGACCTGAAGTTCCACGGCACCCGCTACCGGACCATGGCGCCGACCGAACTGTCGGCCCTGCTGCTCGACACCATCACGCGGGCCCGGCAGGAGGCGCTCGGGCAGCTGGACGACGTCCTCGGTCCTGTCGGACCCGAGGACCTGGAGATCGGTGACGTGACGAGCGGCCGGACCGACCTGGCCGAACTGCTGGAGGCGTTCGGCCTCGGCACGCTCCCGGGACAGCGGGACTGAGAGGAACCGAGAGGAGGAGGGACGCACGATGCCCAGCAGGAACCACATCATGGCCGACCCGGAAGGCGTCCGGAACGGCGGCCGGCACTTCGAGGGCGACCTGGCGGCCCGGATCACTCAGATCCGGTCCGCGCTGCTGGCCTCCCTCGCCTCGAACGAACAGCCCGACGCGTACGACGACGAGGCGGGCACCGCCTTCAACAAGGTCTACGACCCCGCCAGGAAGGACATGCTGACCCTGCTCGAATCACTGGAGGCGGCCTTCCGGCAGGCGTACGAGCAGATCGACGCGACCGCTCTGAACCTGGCCAAGGTCGAGGACTTCAACATCGTGAGCGCCACGGCCTTGGCGAACGCCGTCCAGAAAGCGCGCTGACGGGTATGGCGGTCGAGGCGTCGGAAGGACTGCGCGGGCTGTTCCTCGCGCTGACGGGCATGGAGTTCCCCAAGCTCAACGAGGACAAGCTGCGTGCGCTCGGGGAGAGCTACCGCGCGCTCGCGCAGGCGCTGGCCGATCTGCCGGACCAGATCGTGCAGGTCACACGCGCCATCCGGGCCCGTTTCGACGCCCATGCCGCGGACGCCTTCGCCGCCTCCATCTCGGAGTTCACCTCGGGCCGTACGAACTATGTCGCCGCCGGGCAGGAGGCGGCGGCGGGCATCGCCGCGTACACGGACAAGACCGCGACGAACGTCGAGTACGCCAAGTACATGGCGATAGGCCAGCTGCTCCAGCTCGTCATCGAGATCGCCTGGTGCATCGCCAACGCCTTCCGCACCTTCGGCCTGTCCCTGCTGCTGATCCCGGTGTACCGGGCGATCACCTCGCGCTTCCTGTTGCAGGTGCTGAAGTTCCTCTTCCAGCACCTGCTCGCGCACGTCATCATCAACACCGCCGTCGCGGTCTCCCTC
The DNA here is from genome assembly GCF_042653945.1 of Streptomyces vulcanius. Classification (NCBI taxonomy): domain Bacteria; kingdom Bacillati; phylum Actinomycetota; class Actinomycetes; order Kitasatosporales; family Streptomycetaceae; genus Streptomyces; species Streptomyces vulcanius. The sequence continues at coordinate 1,937 of NZ_JBHSFK010000071.1, read as the reverse complement.
GACCTGCTCATCCAGCGCATCCAGATCGGCAAGGGCACCCGCGACGCCTACGACCCCGACCTGACCCGGGACGCCCTCGTCGGCGGTGTCGTCGAGGGCCTGATCGCCGGGCCGGTGGGGCTGGCGGGCGCCAAGCTCGCCAAGGGGTTCGGCCGCAGCGTCGCGAACCGCACCGGTACGGCCCTGCGGGGCCAGATCAGGAACGCCGCGGGCGGGGCGGGCGAGATCTCGGCGGACGCCCTCACCCAGGGCGTCACGAACGTCATCTCCCGCAACAACGACGACCTTCTCCCCTCGATCGGCAAGGGGCTGCCGCTGAGCGACGAGGTGGTGACGCGGCTCGGCTCGGACTTCGGGGACCTGTTCGTCACGAACTTCGGACGCGGGCTGGGGGAGGGCGCGGCGCGTGACCTGGGCGAGGCGTACGGCCGTACGTTCGCCCGCACCTGGGGCGACGACGGCGCCTCGGACGCGTTGGGGACGGTACTGGGCGGCGCCGCCCTGCCGGGCGGGGTGCGGGGCGCGCTCACCCAACTCCCCGACACCGTCCGGGCCTCGGTGAACACCACCCGCAACACCGTGGTCACCAGGATGCTGGACCTCCTGGGCGAGGGCGTCGAGGAAGGCCTGACCAACACCCTCGCCGACATCGCCACCAACCTGGTCCTCACCGGCGAGTTCTCCGCCAACGGCTGGAGCTTCGTCTCCGGCCTCACCTCCGCCGCGACGGCGGGGGCGGGGGTGGCGGGCGGCATCAGCGGCATCCAGAACCTCCAGAGCCTGACCGCGGACCGAGGCGGCAAGGGGGACACCGGCACAACGCCGGCCCCCACCACCCCGATCACCCCGACCACCTCGAACACACCGAGGACCCCGGACACGATCAGCATCCCTGACCCGACCGGCGCCCCTGACCTCAGCGGTGAGACCAACACCGGCGGTGGCACCGACACCAGGGGCGACTCCGGCCCGATCGGCGTCCCCATCACCAGCGGCGACCCGGGCACGAGCAGAGGGCCCGACACGACGGACACCCCCCGCACCAGCAGCGGCCCCATCACCGGTACCCCGCACACCACCAGCGGCGCGCCCCGCAGCATCGCCACCCCGCCCCAGACCCCGACCCCCGCCCCGGGCGCGGAACTTCAGCAGTCCAGCCGGCCGACGCCCACCGCGCCCGCCGCCTCGGCCTTCACCGACTCGGGGCGGGCCCCCCAGCCCGCTGCCGCCACGAGCGGGTCCGACACCACCGGCGGCCCCCGGCCGGCCGGCGCCCCTCCCGCCCCCTCTGTCATCCCTGCATCGGACACCCGGTCTCAGCAGTCCGGCCCGTCGGTCTCCACCGCGCCCGCCGGTTCGGGTCCGGCGGCCCAGCCCGCTGTCACCGGTACCCCCCGCGCCACCGCCGGCACCTCGAGTACGGATACGGGGGCTGGGCCGATCGGGCCGTCGCCGCAGGCCACTTCCTCCTCCGCCCAGCCGGGCAGCGGCACGCACACGGCGGCCCCCTCCAGCAGTACGCCCCCTCAGCCGGGCCGCCCGGCCGTCCCGGCACCCACCGCGCAATCCACTCCGCAACCCACCGCGCAACCCGGCGCTCAACCGTCCGCTCCATCCGCCGCTCCCGCCGGAGACCGGCCCGCCCCGGCCGCCACCTCCTCCGGACCGGACCGGACCGGCCCCGCCAGACAGGCTGACGCCGGGCCGATTCCGGCCGAGCAGTGGTGGGACCGTCGTAGCGACGCCCCCGCCTCCTTCCTCAGCCTGGACTGGTTCGACCCGAGCAACGACCCCCTGCACACCGACCGCACCCCCGGCACCCTCCACGGACGCAACACCCTCGTCCGCACCCACATCCGCCGCATCCAGGCCGACGACGGCCAATGGATACGCAGCCTCACCCTCAACCTCCCCGTCCGCTTCGGACACGGCTTCCG
>NZ_JBHSFK010000070.1:0-36170 GCF_042653945.1 Streptomyces vulcanius | reverse complement strand
GGCCGACGGCGCCGTAGTCGCGGCGGGTGGAGAGCGGCAGGTCGATGAGGCTGTGTTCGGTGGAGGAGGACTGGGTGAACGGCGCCGGGTCGGCGACGACCCGGCCGGTGCCGTCGATCACGACGATGCGGGCGTCGGCGGCGGAGAGACCGGGCGGGGTGGAGAGCCATTCCCTGGTGGGGGCCTGGAGTTCGATCCAGACAGGGTCGGCGTTGTCCTGGCCCTGGGTGGGGTGTGGCTGGAAGGCGGCCCAGGCGTGGCCTGCCTGGTCGCCGGGGCGGCGGGCCAGGACGAGGGCGAGGGTGCCGGGGCCGTGGGTGCGTACGGTGTTCAGGACGCGGGGCCAGGAGCCGGCGGGCCGCCATTCCTGGCCGGGGGCCAGGGAGGCTTCGGTGGGGTCCTGGCGCAGCACGTCGTCGTCCAGACTGCGGGCCGGGCGCACTCCTCTTGGGAAGAGGGCGTCGCGGAGGGCGCGCAGCAGAGGCAGGCAGTCCAGGGCGGTTTCGGTCCTGCCGGTGTTCGTGGGCAGGACCGAGGGGCTTGCGGGGGAGACCGCCGCAGGCGCCCCCGGCGCGGTTGCCCCGGTCCTGGGCTGTGCCGACCGTTCGGTGGTGACCACCTGCTCGACCACGGCCAGCAGCCCGAGGGTGTCCAGCGCCACCGGCCCGGACGGGGACGCGGACCCGGTCGGCCGCGCGGTCGTGGCGGTCAGGTCGGGGGACGGCCCGGTCGCGGCGGGGGACGCGGCGGCCACTGTGCCCGGCGCCGCCGTGTTCGCCGCGCTGTTCGGTACGCCCGCCTTTACACCCGGATGGCCGAGCCGGTGCCAGGGCCCCGCGCCCGAGACCGTCACGTCGATCATCGCCGCGCCCGGCCCGCCGAGACCGGCCCAGCCGATGGCACCGCTGGTGTAACTCACCGGCCGGCCGAGCCTGTTCAGCAGCTTGCCCGGCAGGGCCGGGTTGCGGATGGCGACCCAGGAGATGGCCAGTACCAGCGGCACGCTCAGGGCCTTGGTGAAGACCTCGGGGTCGCGGGCGAGGAGTTCGACGAGTTCTTCCTCGCGCACGATGAACGGCGGGATGCGGGGCACGCCCGGCAGGCGCACTCGTACCAGCCCGTTGCCCAGGGCCTCCCCGGTGACGACCAGGACGCGACCGCTGCCGTTGGGGTTCTGCCACGGTGCCTGGACCGTGGTGGTGGCCGAGGTCCTGAACACGGTCGGGTCGATGCCGTGGGGGAAGAGCGTGTCCGTGAAGTTCCGGCCGCCCGCCGCCTTCGGCGACTCGGGGAGCCGGGTGTCGCCGCTCAGGAACGCCATGCTGCGGAAGAAGAAGGCGGCCAGCGCGTCCATGTTGTACGGGTCGATTCCCCGGGCGATGGCCCGGGCCACCAGCGACCGGGCCTCGGCGGACTCCGCCGGGTTCGGCCGGGCGGGGACCGGCCGGTGCATGATCCGGGCTTCGAAGGCGGCGGAGTCCGGCTGACGGGCGTACGTCTCCTCGGTGATGACCTGTGCCCAGAAGTACTTGGAGCGGTGGATGCTGGTCATGGCGGCCGTCGGGGGGAGGCCCAGCACCGTGCGGACGTCGCTGTGGGCCGGGCCCGTCGGGGGCGTCCGCCGGGCGACCGCAGTCACCTCCAGCAGGTCGGTGAACACCGAGTGGTTGTTGCCCCGGGTGCGCCAGATCTGCTCCATCGTGCTCAGCGCCGCCTCGACGTCCTGCGGCGTCATGGGGGCGTTGGCGCCGCCCCACGCGGCCATGTGCCGCCTGGTGACCCGGATCAGCAGGTCCACGGTGAAGTGCGGGGCGGCGTGGGACAGCACGCGGTCCGCCCGCCGCATCTGTTCCAGGGCGCTGATCTTCGTCACCAGGTCCAGGTAGCCAGGCTGGAGGTGCACGTCGTCCCCGAAGACCTCGCGCAGTGCCCGCACCAGCCGGAGCATCTCCTTCAGATCGGTTGCGGAGACCGGCCCGGAGTCCCGGTGCAGCCCCGAGGTCCTGGCCAGGAGATCCAGCGCCGCCTCGATTGGTTCCGGGTGACGATCCCGCTCCCGGTCCTCGCCCGGCCTGCCCAGCACGTCGGTGTAGGACTCGAAAAGTCGCTCCCCCGTGAGTTCGTCGTAGGCGGTGGAATTGGTCAGGCTGCCGCCGTTGGGGATGATCAGGTCGGACTTGTTCGAGAGCACCTGGGCAGTCGTGATGTCCGCCAGCGGGTCGAGGGTGAACGGCCGGGGCGCGCCGTGCATTGTCCATTGGCTGGGCAGGCTGGACGTGCCGTCGCCGAAGCAGGGTCCGAAGTAGAAGCGGAGACGCGGGAGGCCCGCGGCGACCCTGGCCTGGTTCCTCTCCATGAGACGCCGCACACTGCGCAGTTGGAGGAGCGCCCGGACGTAGGCTCTTTTGTGGACCAGGACGACCCTGCCGTCGGTCAGCGGCACCGCGACGTGATCCGGCGCGCCGTGCGCGAAGAGGTAGAGGTCCGCCTGTGGGACCGGCCTGGCGGGGCCCACGTGCCGCCCGGTCGCCGGGTTGAAGTGCTTGCGGGCGGTGGCCTTCCTGATGTTGCGGTAGTGGTCCAGGCGATCCCTGATCAGGTCCTCGGTGGGCTGGAACGAGGACAGGCCCTCGCGCTGGTGGTGGGGGTCGACGATGGTGCGGGTGCGCCACATCGCTTCCCACCACTGCGGCTGGTGGGTGGGGTCGGGGGCGCGGTGGTCGGTCGGCAGGGTGGGGACCCAGTCGCCCAGTGGGTTGCCGGGCTCGTCCCGCCCGGTCAGGTAGCGGCGGTTGGTTGCCGGGTCGGTCGCCACATCGAGGGGGCCGCTGTACGAGCTGACTTCCCGGTTGGTGCGCATGGAGATCAGCTCGGGTCCGTCCAGACCCAGGTCGCCGGAGTTGGGCCAGGCCAGCACGATCTTCACGCCGGCGGGGAGGCCGGCCGCTTCGACGACGAGGTATTCGGCGACCTCGGCCATGGGCATGGGCCGCCGGGTGCCGTCGGACCAGGGGATCTCGACACCGGTGGCGTCGCCTCGGTCGCCGAGTACCACCAGGGGTGTGCGGGTCCAGGGGGGCGGGCCGTGGACGGGCGGGCGGCCGGGCAGCCAGGTCACCACCTGGTCGGTGTCGATGTCGCCGCTGGGGATGTCGCCGAAGTTGACGGCGGCCCGGGTGCCGCCGTTGACGGTGACCTTGTTGGTGGCCAGGACGGTACGGACATGGTGGGCGCCCAGCGCGGCGAGGTTGTGGCCCTGGCGCAGGCGGATGGCGTCGTGCACGAGGGCGGAGAGCTGCGCCCGGTCGGAGTCCTGGACGGTGGCGCCCGGGAGCAGGTGCAGGACCTGGCGGGTCAGGGTGTCCAGGTTCAGGGGGCTTTGACCGTACACCGGGTCCTGGGACCACAGCCGGGCCAGGGTGGCGTCCACCACGGGGTCGGGGGTCGGTGACGGTGCGGTGGTGACGGGGCCGGCCGGTGCCGGGCGGGTGGTGACGGCGCCGGCCGGTGCCGGGACGGTCGGCGCGGGGGCGTTCGTCACGCGCGTATCCGTGATCGGGCCGGCCGGTGTCGACTCGGCCGGTGTGGGTGCGGCCGGGGTTGCCCCGTTCAGGATCCGGCTCAGGGTGTTCGGGTCGGACATCGACGTGTCGGACGGGTCCGGCGCGTCCGGCATGTCGGTGTCCTGCTCCACCTCGGACACGGAGCCGGCCGGGCCGAGCAGCGGCAGTGCCGCCGCCGCGTCCCGCACCGCGGCCAGTACCTGCTCCCGTGAGACCTCGGTGAGTGCCTTCGGGTGGTCGGTCACCTGGGCCGCGCTCGCGACGGCGCGCAGCACCTTCCGCAGCCGGTCCTGGACCCCCGGTGCCAGCGGGGTGCCGAGCGCGACCAGGGCCAGCGCCCCGGCGACCGGCTGGGCCTGATACGGCTTCAGCGGCGGGCGGGCTTCGCCGTCGGTGGTGGGCAGCAGCCGGTTGGAGGCCAGGGCCAGGAACGGTGCGAAGGCCCGCACCACGGGATGGCCGACGATCCGGCTGACGGAGTAGCGCAGCGCCTCGTCGGTGAGCGGCTCGCGGAGCCGGACCGCCCGCTCGTGCATCTCCCGCGACAGCGTCGCCAACTCCTCGACGGTCTCCAGGAGACTGTCGCCGGTCGCCATGATCCTGCCGGTGAGGGTCTGGCGGATCTCCAGCAGCACCAGGGGGTCGGCGAACTCTCCGAAACCGGTGTCCAGTTGGCCGTAGCCTTCCATGCCGGTGCTCCGCAGATGGACGCCGGCGGCCAGGTTCGAGCCCCGCAACTCGTCGCGTACCCGTTGCAACTCGGGGAGGGCGCCCAGGCCGCGCAGCGTCACCGTGAGGTACTCGCCGACGGTCAGGAGGGGGGCGGGCTCGTCGAGGATGCCCCGCACGTCCTGGTCCTCGGGCTGTTTGAGGACCACCCGCCGGTGGCGGTTGACGAGTTCTGTCAGCGACTCCTCGAAGACTTCGCGGATCCGGTCGTGCTTCCGGTCGAGGAACTCGCGGGTGCGGGGGCGGAGGGACTCCAGGACTCCCGGCTCGTCGGGCCGGTCGGGATCGCCGGCCAGCGGGGTCCGGGACGCGCCGGAGAGCTCGTTCTTGAGCAGTTGGCCGTTGTGGGCCTGCATCAGCGGCCATGCGCCCACATGGGTGTACAGCAGCCAGCCGTAGCCCCAGACCTCGTCGACGTCGGCCAGTACCGCCAGGAACGGGACATCCGCGTTGCTCACCTCACCGAGGCCCGTCACGTCCCGTACGAAGCCGGCGGCCATGCCCTGGCCGAACTGCCGGGCGACGTACATGACCTGGTAGAGCGGGGCCAGGAGGGTCTGCTTCATGATCCAGTCGTACGTTGTCCGCAGCGCGACCGTCTCCACGCCGATCGTGGCCTGCGGGAACAGCACGTGGTCATCCCCGGTGGTGTTCGGCGGCAGCTGGATCCGCTCGGCGTCCTCCTCCGTCCGCCATCCGATGTCGGCGAAGATCTCGGTGAGCGTCCAGGGGCGGTCCCGCCGGTGGGCGGCGGCCAGCGCGGCCCACCCGAGTTTCAGCTGCTCCAGCAGGGTGTCGATGGGGAGCCGTCGCTCCCCGGGCAGGACCGCCCCCGGGACGAGCACGAACTCCGCGACCGGTGCCGGGATCAGACTGGGGTTCGGCATCTGCTCGGACACCGCCCGGCCGCGGTTCCCGTAGAGCAGGCCGTCGGCCGCGCGGAAGAACGCGCTGTGGTCGGTGACCACCAGGATGCCGGGCGCGGAGGCCAGCGGGATCTTCGGTTCGACGTGGGTCCGGATGGGGTACACCGGCAGTTCCCCGGGTACGCCCCCCGCGAAGCCCGGGAGAAGGACGAAGCCCGACGCGCCGCGATGGGTTGTCCAGCCGTCGGCGGAGCCCAGGACCTTGCTCAGGGTCAGGGTCATGATCAGGTGCTTGGGCTGCTGGTGGGCTTCGGTGAGCGCTGCGAACGCCTGCGCCAGCAGGGACTCCGGGGTGGACCCCTGCCCGGGCGGTGGTGCCGTCGCCGGATCGGGTACGAAGGCCAGGACGGGGAACTCCTGCCGCGTCGGTTCCGGGTGCTCCGGGGTCCGTGCCTGGTGCCGCTGCGGGTACCAGCGGCCGTCCGGCCCCTGGAAGAGCACACGGTCTTCGCTGACCGCCCGGATGCCGGGGGCGGTGGCCACCAGGGTGCCGGGGACGTGCGGGACCGTCAGCAGGTGGCCGTCCTCGACCTCCAGGCCGACGGCGCCGTAGTCGCGGCGGGTGGAGAGCGGCAGGTCGATGAGGCTGTGTTCGGTGGAGGAGGACTGGGTGAACGGCGCCGGGTCGGCGACGACCCGGCCGGTGCCGTCGATCACGACGATTCGGGCGTCGGCGGCGGAGAGACCGGGCGGGGTGGAGAGCCATTCCCCGTCGGGGGCCTGGAGTTCTATCCACACGGGGTCGGGGTCGGGGCCTTGGCCCAGGGTGGGGTGTGGCTGGAAGGCGGCCCAGGCGTGCCCTGCCCGGTCGCCGGCGCGGCGGGCGAGGATCAGCGCGACGCTGCCGGCGCCCTGGGCGCGTACGGAGTCCAGGACGCGGTCCCAGGAGCCGGCGGGCCGCCATTCCTGGCCGGGGGCCAGGGCGAATTCGGTGAGGTCCCGGGGCAGTTCGGACTCGTCCAGGCTCCGGGCGGGGCGTACGCCTTGCGGGAAGAGGGCGTCGCGGAAGGTGAGCAGGAGAGGCAGGCAGTCCAGGGCGGCTGGTGCTTCGGCCCGCCCGGTCCTCGCGGGTACGTCCGAGAGGTGTACGGGGTCCGGGGCCGGCCCGTCCGGCGGCGGAGTCGCGGAGTCTTCCGTGGGGAGGGGCGGGGTGGGCCGAAGGCCCGCCGCGCCCGCGCCGGGACCCGCCCATCGCACGGTGGTGACCACCTGCTCGACCAGGGTCAGCAGCCCGAGCGTGTCCAGCGCCACCGGCCCGGACGCGGACGGGAACGCGGACAGGGAAGCGGACGGGAACCCGGACCAGGACAGCGCGTCCGGCGCCACCGCGCTGCTCGGGACGATCCTCCGTACGCCCGGATAGCCGATCTGGGACCAGATCGCCGCGCCCGGGACCGTCGCGTCGAGTCTCGCCGGGCCCGGGCCGGCGAGGTTGGTCCAGCCGACGACACCGCCGGTGTAGCTCACCGGCCGGCCCAGTCCGGTCAGCAGCTTGCCCGGCAGTGCCGGGTTGTGGTGTTCGAGCCAGGAGATGGCCAGGACCAGCGGCACCCCCAGGTCCTGGAGGAACACGGCGGGGTCGCGGACGAGCAGCTGGACGAATACTTCCTCGCTCATGATGAACGGCGGGAGCTGGGGATCGCCCGAGTGGCGCAGCCGGAGCAGCCCGTTGCCCAGGGCCTCCCCGGTGACGACCAGGGCGCGGCCGCTGCCGTCGGGGTTCTGCCACGGCGCCCAGGACGTGCCGGTGGCCGAGGTCTTGACCACGGCCGCGTCGATGCCGTGCGGGAAAAGGGTGTCCGAGAAGTTCCGCCCGCCCGCCACCCTGGCCGACACGGGGATCCACGTGTCGAGGCCCAGGAACCCCAGGTCGTGGAAGTAGAAGGCGGCCAGCGCGTCCAGGTCGTGCGGGTCGATTCCCCGGGCAACGGCTTGGGCCACCAGCATCCGGGCCTTGGCGGACTCCGCCGGGTCGGGCTGGGCGGGGACCGGCCGGTGCAGGAGCCGGGCCTCGAAGGCGGCGGGGTCCGGCTGGTGCGCGTACACCTCCTCGGTGATGACCTGCGCCCAGAAGTACATGGACCGGTGGACGCTGGTCACGACGGTCCCCCCGCGCATGCCCAGCACCCTGCGGACGTCGTCGTCCGACGGGCCGCCCGCAGGAATCCGGCCGGCGACCGCCATCGTCGCCGGCAGGTCGGCGAACACCGAGTGGTTGTTGCCCACGGTGTGCCAGACCTGCTCCATCGTGGTGAGCGCCGCCTCGACGTCCTGGGACGTCATGGGGGCGTTGGGGGCGCCGCCCCACGCGTTCATGTGCGCCCTGGTGACCCGGATCAGCAGGTCCAGAGTGAAGTGCGGGGCGGCGTTGGACAGTACGGGATCCGCCAGCCGCATCTGTTCCAGGGCGCCGATCTTCGCTACCAGGCCCAGGTAGTCGGGACGGAGTTCCACCTCGTCCTCGAAGATCTCGCGCAGCGCCCGCGCCAGCCGGAGCGCTTCGTCCAGCTCGGACGGGGAGACCGGGCCCGGGTCCTGGTGCAGTCCCAGCGTCCGGGCCAGGACACGCAGCCTCGCCGGGGTGGGCTCCGGCTGACGGTCCCGGTCCCGGTCCCGGCCGAGCCTGCCCTGCACGTCGGTGAACGACTCGAATACCCCTGCTCCCACTTGTCGTTGGGAATTGGTGGCATTCATCATGATGCCGCCGTTGGGAACGGTCAGGTCGGTCTTGTTCGAGAGCAGTTGGGCCGGCGAGAGGTTCGCCAGCGGGTCGAGAGTGAACGGCCGGGGCGCGGCAGGCATGGCCCAGCTGCTGGGCAGGGTGGACAGGGCGTCGCCGAAGCAGGGGCCGAAGAACAGTCTGAGACGGGGGAGGCCCATGAGGACCCGGGCCCGGCTCTCCTCCATGAGGGCCTGCACACTGTTCCGCCGGATGAATGCCTCGACGAAGGGCTCCTGGCCGACCTGGACGGTGCTGCCGTCGGTCTGCGGCACCCCGACGATCCCCGGACCCCCGTGCGCGAAAAGGTAGTAGTCCGCCTGCGGGACCGGCCTGGGCGCGCCCACGAACTGCCCGGTTGCCGGGTTGAGGTTCCACCAGCGCGTGAACTGCTTGAAGCGGCGGTGGTGGTCCTGGCGCTCGCTGACCCTCGGCTCGTTGTTCTGGAACATGGACCTGCCGTGGCGCTGGTAGTTGGGGTCGACGACGGTGCGGGTGCGCCACCTCGCTTCCCACCACTGCGGCTGGTAGGCGGGGTCGGGGGCCCGGTGGTCGGTGGGCCGGGTGGGCACCCAGTCGCCCAGCGGATTACCGGGCAGGTCCAGCCCCGTCAGGTAGCGGCGGCGGGTCGTCGCATCCCGCACCACACGGAGCGGACCGCTGTACGAGATGACTTCCCGGTTGGTGCGCTTGGAGACCAGTTCGGGTCCGTCCAGGCCCAGGTCGCCGGAGTTGGACCAGGCCAGCACGATCTTCTCGCCGGGGGGCAGGGTCGCCGCCTCCACGACGAGGTACTCGACGAGCTCCTCGTACGGCATGGGCCGCCGGCCGCCGGTGGGCCAGGGGAACTGGACACCCTTGGCGCCGCCGAGATCGCCCAGCACCACCAGGGGCGTGCCGGTCCACGGGGGCGGGCCGTAGGTGGGCGGTTTGCCCTGCGGCTGGCTCGCCACCTGGTCGAAGGCGATGTGGCCGCTGAGGGAGCTCAGGTTGACGGCGTCCCGGGTGCCGCCGTTGACGGTGACCGTGACCGTGGCGGTGGCCAGGACGGTACGGACATGGTGGGCGCCGAGCGCGGCGAGGCTGCTGTCCCGGCCCAGGCGGATGGCGCTCCGCACGAGGGCGGACAGCTCCGCCCGGTCGGTGTTCTGGACGACGGCGTTCCAGGGCAGGTGCATGACCTGGCGGGTCAGGGTGTCCATGTCCAGGGGCCGTCGGCCGTGCACCGGGTCCTGGTGCCACAGCCAGGCCAGGACGGCATCCACGGGGTCGGGGATCAGGCTCCGGGTGCCTGGTGCCTGGCCGGCGGGTGCGGGTGCGCTGTTGCTGGGGCCCGCCGGTGCCGGTCCGGCCGGTGGGGGTGCGCTGGTGATGGAGGTACCCGTGATGGATCCGGCCGGTGCGGGTGCGCTGGCGATGGGTGTGCCCGTGAGGAGGGTGCCGGGTGCCGGGCCGGCCGGTGTCGCCGCGACCGGTGTCGCCCCGTCGAGGATCCGGCTCAGGGTGTTCGGGTCGGACGGGCCCGGCGAGCTGTTGGCGTGCACGCCGGCCGGCACGGCCGGTGCGCCCGGCAGGTCGACGCTCCGCGTCACCTCGGACTCGGAGTCAGCCGAACCCAGGGTCGTGACCACCTGGGCGACCTGGGCCGGCGGCCCGCCGGTGTTCAGTGCGGCCGGGTCGGAGTCGGCCGAGCTGTTGGTGATGACGGTCCGGACCGGGTTCTCTCCGTCCCCGGGGCTCAGCTGCTGCCAGGGTTCGGCGGTCGGGGTACTGGTGTCGATCCTGGCGGAGTCGCGCGGGTCGTCGCGGACCAGGTCGAACGTGCCGTTGGTGAACAGGATGGTCCGGCCGAAGCGGCGCATGGCCTTCCCCGGCAGGTCGGGGTTGAGCTCGCCGACCTTCGACATCCCCAGCATGACCTGGACGTCCAGCTTCTTGCCGAAGATCGTGGGGTTGCGGGCCAGCAGCTCCAGGAACTCGTCCTCGGACACGTCGTACAACGGCCCGTCCGGCTTCCCTATCCCCACCCGTCCGTTGCCCAGGGCCGTCGCCGTGACCAGGAGCAGCGGCTCCTGCCACGGGGTGTCCACGGCGGTGGCGGCCTGGTCCCCGGGGGTGGTGGCGGGCACCAGCCACCTGGTCAGGTCGACTTTTCCGGCGAGGTCCGTGCCGGCGAGGTTCCGGCCGCCGGCCGCGCCGTCGCCGGTGATCAGGGTGCTGGAGTCGAGCAGGCCCTCGAACTCCAGGTGGGCGGCGGCGAGCGCGTTGACGTCGTACGCGTCGCGGCCGGTGGCCAGGGCGCCGGCCACCATCCACCGGGCGTGTGCCGACTGGCTGGGGTCGGGCTGCGGGAGGTGCAGGATCCGGGCCTCGAAGGCGTCCCGGTCGGGCTGGCGCTCGTAGACCTCCTCCGCCCGGACCTGTGTCCAGAAGTACTGCGAGTAGTGGAGTTTGGTGAGCATGAGCGGGGTGTGCGGCTCCAGGCCCAGCACCGACCGGACCTCGGCTTCGGTGGGGTTGCCGTACTCGTCCGCGACCTTGCGCACCAGGGGCAGGGAGACGAAGGTGCTGATGGTGGGAGCCGGGTCGGGGGTGCGCCCGGCCGCGACCGCCGCCGCTGCCGCCGTGACCGCCTCCTGCCGGACGACGAGGGCCCGGCTCAGGGTGTCCCGGACGTCCTGCGGGGTCAGGGGGGCCGACTGTGCTGTCCCGTTCCGTTTCTGCCGGTCGGCGAGGACGACCCGGACCAGCAGCTCCATGGTGAAGCGCGGGGCGGCGGCGGACAGGACGGGGTCGGCCCGCCGCATCAGCTCCAGGGCACCGATCGACTCCAGCAGCTCCGGATGGTCGGCGTGGGTGTCCACGGCGTCGCCCAGGGTGTTGCGCAGAGCCCGGGTCAGGCGCAGCGCGGCGTTCAGGTCCACGAGGGAGACCTGGTTCGGTCCGGTGTGCAGCCCGGCCTTCCGGGCCCGCGCGGCGAGTTCGAGGAGCAGCGGCTCGGGCCAGCGCTTGCGTGACCGCCCTTGCCGGCCCAGCACATCGGTCATCAGGCCGTGCAGGTAGCGACCCGCCATGGTGGTGATGGTCAGGGCGACCCGGTCGCCGTTGGAGTCGACGATCATGCGGGTCTCGTTCGCCAGGAGCTGGGTGCCGGGAACAGTGTCCAACTCGTCGAGGACGAATGTGTCGGGTGCGGCGACCCAGCTCACTCCAGGCGCCAGTTGCAGCATCGAGGCGGCGTCGGCGGAGCACGGCCCGAAGTACAGCTCCAGCGGCCGCTCGCCCCGGGCGGCCGCTGCCACGCTGGCATCCTTGAGAGCGCTCACGCTGGGCCGCCGGACCAGGGCCCTGGCGAACTTGTCCATGGGCACGGTGACGACACGGCCGTCGATCAGCGCCACACTGGTGGTGCCGGGGCGGCCATGACCGTAGTAGTAGTAGTCCGACTTCGACGGGGGGCCGTACCTGCCGGCCAGCGACCTCGTCACGGGGTCGACGTGGAACTTCCCGTCGAAGGACAGCAGGTGGCGGTACTGGTTGTATCTGTTCTCCAGGCTGGGCTCGGTGGGCGGGAAGGACGACCGGCCGATGCCCTCGTGCTCGGGGGAGACGATGGTGCGGGTCGCCCACAGGGCTTCCCACCACTCGGGCTCGCTGTCGGGGTCGGTGTCGCGCCACTCGTCGGGGTGGACGGGGAGCCAGTCGCCGACCGGGTTTCCGGGCTCGCTGTAGGCGGTCAGGACACGGAGGTCGGCCGGCGCGGTGGTGGTGGTGGCGTCGGTGGTGGTGGCGTCGGTGGTGGTGGCGTCGGCGGTGGCATCGGCATCGGCAGTCGTGCCTGTGGCTGTGTCGGCCGGTGGTGGATCCGTGCTGATGGGACCGGTGTTCACCAGGACGGTCTTGCCGGTCCGGTGTGCGACCAGGCGCGGCAGTTCGAGCCCCAGGTCGCCGGCGTTGGGCCAGGCGAGCAGGATCTTCGTGCCGGCGGGCAGGTGCTCCGCCTCGACCACGAGGTACTCGGCGATTTCGGCGGTGTTCATCCAGCGGTGCCCCCCGCCGGGCCACGGCAGGCGCACACCCTTCGGTCCGCCCTCGTCGGAAACCAGCGTCAGGGGCACCCCGTCCCACGGCGCGTTGTCCACCGTGACGGGCTTTCCCGTCGGTCGGTTCACCACCCGGGTGATGTCGAGGTCCAGTTCGGGATCGGACGTCCAGTTGCGGCCGGGCGTCTGGGTGCCGTTCAGCGTCAGAGGCCGGCCCGTGGTGGCGGCTCCGGCGGTACGGATGTGGTGGACGACCAGCGCCTCGATGCTGTGCGCCCGGCCCTGCGCCATGGCGTTCCGTACCAGCGTGAACAGCTCGGCCCGGATCGCCTCGCTCCCGGGGGTGTTCGGAGGCAGGTGCAGGAGGTTGCGGGCGATGGCGTCGATGTTCACCCCTCGGCCGCGAACCTGCGGATACCGGGCCGAGTAGAGGTCGTACAGGACCTGCAACTCGGCGGCGGCGGAGGTCAGGGTGGCGGGGGTAATGGGTTCGTAGGGCTGAGCGTCGGCCGGCCGGGATGCCTGGTCGGTGGGGGTCGCCCGGTCCAGGATCTCGCTCAGGGCGTTCGGGTCGGACGGGCCCGGGGAGCTGTGGGTGAGCACGGTGACCAGGGCGTCCGGGTCGTCCGGCACGTCCAGTAGGGCCGGCACGTCCGGGGAGGCGGTCGCCACGGGGCGGGGCGCGTCCGGGGCGGTGGGGCTGCCGGCGCCCTCGTACGACTGGATCTCCGACGGCTCGCCCAGGTCGGCACCCGCCCGCTCGGCGGGCGGAGTGCTCCCGGCCGTCGGCACGGCCGTCGCGTCGCGCGGCTGCTGCGGCCCTTCGAAGGGCACCGCCGCCGGCACATCCTCGGTCGTGGAGGCGGCGGGGGTGGCGCCCGACGTGGTGGGGGTGGGCTGTGCCGGGCCGGGGTCCGGCGCCGGTGCGGCTGCGGGGACGGGGCCGATCGCCCGGGCGACGGACGCCGGGTCACGGGGGTCCAGCCCGGCCCGCTGGGCGAGTTGGCGGGCCAGTTTGGCGGGCGTGGCGGTGATGCCGCCCGGCCCGGTGAGGTCAACGGTGAGGTACGGGCCGCTCGCGGTGGCTTCGGCGGTGGTGGTCGGTACGAGGGTGAGGTGCAGCAGATCGCCGTTGGGCAGCCGGATCGCCGGGGAGTTGAACAGCGCGTCCACGCCGCTGACCAGGTCCGACCAGGCGGTGTCGGTGTCGCCCGTGGCACCGGTGTCGCCGGGGGCGAGGGCCACCTCGATGGTCAGGTCGGTGACCGGCTGCCCGTCGAAGACGAAACGCCGCACGTCGAAGGACGCGGAGCCGCGCTGTCCCGGCGCCACCGCCGGGGGGAGGTCTGCCGTGGTGCCCTCGGCGTCGGGCTCGGTGTCGGCTTCGGCGTCGGGCTGTTCCTGCCAGGTGTGGTCGCGCCGCACCGGGTCGGACTGGGCGCGGGCGCTGTCCCAGCCGGGCGGGGTCTGACCGGTGGCGGAGCTGCCCGGGAGGTGGGCGGGTGCGACGGCCGGGGTGACGGCTGGGGTGTCTGCCGGTGCGTCGGCCGGGCTGTCGGCCGGGGTCTCCTCGGCGTCCGGGTCGGTCTGGGTGCGAGTGCTGTCCAGCCCGGGGGTCTGGCCGGAGGTGGGGATGCTGCCCGGGGTGACGGCCGGGAGCTGGGTGGGGGTGGTGGGTCTGATGGCCGATACGGGGGTCAGGGCCGTGCCGGACGGGTTCGGCGCACCGCTCGACTGGGCCCCGTCCGCCTCGACGAACGAGCTCTCCGGGCGGAACGGGGAGACTCCGGAGGACAGGACGGGACGGGAGGCGCCGACGGTGTTCAGGGCCGAGGCGGGCAGGCCGCCGGCGGCCTGGACCGGGAGGGAGTCGCTCAGGCCGGCCGGGGTGGTCCGGTTCGGGGGGACGGACGAGAGGTCCGATCCGCTCGAAGCGTCGGTGCCGTCGGTGCGCCCGGTCCGGTCCGTGAAGCCGTTGTTCGCAGAACTGCCGCCGCTTGTCGGCACGTTGCTCGTCGGCACAGTGCTCGTCGGCACAGTGCTCGTCGGCACGCTGATCGGCGGCGCCGTCGGTGGCAGCGGGGTCAGCACCGGCGGGGTGGTGCCCAGGTCTCCCGTGGCGCTCCCCGCGAACTGCCCGACGTTCACCGGTGGCACGGAGCCGACACCGGAGCCGGCACCGGACTTCGACCCGGAGCCGGCACCGAATCCGGACCCGGTGCGGGAGCCGTCGGCGCCCGGTCGGTCGGCGTCGCCGCTCCAACCGCTGTCCATCTTCTCGCGGAAGGTGTCGCTGTTGTTCACGCCGCCGGGCGGGGTCTTCGGCGGGAAGAACTTGGCGTTCAGTGCCAGCGCCCCGACGACGAGGCCGCCGGCCACCACGCCGCCGATGATCCCGCTCGTCGTGCCGTACAGCACCGTGTCCCAGCTGAAGGTCCACTGGTTCTCGAAGATGCCGTTGAAGAGCGTCTCGGCGACCGCCTCGCCGAAGCCCTCGGCGGCGCCGCTGATGCCCAGCCCCACCAGCCAGCCGGGCGTGTTCCTGATGTCGAAGTGGTTCTTTCCGGCAGAACCGGGATCGGGGAACTTCGTGTCGAACTTGCCGAGGTCGCGCCCGATGTCGCCCTTGAAGAAGTTGGCGCCGACGTTCTTGAAGAAGTTCCCCAGCGAGCTGAAAACGCTGATGATGCCGCCCGCCATCGCGCCGAACGCGAACGCCTTGGCGACGTTGAGCCAGTCGATGTTCTTGAGCTTGCGGTCGAAGGGGTTGAGCCCCATCTGGGCGAGGCTGACCCCGAGGAGGATCAGGGCCTCCTGGATGCCCTCGGTGAGGCTGGGCCCGATGTGGGTGATCCGGGACAGCCGGTCGATGATCATCAGGATCGACAGGGTGGTCCTGGCCCGCAGGAGCCACGCCTGGGTCAGCGACGTCCCGCCGGTGAAGAACGCCAGCGCCGTGAGCATCGCCATCTCCGCGATGAACATGATGCACTCGGCGAGGATCTCCCACTTGGCCTGCTGGATCTGCATCGAGATGTTTATCTGCCCGTCGGCAGCGTCATCGAGATAACGGGCGAACATCTCCAGGTAGTCGACGCCGTTCCCGTTGTTGCCGGTGAGCAGCGACAGCCCTTGGACGTAGGGGTCGGCGACCCCCGGGGGAAGCGCCTGCGCGGCCTCCCCCACATGCAGGTTGATGGTGTCCCGGAAGGCGCGGATCCGGAACGCGAGATCGCTGTAGACGACACGGCTGTCGAACGCGAGGTTCTCCCTGGGCGTGACGGGCGGGACACCCAGCACGTACTTGAGGAGTTCTGCCACCGCGGGCGGAAAGTTGATTTCTTCCATGTTCGACAGCCGTGTCCGTTGATCAGTGCCGCGAGCCGGAGTCGGAGTCCGTGTCGTCCATCACGCCTTCGGTCCGCGAGCGGTGGTCGCGGATCTCGTCCTGGGCGAACTCGCTGGTGCCCTTGATGCCCCGCATGCTGGTGAAGGTCCCGTCGACCATGCCGTCGACCGCCTGCTGGTACGACAGGGCGATCTCCCCGATGTCGGTGTTGCGCTGGTGCCAGTCCTGCTGGAACTGGATCGAGGACTGGTCCGTGCCGTCACCGGTCCACGGCGAGAAAAGCCGTACGCCCGCCTCGAAGTCGTCAAACATGCTGACCACTTCGTTGCTCAGGCCCAGCATCTGCTTGGTGCACCGCCCCAGTCGGGGGAGGTCCGCCCTGAAGGGCTGCCCCGCGTTGATCACGATCTGCTCCCTCGGCCGTGGTCGTCCTCGTCGTCCTCGTGGATCTCGTCACGCAGCCGGTCACCGGCCGACCGGCCGGCACCGCCCCGGCCGCCGAGCGCGTCGGCCCCGAAGATGCCCCCCCAGTCGATCTCCGGGGCCCGTGCCCCGGGGATCGCCGGATTGGCCGCCATCAGCGGGCCGAAGGTGTCCATCACCTGCTGGGTGACCTGGGTACGGGCCTGCTGGGCGGCCTCCACGACCGACGCGGCCAGCTGGGTGGCGCTCATGCTCTGGTACTTGTTGTCGAGGAACTTCATCCCCGTCAGCTGCCCCTGCGGCCCGACCGTCGCCTCCACCGCGCGGTCCCGGGAGCGGGCCGTCGCGGTGGCCGAGCGCAGCCCGGCCTCCGCCTTGGCCACGGCGGCCTGGGTGGCCTCTAGGTGGGCCATGGCCTCGGCTATCCGCTGGTTGATTCCCTCGGTCACCGGTCGTCGCTCCTCTGGTTCACCTGCACGCTCATCGGTCGCCCCTCCCCCGGTTCGCCTTCACCGGCTCACCGGCCGATCACGGCGGGCGCGCCGCCCTCGTCCGTGCCCCACACGTCCTCGTCCTCCTGGACCCAGGCGTCGCGCACGCGGTCGCCGCTCTCCGTCTGCTGCTGCCCGGGACCGCCGGACCCGCCGCCGCCCATCGGAGGCATGAAGGGGGTGCCGCCGGACGTGGCCACCGTCGCCTCGCGCTCGTCGAAGCCGCCGTTGGTGCTCCGGGACGCGGACCGGGCGCGGTTGCTGATCGCCCCGTCGCTGTCGATGACGTTGCGGACCCGCTCGCCACTGCCCTCGCCGCTGCCCCCACCGCCCCGGGGGCTCTGCATGCCGTTCAACGGCATGCCGCCCATGGGCATCTGGGACTGCTGCTGCTGTTGGGACGCGGCGGCGGTGTTGCCGGCCAGGTAGTCGGAGGCCGAGTCGCCGTAGGCGGCGTTGTCGTACAACTCCTCCTCGTACGAGGGAAGTTGGGTGGTGGTGTCCTGGTACTGGTAGCCGGAGCCGCCGTTGTTGAGATACCCGGTGGTCGAGTTGCCGTTCGGCTCGGTGACGGTCGTGACGCCGGAGTCCGGGTCGACCGTCGCCTTGCTGCCGTCCGGGTAGTCCGTCACCACCTGGCCCTGCGAGTCGACGTAAGTGCGGCTGCCGTCCGGGTTGTTCAGCACCTCGTCCGCGTTGAGGGGGCCGGTCGTGGACTGGCCGTCGGGGCGGATGACGGTGGAGGTCTGCAGATCCGGGTCGACGATGGTCTTCGTACCGTCGGAGAAGTCGGTGATCACCCGGCCCTGGCTGTCGACGTACGAGGTGCTGCCGTCCGGGTTGGTCAGCGAACCGCTGCCATTGACCGGGCCGTTGACCAGGCTGTTGGCCGGGTCGTTGAGCGAGCTCTCGTAGCGGCTCTGGTAGTCCTCCTGCGCCTGGAACTGCTGCTGCCGGTACTCGTCCTCCCGGGCCTGCTGCTCGGTCCGGAGCGCGTCCTCCTTGGCCTCCAGCCGGGCCTGTTCGGCCTTCTGCTCGGCCTGTTCCTGGTCGTACCTGGCCTGGGCCTCGGCCTCCTGGGCGTCCTGCCTGGCCTCCTGGCGGGCCTGCTCGGCCTTCTGCTCGGCCTTCTCCTGCTCGTACCTGGCGTCGGCCGCCGTCTGCTGGGCCTCCTGCTTCGCCTCCTCCTCGGCCTGCTGGGCGTCCTGCTTGGCCTCCAGCCGGGCCTGTTCGGCCTTCTGCTCGGCCTGCTGCTGCGCCTGCTGGGCCTCCTGCTTGGCTTGCTGGGCCTCCTGCTTGGCTTCCTGCTCGGCCTGCTGGGCATCCTGTTTGGCTTCCAGGCGGGCCTGTTCGGCCTTCTGCTCGGCCTGCTGGGCGTCCTGCTTGGCTTCCTGCCGGGCCTGTTCGGCCTCCTGCTCGGCCTTCTCCTCCTGGTACCGCTCCTCGGCCGCCGCGTCCTGCCGGGCCTGCTGGGCCTCCTGCTCGGCCTGCTGGGCCGCCGCCTCCTTGCGAGCCCGCTCCTGGTCCTCCCGCTGCTGCCGTATCTGCTGCTGCTGGACGACCATCTGCTGCTGCTGGTATTCCTCCTGCTGGGCCTGCTGAGCGGCCTGCTGGGCCTTCTGCTCCTCCTGCTGGGCCTGCTGAGCGGCC
This sequence comes from Streptomyces vulcanius, assembly GCF_042653945.1. NCBI lineage: Bacteria > Bacillati > Actinomycetota > Actinomycetes > Kitasatosporales > Streptomycetaceae > Streptomyces > Streptomyces vulcanius. The sequence goes on along the minus strand of NZ_JBHSFK010000070.1, from coordinate 18,277 downwards.
TCCTGCTTGGCCTGCTGCTCGGCCTGCTCCTGCCGCTGGGCCTCCTGCGCGGCCTCCTGTTTGGCCTGCTGGGCGTCCTGTGCGGCCTGCTGTTCGGCCTGCTGGGCTTCCTGGTCGGCCTTCTCCTGCTGGTAGCGGGCTTCGGCCTCGGCTTCGGCGGCGTCCTGCTTGGCCTGCTCCTGCTGGTAGCGCTCCTCGGCTATGGCCTCCTGCCGGTCCTGCTCGGCTTCCTGCTCGGCCTTCTCCCGCTCGTACTGGGCTGCGGCCTCGGCTTCCGCCGCTTCCTGGTCGGCCTTCTCCTGCTGGTAGCGGGCCTCGGCCTCGGCGTCCCGGCGGGCCTGGTCTTCCTTTTCCTGCTGGTAGCGGGCTTCGGCCTCGGCATCCCGGCGAGCCTGGTCCTCCTCCTGCTCTTTCCTGATCCGCTCGGCTTCGGCCTCCTGTTCCTTCCTGATCCGCTCGGCTTCGGCCTCCTGTTCCTTCCTGATCCGCTCGGCCTCCGCCTCCTGTTCCTTCCTGATCCGCTCGGCCTCCGCGGCTGCCGCTGCCGCCGCCGCTTCGGCCTCCTCCTTGTCCTTCTTGGCCTGGGCCTCGGCCTCCGCCTGGTCCTTCTTGGCCTGGTCCTCCTGCCAGTCCGCCTTCAGCGTGTCGCCGGTGGTACGTGTGCGGATCTCACCTATGTCGAAGGTCTGCGGACTCCACGCGTTGTGCACCGACGTCAGGATGTCCTTGGCGGGGACGCTGAGATGCTCGGTGACGCCCGCCTGCCAGAGCTGTACGGCGAGATCGCCGATCTTCTTCCAGGTGTCGAGGCTGTCCAGCCGGCCGAAGTCCTGCGCGCCGAAGTCCAGCTTGGCGTTCTGGGAGAAGTTGCCTTCGGTGTAGTAGTCCCTCGTGGTCGTCGAGTTCCCGTTGCTGTCGGTCGTCGTGCTGTACGTGTAATTGATCTTCATGATGTTGTGGTCCCACACCCAGTCCGTGAGCTCCAGCAGCCGGTCCATCAGCCAGCGCAGCGGATTGCTGTAGTTGCGCTGCCAGTAGTCCCAGGCCCAGTAGAGGTCGTTCATCCCCTGGTGCAGCGCCTTGCGCGCCTCGCGGATCTTCTGGCCCTGGATCGAGCCGCCCGCATGGCGCACGGTGTCCTCGGCGTACCCCTCGTACACCCGGGCGACCTTGTGGATGAGGTCCTGGAAGACGCCGGCGGCCGTGCCCTGCCAGGCGTTGTTGTCCTCCGTGCCGATCCACTGCTTCCATCGCTCGGTCTCGTCGGCGGACCGTTTGAAGAAGCGGGCCAGCCGGTCGAAGGAGTCGGCCACTCCGTCGAAGGTGCGCAGCACGACCGACGCGTCGGCCGGCACCTCGGCGCCGTCCCAGTAGAAGCCGTACGTGCCGTTGTCGGTGGCATCGTCGTCGTCGTAGTTGAGCGCGGTCTTCAGCGCCAACCCGCCGGCGTACGAGTACTTCACGAAGTTCTTGTTGTCCCAGATCAGGTCGTCGTCCTTCAGACCCAGGCGTTCCTTGTACTTGCTCTTGACCTCGACGCCGGTCCGGACGCCGCCGTCCGCCGGGTCAGAGGAGTTGCTGATCAGCAGGGTGATCCGGGCCTTGTAGTACGCGACCTCCGAGCCCTCCCCGTCGTCCCCGCCCCTGGTGTAGAAGGGGATGACGAAGTCGGTCTTCGAGATGTTGGCGCCCAGGTTCTCGCTGCGCCAGTCGAGGTCGTCGAAGTCGACGTAGGTGACGCTCTTCTGCTTGGTCAGCTCGACGAGCATCAGCGGAATGCCGTGGTTGCCGTACCACTGCTCGAAGACGGTGGTGCGCTTCGGGAGCTCGGCGATACCGGTGAGCAGCTCCACCGCCCGGTGCCACCAGTCGTCGGTGTCGGTGAGCTCGCGGATGTACTCGTCGTGGAGGATGTTGAACGTCATAGTTCGTCACCCCCACCGGTCATGGTGGACAGGTCGTCGTCGACGTCGATGAAGACGTCCACCATCTTCTCGCCGTTGATGGAACCGAGGTTGCCGTCCTGCGTCTTGAGCAGCGAGTGGACGGTGTCCTCCAGGCCGTCCTCGATGTCGGCGAAGAGCCGGATCTGGAGCTTGAGGATGTCCTCGACCTGGGTGATCATCCCGGTCACCGAGCTGAGCAGGTGGCTGGAGCTGAGCAGTACGCTGGCGTCCCCGGCCATGCCGCCGATGGCGAAGGGCATCTTGGCGCCGGAGATCGAGGAGGTCGAGTCGTGCTTCGCCTCGGCCGCGTGCCAGGGCAGGGGCAGGACGCCGTCCTCGTTCGGTTCCTTGAGGACCTTCTTCACCGACTCCTTGAAGGGGCGGACCTCCTCGGTGAGGAACTGCTTGACCGCCGTCTTGTCGAGCTTCACCGGAGTCTTGCCGGAATCCGCCATGTCCTACGCCCTCGTCTCCGTCATCCGCCCGACCATCGACCGTCGATCACCCGCCGGCGGCCCGCCCGGCCGCCGCGCACAGCACACAGCGCACGGGCGACTACCCGTACGGTCGCGGGTCACCTGGCCAGTCGGTCACCTGGTCGCCTGATCCCCGTACGGACAGCCGCCCCTAGCTCGCACGCACCCTCACGGGTGTCGGCTCAGCGCCCGATACGGACGCCCTCCCAGCTCTGGGTCAGCGCCTGCTCGGTCCGCTTGTAGTTGTCCGTCACGTCGAGCAGCAGGCCGGAGTGGCTCTGCAGCAGCTGCCGCATCTTCTCGACAGCCGCGTGCCAAGAAGCCTGCTTCTCGTCGTACACCGACCGGTCGTCACCCTCCCAGCTGTTCTTGAGCGACGTCAGCTCGGAGTCCAGGTCGGTGAGGATCTGCGAAATGGCCCTGGTCTGCTGGATCATGTCCTCAGCAGCGTTGTTCATGCTGGCGTAGTCGACGTAGATGAATCCGTCGTTGTAGTCGGCCATCTTCTTCCTCGTCTCGCGCGGTGGGGAGGCTGTGGGCTGTGGTCGGTGGCTGCCGCTGCCCGGTCAGCCGCTGAGTGCGTCGAAGACCGACTGCGACTGGTTGTACGCCTGGTTGACGGAGTCGTTCGCCGAGCCCTGGGCGATGCCCTGCTGCTTGAGCGTCTCGTTCAGGGTGTTGATCATGTCGCGCAGGTTCCGGGAGATCACCTCGGCCTGCTCGTCCCAGAGCCCGAGCAGGTCCTGGTACGCCTTGCCGTCCGAGCCCTGGTGGCCCGTGGCGAGGTTGGCCTTGGTGTTCTCGAGGTCCTGCCGACGGGTCTGCACACTGGTGAACGCCTGCTCCAGGGCGTTGATGCCGTTCTGGGTGTCGCGGACCTGGGACTGCTGCAAAGCTGCCACGGGCTGTTCCTCCGGATGTCGTCGGCGCCGGACGTAGGGCTCGGTGTGCTGCGGTGGCTTTCCGGCGCGGGCGATGGGCCCGGCCGGTGCACACGTACGTCTGACGCTAGAAGGCGGCAGGCGCCCGCTGAAAGCCCGGACCCAGGGGCTTGCACCTGTGGCCGCGCAGCCTTGCACCTGCGTGCGCTTGCGGGCGCTGCCCCTGGCAGCGCCCCGGTTTCGGGACGGGCGGGTGGGGTGAAGCCCTCCGCAGACGCCCCCTACCCGCCCCCGGCCCGCACCCGCACCCGCACCCGCAACGGAGCTCAGGCCCCAGGGCCGGCCCCGCACGGCGGGGTCGTCGTGCTGCTCCGGCCGAGCGTCGCGGCCTCGGGGCTGAGGTCCGGCCCGGTGGGCACCATCGCCAGCAGGGACGAGGGAAGGTCCTGGGCCTGCGAGGCGGTGTAGCCGAGCGCGGTGAGCGCGTCGGCCGACGGGACGCGGTACTTCATGCCCGTGTCGGTCACCAGGTACAGCGTGGCGCCGATGTCGGAGCCGTCCGCGCCCAGCGCGTGCACCAGGGCCCCGCCGCCCGGCGGCACCGTGATCCGGCGGACCGCGACACAGGCCGGCGTGAACCACTCGGCCGGGCCCTGGGCGGTGGGGCCGAGCCCGTCCGCTTCGACCAGGGCGACGCTCACCCGGGTGCCGGCCTCCCCGGACTCCACGGCGGCGCAGGCCGTCAGGTCCGCCGTCAGCGCCACCGGCTCCGGCGGCGTGGCGGGCAGCGCACCCCCGGATGCTTCCGCCGTCGCATCGGACTCCGGCGCCAAGTGCCCGGCCAGCGTGGTGGATTCAAGGGGCACGGCCGTTGCCGTACGGCCCCCGTAGGCCTTCGCCACGGTCTCCGGGTCGCTCAGCACCAGCGCGGCGGCGGTCGCGGTGAGCGGAGTCAGGCCTGTCGCACCCAGCAGGTAGTACCGCTCGGTGGCGCCGGGCGCGGCGACGGTGAAGACCTCGCCGACCCGCGTCGGACGGCCGCCCAGTTCGGGCCCCGGGCCGCCACGCCCCGGCACCGCGGGCGGAGTCAGGTCCGGCCCCGCCGACAGGGCGTTGAGGAACGCGGCCGACACGGCGACCGGCTGGTGCGAGCCGTAGCCGAGGGCCTCACGGACATTGCCCTTCCGGTCCAGCCGGAACCGGCTCCCCTGCCACACCAGATAGGTCTCCCGATCGGGCCCGGTCACCAGCAGTCCCTGCCGCTCGCCGAGCCCGGTGCCGGTGATCCGCCGCGCCACCCCGAGCGTGGCGGCGGTGTCCCCCTCCAAGGAGCCCGAGCACACCTGCCAGGGGGCGCCGTCCAGGGCGTCAGCCCCGGGCAGTACGTCCGGAGCGCCGGGGATGCCGACGGGCATCCCGCGCGGGGTGTCGGCCAGCGACGCCTCGCCGACGTTCACGGTCTTCAGCTCGGCGCCCACCAGCAGCCGTGCCGAGGCGTAGTTGCGCACCGGCCGCAGCCGACCGTCGAGGTACAGGTAGCGCGATCCGGTGCCCTTGCCGACCACCAGGGCGTCGGCGGCACGCCAGGAGTCGCTGGTGCCGGGCTTCAGCAGCCCGAACACGAACGCGCCGGCGGAGATCAGCACGGCGACCACGATGCCGATCGCCACCCCCCGGTTGGTCCTGCCCTGCGGGCTCTCGGGGGCGTCCGGATCGGCTCGCAGCATGGCCGAGGTGAGCCGGCCCATGACGAACATGTGCGCCATGACCTGGTCGCGTTTGGTCTGCACGAGGGGACTCCGTCCGGGTCAGGTGTGGGGGGTGGGGTATTTCGGCCTCGTCGGCGTTCGAGGCGCAGGGGTGAGGGGGTGCGGGGCTGTGGGGACGGACCCCCCGCGAACCGGGGTCCGGGGTGGGGGTGCAGCACGCCGCAGGCGCCCCCCTCCCCCACCTCACGCGTTCAGCCCCCGCAGGGCCCCGTACACACCCAGCACCCACAGCGCCAGCGGCAACAGACTGATGGCCGCGGCGGAGTGCAGGATCTCCCCGGCGCGGCCCCAGTAGGGCACCAGCCGCCGCCCCGGCACCGTCCACGACGTGATCGCGGCAGCGGCGGTCGCGGCGAGCAGCGCGCCGGCCGTCAGCAGCCGGCCGCCCGGCGAGGCGCCGCCCGCCTGCTCGGCGACCAGCAGCAGCGTCCCGGCGATGCCGGGGACGACCAGGAACAGCCGCTGCCACACATTGCCCAGCCCGCGCCCGTGCAGCACCAGCAGCAGGGACAGCGCCACCACCATGGTGATCTCCGGCAGGCCGTCGTGCCGGGCGAGCAGCACCAGACAGACGGCGCAGGTCACGCCGGTGGCGCCGTACAGGGCGCTCATCCAGCCGTCGGCGAGCACCGCGCGCGCCGAGACCACCGCCGTCGGATGGGGTTCGATGCCTTCCTGGAGCTGCTGGGCGTTGGTCGGCAGCGGCGGCATCCGCAGTCCCGACATCCTGAAGGCCAGTGAAGGCACGAACGCCCCGAGCACCACCGCGACCAGGGCGACGATGCCGGCCACATGGTGCGCCGGGAGTTCCGCCGCCGACATCAGGACCCCGGCGAGCACGCCGAGTACGGCGATCACGGCGAGGGCGAGGAAGAGCGCCGCGAACGTCGCCACCGCCGCCAGCGCCAGGATCGCGCCGCCCGCGCCCGCCGCGCAGGCGGCGAGCAGCCGGAAACCCAGCGTCTCGGGTCCGTGCGGGCCGGTCAGTGAGCCGCCGGGCAGCAGCCAGCCGGCCAGCGCGAGGTACGGGCTGACCATGCAGCCCAGGGCCGCGGCCGCGCCCGCGTCGCCGACCGCGCGGCTCGCCGAGGCCGCCCCGGCGAGCAGCAGCAGCCCGCCGCCCGCCGCGCACAGGGCCCGCAGCCACCCGGGTCCGCCGGGCAGGGCGATCACCAGCAGGCCCACCGCGAGCAGCGCGACGGCCACACCGCGCAGCACATACCGGCTCACCTCCGGGGTCCAGCTGTACGGGCGGCCCCGCATGGTGGTGGAGATCCCGTCGACCAGGTCGTCCAGGTGCGCCTCGGGCAGCGCGTCGACGCGGGGCCGCAGGTAGACGGTCTCGCCGTCGCGCAGGTCGTACGAGTCGAGGGTGCGCTCCTCGTCCAGCGGTGCGCCGCCGAGCCGCTGGAGCACCCAGCCGCCGTGGTCGACGCCGGTCTCGCCGAGGTCGGCGCCGCCGTAGCCGAGCACGGCCGGCAGCAGGTCGGCCACCGGGACGTCGGCGGGCACCGCGAGGTCGATGCTCTTGCTGGGGGCGCGCACGGTCAGACGGCAGAGTCCGGCTGTCTGGTTGTCCGGCATCGGGCAGGCTCCATCAGGGCAGGCTCACGCTTCTCCCGGGTCTTCCCGGCTTCCACGGATGAATTCGTCGGCTTTGAGTGGCTTCAGTGTTTTTGGCGGTTTGGTGGTTCGATGAGAATCGCGCACTGTCCCGCGTGTCAACCAGCCTTGTACGAAAGGGCAATTCGGGGCGCGGGTGGCACAGGCACCTTTCGGGATGACGCACATTAGCTGGAGTGGCGCCCGCCCCGTGCACCGGGCTCCCCGCTGCCTCTCTGCTTTCCTGAGGAGACTGTTCGTTGAGTGTGGTCCTGTTCCGCAGACCGGCCCGTCGGCGTGGCCCGGAGATGCCCGAGGGCGAGCTGAGCCTCCAGGAGCCGCCGACCCTGCCCGAGGTGGTGCCGGACAGCTCGGCCATCTGGACCTACCTGCCGATGGCGCTGATGTCGGTGTCGATGATGCTGATGTTCATGCGGCCCGGCAGCACGGGCTCCAACAGCAGCTTCATGTATCTGGCAATGGGCCTGATGGTGCTGTCGTCGGCGGTGATGATCCTCGGCCAGACCATGCGGAAGAACAGCGAACGCAAGCAGCGTCTGAAGGGCGAGCGCCGCGACTACCTGCGCTATCTCACCCAGACCCGGCGCAAGGTGCGGGCCACCGTCGCCGAGCAGCAGCGCGCCCTCTCCTGGCGGCACCCGCCGCCCTCGGCGCTCTGGTCGATGGCGGGCACCACCCGGCTGTGGGAACGGCGGCCCCAGGACGAGGACTTCGGCGAGGTCCGGGTGGCGGTCGGCGACCAGAAGCTGGGCCTGCGGCTGACACCGCTGTCGACCAGTCCGGTGGAGGACATGGAGCCGCTCACCGCGCACGCGCTGCGCAGTTTCATCCGCGCCTACGGGACCGTCCCCGACCAGCCCATCGCGATCTTCCTGCGGGCCTGGGCGCGGGTGCTGTTCCGGGGCGACGAGGAGGCCGTACGGTCCCTGGCCCGCTCCATGGTGGCGCAACTGGCGGCCTTCCACGCGCCGGACGACGTGTGGTTGGCGCTGTGTGTGTCGGACGAGCGGCGGGCGGACTGGGAGTGGGTGAAGTGGCTGCCGCACAGCCTGCATCCGCAGGAGCACGACGGCGCCGGCCCGGCCCGGATGATCGTCTCCTCGTTCAACGAGCTGGAGGACCTGCTCGGCGCGGAGTTCCTGGAACGGCCGTCGTTCGACCCGGACGCGACGTCCGGCAGGGAGGAGCCGTTCACGGTGATCGTGGTGGACGGCGGCGCGGTGCCCACCGGGCACCGGGTGGACGGCACCGGCTTCCGCAACACGGTGGTGCTGGACCTGGGCGGCGCGCTGACCTGGCGGCCGGGCCGGGTCACGCTGCGCTTCGAGGTGGCCGAGGACGCCTTCGACCTGGTCCGCACCGACCGGGAACGCAAGGAGCAGATGGCCCGGCTGGGCCGCCCCGACCGTTTCGGGCCGCGCGGCGCCACCACGCTGGCCAAGCTGATCTCCCCGTACCGGCTCGGTCTGGGCGGCGATGTCTCCGAGCCGCTCTCCGCGAGCACCGAACTGACCACCCTGCTGGGCATCCCGGACCTGCACCGCCACGACCCGGCCGAGCTGTGGGCCCGGCACACCGGGCCGATGCGGCTGCGGGTGCCGATCGCGGTCGGCGCCGACGGCACCCCGGTGGAACTGGACATCAAGGAGTCCGCGCAGGGCGGCACGGGCCCGCACGGCATGCTCATCGGGGCCACCGGCTCCGGCAAGAGCGAACTGCTGCGGACGCTGGTGCTGGCGCTGGCGCTGACCAACTCCTCGGAGACGCTGAACTTCGTCCTGGTCGACTTCAAGGGCGGCGCGACCTTCCTCGGCCTGGACGAACTCCCGCACACCTCGGCGGTCATCACCAACCTGGCGGGTGAGGCGGCGCTGGTGGGCCGGATGAAGGACGCGCTGCACGGCGAGTTGATCCGCCGTCAGGAACTGCTGCGGGCCGCCGGGAACTACACCTCCGCGCTGGACTACGAGAAGGCGCGGGCCGCCGGAACACCGCTGGCCCCGCTGCCCAGCCTCTTCGTCGTGGTCGACGAGTTCAGCGAACTCCTCTCCTCGCACCGGGAGTTCATGGAGCTCTTCGTGATGATCGGCCGGCTCGGCCGGTCCCTGGGCGTCCATCTGCTGCTGGCCTCGCAGCGGCTCGACGAAGGCCGCATGCACCAGTTGGAGAGCCATCTCTCGTACCGCATCGGCCTGCGGACGTTCTCCGCGATGGAGAGCCGGGGCGTGCTCGGGGTGCCGGACGCCTACGAGCTGCCCCCGCAGCCCGGCAGCGGCTTCCTGAAGTCCGGTGTGGAGGCACTGGCGCGGTTCCGCGCCGCGTATGTCTCCGGGCCGTACGAGGAGCGTGGGGGCAGCGCCAACCAGGCCCGGGTGGCAAGCCAGTTGGCGCCCTGGACCGCCGGCTGGGTGGTGCCCCGGCAGGCTCCCGAGCCGGAACCGGAGCCTCAGCCGGAGCCGGACGAGAGCGGTGAGACCCTGCTGTCGGTGGCCGTGGGCCGGCTGCTCGGCTCGGGCCCGCCCGCCCACCAGGTGTGGCTTCCGCCGCTGGACCTGCCGTCCACCCTCGACCAGGTGCTGCCCCCGCTCACCCCCCACCACGACCTCGGCCTGACCACGGTCGGCTGGCCCCTGCGCGGCAAGCTGACCGTGCCCATCGGCATCATCGACCGGCCCTTCGAGCAGCTGCGCGACCTGCTCACCGTGGACCTGTCCGGAGTGGGCGGGAACGTGGCCATCGCCGGCGGCCCGCAGAGCGGCAAGTCGACCCTGGTCCGCACCCTGCTCACCTCGCTCGCCCTCACCCACACCCCGCGCGAAGTACAGTTCTACTGCCTGGACTTCGGCGGCGGCACACTGTCCGGACTGGCCGAACTCCCGCACATGGCGGGGGTGGCGAGCCGGCTGGACACCGAGCGGGTGGGCCGTACGATCGCCGAGGTCACCACGCTGCTGGCGGCGCGCGAGCAGTTCTTCCTCGACCACGGCATCGACTCGATGGCGACCTACCGCAGGCGGCGGGCGGCCGGCGAGTTCCCCGACCAGGCGCACGGCGACGTCTTCCTCGTCATCGACGGCTGGTCCACCGTACGGCAGGACTTCGACCGGAGAATCCAGACGTTCAGCGCGATCGCGGCGCGCGGGCTCAACTACGGCATCCACCTGATCGTCACGGTCGCCCGCTGGGTGGAGCTGACGGCGGCGGTACGCGACCAGGCCGGCACCCACCTCGAACTGCGGATGGGCGACGCCATGGACTCCGAGGTGGACTCCCGGCGGGCGGCCACCGTGCCGCGCATCCCCGGGCGCGGCCTGACCCCGGAAGGCAAGCTGCACTACCTCGCCGCACTGCCCCGCATCGACGGCGTGGAGGACTCGGAGGACCTCACGGACGGCGTCGCGGCGCTGGTCTCGGCGGTCAAGGAGTGCTGGCCGGGCGAGGCCGCCCCCCGCGTCCGTATGCTGCCCACCCTGCTGCCCGCCACGGAACTCCCGGTCGCCGAGGGCGACTTCCGGGTGCCGCTCGGCGTCGAGGAGGACGAACTCTCCACCGTGTGGCACGACTTCGGCGAGAACCCGCACATGATCGTGGTCGGCGACACCGAGAGCGGCAAGACCAACACGCTGCGACTGGTGGCGCAGGCGATCATGGACCGGTACACGCCGGCCGAGGCCCGGATCATGCTGGTGGACTACCGGCGCGACCTGGTCGAGGCGATCCCCGACGAATACCGGCTGGGGCACGCGGTCTCCATCGACGCGCTGAAGGACCTCACCGACGGGGTCGCCAGAGCCGTGGCCGCCCGCGTTCCGGGCCCGGACATCGCGCCCGGCCGGATGAAGCTGGCCGACTGGTGGAAAGGGCCGAGGCTGTTCATCCTCGTCGACGACTACGACATGGTCGGCGCCGGCCCGATGAACCAGCCCTTCGACCCGCTCCTCGCCCACCTCCCCCTGGGCTGGGAGGTCGGCCTCCACCTGGTGATCGCCCGCTCCGCCGCAGGCGCCGGCCGTGGCCTCGGCGAGAGCCTGCTGCGCCGCCTCCAGGAGGTCAACACCCCTGTCCTGCTGCTGTCCTGCCCGCCGTCCGAGGGCTACATCCTCGGCAACGTCAAGGGCCAGAACCTTCCGCCGGGGCGGGCGACGCGGGTTGCCCGGCGCAAGGCGGTGCGGATACAGACGGGGCTGGTGGACAGGGCACCGGGGTCCTGACCGGGTGGGGGTCCGGTACGGGGTGCGCCTGCGGCGGCCGTACCCCCGCTCCCCCACACACCCTCACCCCCGCACCCCGCCTACCCACCCGCAGCCCGCCACCCCCTGGCCCGCCCCCTCGGCAGAACAACGGCCCCGGCCGCCACCAGCACCACCAGCACCACCGCCACCCCCGTGACCAGCAGCGCCCGGCCCCGGGGCCCGGCCGGAGCGGAGGCCACCACCTCGGCCGGCCCGGCGACGGGAACCGCGCCCCGGGAACCGGCATCGGCGAGCACGGCCGACAGCGAGGCGTACGCATCCAGCCGGGCCGGCATGGCCGGATACGCCACCGACGTCAGCCGGTGGGCCGCCTCCGCCGCCGACAGCCCGGGATACCGGGCCCGCACCAGGGCCGCCGCGCCGGCCGCCTGCGCGGCGGCGAAGGACGAGCCCGAGCCGATGAAGTGCCCGGTCCCCGCAGGCCCGACCCCCACCACCGAGTCGCCCGGCGCCGCCAGATCCGCGCCCGCCACCTGCGGCGCGCCCTCGGGGCGGCCCCCGTCCGGGCCGAAGTCCAGCACCGACACGACCCCCGGGGCAGCGGCCGGCCAGTACGCCGACGCGGCAGGCACCGTACGGCCCGTGCCGGGGACCACGGGCAGCGTGTCGGGCGCGACCGGCGCGACCACCAGCGCGTCCCGCCGCGCCGCGTGGGCGACGGCGGCCTTCAGTTCGTCCTTGCCGGCCGCCAGGGCCTGGCCGACGTAGATCACCCCGGCGCCCTGGTCGGCGGCCGTACGGATCGCCGTCGCCAGCCGGGCCGGGGTGGTGGCGCCCCGCTCGTCCGTGCCGCGCACCGCGAGGATCCGGGCCTGCGGGGCGAGCCCCGCCACCCCCGTGCCGTCCTGGAGGGCGGCGGCGATCAGCCCCGCCGCGAACGTCCCGTGCCCCACACAGTCCGTACCCGCCTCCCCGACCGCCGTGACCCGCCCGGAGAGCGCGGGGGCGGCCGTGCCGACACCGGTGTCCACGACCGCGACGGTCACCCCGGCACCCCGCGAGAACTGCCACACCCGGGTCAGGCCCAGAGCCTGCCGGGTCCACGGGTCGTCGGTGGCCCGCTCCGTGGACGGCTGCACACACGCCCCGCCCGCCGGAAGTACGGAACCCACCGCGGGCAGCCCCACCTCGTCGGCGGCCAGGGCCGGTCCCCCGGCCACGACCGGCAGGGCGGCGGTCAGCGCGGTCAGCAGGGCGGCGGCCATCAACCGTGCCACCGGGGGGTGTCGATCACCAGCACGTCGCATGGCGCGCATGCTACGTGAGGCCGCGCCGCCCGCCGTTCCGGTTGTCCGCAGGGGCAGAATCCGCTGCTGAAAGGGGCAGTCCGGGCCAACGGGCAGCCCTGCGGGGGGATCCTGGCAGCTGATGCCCGGGGTCACGCAACCCGCGCTGCGGGCATCTCCCCGCCCACCGACGAGCCCGGCGACTGCGCCACCCACCAGGAGGTCCTTGCGTGTCACGGCAGTTGCTCACGGTCTCGGCGGACCGGCCGGACGACTTCCGGACGATCGGCGAGGCCCTTGCCAAGGCACGCTCGGGCGCGGTGATCCGGGTCCGCCCCGGCCGCTACCGCGAGAACCTCACCATCCGCACCCGGGTGACCATCAGCGCCGACGGCGACCCGGGCAGCGTGGAGATCTGCCCCCGCAAGGGCACCGCCGTCCTCCTCGTCGCGGACGCGGTGATGCTCACCGACCTGACGCTGCGCGGCGGCAGCGAGGACCTGCCGGTGGTCGACGCGCCCCGGGGCCAGGTCGCCATGGACGGCTGCACGGTCGTCGGCTCCGGCTGGACGGCCGTCATCGCCCGCCAGGAGGGCTCGGTGGCGATGCGCCACTGCCGGGTCTCCAACCCGGAGGGGGCCGGCTTCGTCGACACCGCGCCCACCGGCAGCGTCATCGACGACTGCCGGTTCGAGAACCTGGGCACCAGCGCCGTCGTGCTGGGCGAGGAAGCCCGTACGACGGTCCGCGACTGCACGATCCGGGACGCCCAGGCCAACGGCGTGCTCGCCAACGGCGAAGCGCAGGGCCTGGTCGAAGCCTGCGTCATCTCCGGCACCGGGAAGCCCGCCGTCGCCCTCGAAGGCCGCTCCGCCACCCGGGTCGTCCGCACCACCGTCCAGGACACCTCGGCCGGCGTCTACGTCACCAGCGCCAACCGCCCCGCCCTGGAGGACGTCACCGTCATCGACACCACCGGCCCCGGGATCATCCTGGCCGCAGGCGCCGACCCGGAGCTGCTGCGCTGCCGTACCAGCAGGACCAAGGACAGCGGTCTCGCCGTCACCGAGCGCTCCCGGGGCACCTTCCAGGACTGCGCGTTCGACTCCGCCGCCGCGTCCGCGATCCGGGTCACCGGGTCGAGCGCGCCCCTGCTCAGGGGCACCGTCGTACGGGACTGCGCCGACAGTGACGGAGCGGTGCTGCTCACCGGCAGTTCCCAGGCGGAGTTCGAGGACCTGACCGTGGCGGACGCGGCCGGCACCGCCGTCGCCGTGCGCTCCGGCGCGAACCCCCTCCTGCTGCGGGTCAGGATCACCGGCGCGGGCGGCCACGGTGTGGAGATCACCGAGGACGGCCGGGGCCGCCTGGAGCAGTGCACGGTCGTCGGACCGGGTGCGGCGGGGCTGCGTACCGCCGACGGCGGCCGGCCCGTGGTCCGGGATCTGACCGTACGGGATGCCACCGGGCCCGGTGTCTCCGTCGGTGACGGTGGCCTCGGCACCCTCACCGACTGCGAGGTGTACGGGGGCGAGGTGTCCGGCATCGCGGTGGAACGCGGCGGCGGGCTGACCCTGACCCGGGTCCACGCCGACGGCGCCGGGGCGCACGGGCTGCTGGTCGGCGACGGGGGCCGGGCCGAGCTGGACGGCTGCCGGATCATCCGCAGCACCGGCGACGGCATCCGGGTGGACAGCGCGGAGCCCGTCTCGGTGGCCGGCTGTGTCGTCCAGGACAACCGGGGCGCGGGTCTGCGCCAGTCCCGGCCGGGCGAGCGGCTCACCGTGGAGCGGCTGAGCAGCAGCGGCAACGCGCTCGCCGACGAGTGGGGCGCGGCCGTCGCCGGCAGCGGGCCGGGCACCGCCGGGAACCGCAAGTCGGCCGCCCCCGCAGGCCCGATGGAGGAACTGGAGGTCCTGGTCGGGCTGGCCGACGTCAAGCGCCAGGTGCGCACCCTGGTCAACCTCAACGAACTCGCCCAGCGTCGTGCCAGACTCGGCATGCCCACCCCGCCGATGAGCAGGCACCTGGTCTTCTCCGGCCCGCCCGGCACCGGCAAGACCACCGTCGCCCGGCTCTACGGCGGCATCCTCGCCGAACTCGGCGTGCTGCGCTCCGGGCACCTGGTCGAGGTGTCCCGGGCCGACCTGGTCGCGCAGATCATCGGCGGTACGGCCATCAAGACCACCGAGGCCTTCGAACGGGCCCTTGGCGGTGTGCTGTTCGTCGACGAGGCGTACACACTGCTGTCCGACAGCGGCAACTCCGGCGCGGACTTCGGCCGGGAGGCCATCGACACCCTGTTGAAGCTGATGGAGGACCACCGCGACGACGTGGTGGTGATCGCCGCCGGCTACACCGAGGAGATGGGCCGCTTCCTGTCCTCCAACCCCGGCCTCGCCTCCCGCTTCACCCGCACCATCGACTTCGCCAACTACTCGGTGGACGAACTGGTCACCATCACCCGCACCATGTGCGAGACCCACCGCTACGAACTCGACCCGCACACCTCGGACGCGCTCGCCCGGCTCTACGAACGGATGCCGCGCGACGCGACGTTCGGCAACGGCCGCGCCGCCCGCAAGGTGTTCGAGGAGATGGTGGACCGGCAGGCGTTCCGGCTGGGCTCCATGGACTCCCCCGCCGAGAGCGACCTGTCGCTGCTGCTGCCCGAGGACGTCGGAGGGGACAGCGCCACCGACGCGGACGCGGGCCTCGACTCCGCGCAGCTGCTGGCCGAACTGGGCGCCATGATCGGCCTGTCCGCCGTCAAGCGTGAGGTGACCGCCCTGGTGAACGTGCTCACCGCCGCCCGGCACCGGCGGGCAGCCGGCCTGCCCACCCCCAACGTCGGTCGGCACCTGGTCTTCTCCGGGCCGCCCGGCACCGGCAAGACCACCGTCGCCCGGCTCTACGCCGACCTGCTGCGCTCCCTGGACGTCCTGCCCAAGGGCCAGCTGGTGGAGGTGGCCCGCGCCGACCTGGTCGGCCGGTACGTCGGGCACACCGCGCAGCTCACCAAGGATGCCTTCGAACGGGCCCTGGGCGGTGTGCTGTTCATCGACGAGGCGTACACCCTGACCCCCGAGTCCGCTGCTTCGGACTTCGGCCGGGAGGCCGTCGACACCCTGTTGAAGCTGATGGAGGACCACCGCGACGAGGTGGTGGTGATCGCCGCCGGCTACACCGAGGAGATGGGCCGCTTCCTGTCCTCCAACCCCGGCCTGGCCTCCCGCTTCAGCCGGACCGTCGAGTTCGAGCACTACACCACGGACGAACTCGTCGCCATCATCGGCAGGATCGCCGCCGGCTCCGGCTACGACGTCGGCTCGGACACCCTGCGCGCCCTGCACGCGTACGTCGACGCCATTCCCCGCGACCGTTCCTTCGGCAACGCGCGCACGGCCCGCCAGCTGATGGACGCCATGATGACCCGGCAGGCCGGTCGGCTCGGCGCCATGGCCGTCCCGGGCCTGGAAGACCTGCGCACCCTGCTCCCCGAGGACCTGCCCGGCCAGGACCTGGCAACCGCCTGAGGGGTTGCGCTGACCCGATCCGGACGCCGTCGAGCCGTCACTGATCGCCGAGCATCAGCGCGGCCACGGCTCGAAGATCCGGACCATACCCGGGCAGCAGACGAAGAACCTGCTCGTGCCGTACTCGCCGAAGAAACTGGGCTTCTCCTGGAGGCCTGCCGAAGGGCGCGGACGTCCGCGGCGGCGTCGAGTCGATCGTCCCTCGTGCCCCTAAACGAGACTCTCTTTGCCATTGGCCGTTTCCGGGCGCGCCGGATGAGGGAAAAGCACGAAAATGACACCCCGCGACCACGGAACCTCTACAGCTCATAACCTGCCAGGCTTTTCAGTACCAAAAAACAGCACAAAAGAAGAAACAGTCGAAACAGGACACATCTGTCAGAGCGTCCGGGAACCACGGAGATGAGGCATATGACGAGTCTTTTACCGACTCAGCAGTGGACCACATTCCGCATACCGGCCTCTGAGACGACGACCCGGGGCCGTCTGACCGAGCAGTTCACCCACTGCTCGCTGGGCTTGGTGGTCGCCCCGCCCGGTTTCGGCAAGACCGCGCTGTTGGCGCAGGCGGCCAGGGCGCATCCGGGCCCGGTGACGTGGTACCAGGCCCGGCCCGGCGCCGACGAGCGGGAGTTGCTGACCACGCTCGGGTACCCGGCCGACGCGCTGGCGGGCTCCGCCGGGCCTCCCGGCGCGGCCCAGCAGGTGTCGCGGCGCCGAGATGCCAGGGACGGCGGAGCCGTCGGGCGACTGGTCGTCATTGATGACATGCACCTGCTCTCGGCAGCCGCGCGGGCGCTCGTGGTCCGGCTCGGGCAGCTGGCACCGCCCCACCCACGGGTGCTGATCGGGACGCGCCCCGCCGACGGGTTGTCGGTGGCCGCTCCGGAGGCGGCGGGCGCGACGGTGCTGAACGCCGACGCGCTGCGTTTCCGCTCCTGGGAGGTCGAGCACCTGTTCCCGCAGCTGTACGACACGGCGCTGCGCCCCGGAATCGCGCTGCCCCTGGTCCGGGCCACCGGCGGCAGGGCCGCGACGCTGAGGCTGTTCGCCAGAGCCGTGGCGGCCCGCCCCGACACGGGTCAGGAACGGATCCTGGCCGACGGGATGTTCGGCCGCGAGTACCTGGAGCGGGAGGTACTCGCCCCGCTCCCCGACCGTCTCGGACGGTTCCTGACGGAGACCTGTCTGCTGAGCCGGCTCACTGCCGACGCCTGCGACGCGCTGGCCGGCCGGGCCGACAGCGCCGAGATGCTGTGGTCCCTGGCCCACGAGCACGGTGTCCTGCGCGCCGACCCGGACGGACGGACGTACACCGCCGAGCCCCTGCTCCGCGAGTGTCTGCGCGCGCGGCTCACCGGCACACTGACCGACGTCGAACTGACGCGGCTGCGTGACCGGGCCGCCGCCCGCGCCGCCGCGGGCGATCATCAGGACCCGCCGCCTTCGGCGGTGCGCCGCCGCCTCGGGTCCGCCGACTGGCCCGACCCGCTGCGCGTCGTCGTCGCAGGCGCCCCGGACACGTACCTCGACCGTTCCGTCGGGCGCGTCGCCGAGCGCGGTTCCGGCGGCTCCGCCGCCCTCCTCGTCCAGGGCATCGCCGCCACCCTGACCGGCGACAGGACGGCCGGCACCACCGTGCGCCGGGCCTTGGCGGAGGCGACGGACGACGCCATGGTCGCGCTGTCCGGGCAGCTGGTCCGGGTGGCGCTGGCCGTACTGGCCGAGGGCCCGGCCAGGCCGGTTCCCTACCCGGAACTCCAGCGGATCGCGTACGACGCCGAACGGCTCGACCTGCTGTGGCTGAGCCGGGCCGCCCGGTGTCTGCTGGGCCTCGGACCGCACCCCGAGGACGCCGGGCAGCCGGTCGTCGTGCTGGACGAGTGCACCCGGCTCGGCGACGCCGAAGGGGCGGCGCTCGCCGCATTGGCCGTGTGCCTGCGCTCGGTGCGGACGGGGCGCCCCGGCATCGGCGAGTTGGAGGAGGTCGTGCGACGGTTCCGGGCGCTGGGCTGGGGCTCGCTGGAGGCGTGGGGCCGGGCCGCCCTCGCCGTCGTGGAGGTCGCGCACGACCTGCCGGACGCGGGGCAGCGCGCCGCCCAGGCGGAAGCGTTCGCCCGGTCGGCGGGGGTACCGGGCGCACGTGCGCTGGCCATGGGCGCGATGGCTCTGGCTGCGCCTGATGCCGCGAACCGGGCCGAGTTGCAGGAGGCCGCGTGGTCGACGGCCCGGTCCGCGGGGCTGCCGGTGGCCGGGCTGCGCTCCTGGCTCACCGCGCTCGCGGCCCCTGCCGGCCCGGTCGGCCCGGTCGGGGACGGCGGAGCGGCAACGGGCAGGACCAAGGCCGGAGGGCACGCCTCCACCGCGCCCGGGCGCGTCCTCGGAACACGGTCGGTGCCGGGTCTGACGGTGCGTTGCCTCGGTGGCTTCGAGTTCACCCTGGCCGGGCGCGAGCACGACTGGGCGAAGCTGCGCCCCAGGGCACAGGCGGTGCTGCGGCTCCTCGCGGTACGCGCGGGGCAGGCGGTCCACCGTGACCATCTGGTGGTCGCGTTCTGGGACGGAGT
>NZ_JBHSFK010000069.1:0-37058 GCF_042653945.1 Streptomyces vulcanius | reverse complement strand
CCCAGCCCGCTGACGTTTGCGCGGTCTTCAGCCTGCCGGGACGGGACAACCACGTGCCGCACCGTGATCGGCACTACCTCGACGTGATTCACAAGCACACGGCTTGACACTGCTGATTCCACAGAATGATCTTGTTGTTGTGGCCCTCGACCGCTCCAGAGCTGTGGGGCAGGCTGAGCCCGGCGACGACGGCATCGAAATCCTGGCCGAGGCCGGAGACAAAGCCATGCAGGGCGGGCAAGTCGTCAGCCTGCACGCGCTCTGTCCACTGACTGAGGTCCCGGCCCCGGCGGTCGTTCATCAACTCGGCGAAGAGACGAACGTGTTCGGCGGTTCTGCCGAGGGCGGGGCAGCGGGCGAGAATCTGCTTGAGCTGCTGGGCCTGGTCGCCGGTGAGGCGGTCGGGGCGACGGGTGATCCAGCTGGTCACGTCCCGCACGGACGGCGCTTTGCGGGGCGGATCGTCGTGCGGGAAGGCTTCGCGGAGCCGCTGCACGTACTTCTTCACGACGCTCTCGCCACCGGGATAGCCGCGCTCGCGAACTTCCTCGAACAGGCGGCGGGCGACGGTGCAGCCCTCCGCCCACCGCTGATGCAGGTAGGGCCTGTAGGGATCGAGGATGCTGGTCCTGCCGGTCCACCGTCCGACGAGGAGCTCGTCCGCGGTGGCCGCATTCGCGAGTCGGCGGACGGTGTTGCGGGCCAGGCCCAGCCGGCGGGCGATCGGCCGCAGCCCGAGCCCCTCATCCAGCAGGGCATGGACGGCCGAGTGCTGCTCCCGCACCCGATCGGACAGACGGCCTGACTGTCGTGGCTCATCCAGGGAACGCGGCATAAGAGCCGGATTCTCGAGGGGCTCAGCGCGGACCGGGGGAGTTTCCTCCGGCTCGCGCAGCAGGGCGCGGTGCTGGATGACCGTCTTCTCGACGGCTTCCACCAGGTTTTTCCAGATGTGCCACCGGTCCGCGACATGGATCGCATCCGGGGCGCCGAGCCGTCCGGCCTCGGCGTAAGCGGTCGACCGGTCACGGCATATCACCTCGACGCCGGGATGGTCGGTGAGCCAGGCAGCCACCGTTGCCGTGGCCCGGTCGGGCAACAGGTCAACCGGACGGCGCGTGTCGATGTCTACCAGGGTCGTGCCGTAGTTGTGTCCCTTTCGCAGGGCGAACTCGTCCACTCCGAGCACCCGTGGTGTGTGCACTTCCGGCTCCGGAAGGCGGCGTATCAGCCGCAGGAGCGTCGACCGGCTCGCCCGGACCGCGAGCGTGTCCGCCAGGCGGGCGCCGGCCCGGCCCGCCAGCATCACCGCCACCTTTTGCAGCACCGTCTGCAGCCCGGCGCTTCGTCTCCCGTGCCGGAAGGTCAGCCCGTCGACCTGCTCGGCGAACGTGGCCTGCCGGCAGGCGCGGTCGCGGCGGCGGAACCGCCGGACCTGTAACTCGATCACCACGTGACGACCGCCGACTGCGGTGTCGGCGAGGCGGCGTACGTATCGGCTGTGCACTCGGCCCGACGTCGTCGAGCAAGCAGGACACGCAGCCCGCTCCGCCGACGCGCGGGCCCGCACGATCACCAACTCGCCGTCGACCACTGCACTTTCGAGCACAACGCCTTCGACCCGGTGGAACCACAGGTCCTGGAGGAACACATCACCCACGGCCGTTCATGATCGCGGTTGTGGTGATCCTCCGTGATCAAGTGATCAGTCTGGCTCCATGGGAGTCAGGTGGAAGAGGTGATCGGTGTGGAGGACTGGGCTGAGACCCGGCGGCTCCACCGTGCGGAGGGCATGTCGATCAAGGGGATCGCGCGGCATCTGGGGATCGCCCGGAACACTGTGCGGCGGGCTGTGGCCAGCGATGATCCGCCGAAGTACCGGCGGGCGCCGAGGGGCTCGATCGTGGACGCGGTGGAGCCGGCGATCCGCGAGTTGCTGGCGGAGTACCCGCGGATGCCCGCCACGGTGATCGCCGAGCGGATCGGCTGGGAACGGTCGTTGTCGGTGCTGAAGCGGCGGGTGCGGGAACTGCGGCCGGTCTATCTGCCGGCGGATCCGGTCTCCCGGACGGCGTATCAGCCCGGCGAGCTGGCCCAGTGTGACCTGTGGTTCCCGCCGGTGGACATCCCGCTGGGCTTCGGGCAGACCGGGCGCCCTCCGGTGCTGGTGATGGTGGCCGGGTACTCGCGGGTGATCACCGCGCGGATGCTGCCGTCGAGGCAGGCCGCCGATCTCGTGAGCGGGCACTGGGACCTGCTGTCCGGCTGGAGCGCGGTGCCCCGGGCGCTGGTCTGGGACAACGAGGCGGCCATCGGCCGCCGCCGCGAGGGGCGGGTCGTGCTCGGGCATGAGTTCGCCGCGCTGGCCGGGCTGCTGGCCTGCAAGGTGATCCTGTGCCGCCCCCGCGACCCGGAGGCCAAGGGCCTGGTCGAGCGGGCCAACGGCTATCTGGAGACGTCGTTCCTGCCCGGCAGGGTGTTCACTTCCCCGGCCGACTTCAACACGCAGCTGGCCGCATGGCTTGAGGTCGCCAACCAGCGGGTGCACCGCACCCTGGAGGCCCGTCCGGCGGAGCGGCGGGAGGCCGACCGGGCCGCGATGCTGCCGCTGCCGCCGACCGCACCGCCGCGCTGGTGGCAGACCTCGGTGCGGATCGGCAGGGACCACTACATCCGCCTGGACACCTGCGACTACTCCGTCCACCCAGCCGCGATCGGACGGATCGTGCGGATCGAGGCGGACACCGAAACAGTGCGCGCCCGTCTGGACGGCCGACTGGTCGCCGAGCATGCGCGCTGCTGGGCCCGCCACCAGACGCTGACCGACCCCGACCACGCGGATGCCGCCACGGCGATGCGGCGCCAGTACCGCCAAACCGGGGCCGGCGCCGCGGCGGTGGAGGTCGCGAGGCCGGATCTGCCGGCCTACGACCGCGTCTTCCAACTGATCGAGGGCGGCGCAGGAGAGGAGTGAAACTCATGGCCACCCGCACCACCACGTCCCGGGACGTCGCCGCCGAACTGGCCTTCCTCAGCCGCGCATTGAAGGCACCGGCCCTGCTGGATGCTGCCGACCGGCTCGCCGAACGCGCCACCGCCGAGTCCTGGACACACCAGGAGTATCTGGCCGCCTGCCTGCAACGCGAGGTCGTCCTCAACGCCGACGCCGGCCGCGGCGACAGCCACCTGCGGAACTGCGCCAAGCCGTCGCCGCCTTGGGCGATGCGATCTGCGCCGCCACCGGGTGCTTCTGCCGCGCATCGATACCCGAAGCCAGAGGCTGACGCGCAGCACCAGCCGTGATCTCGCACCCACGAAAGCCATTCATAGTGATCTGACGTTTCATCAGCTACTTTGTCAGGAACAATTCTCCACTCAAGGAGCTTTAGCAGCCCGTGACCCTCTTCGGCCACAAACAGCGGCGCTAGGCCTGTTTCGGCGTCCGAACCGGGTCACGCCGTGAGTTCAATTCACACTGGGCGGGATCCTCCGCACCGGCCGGCGACGCGCGTCGACTTGCGGCGAACACACGCAGGCCGTCCAGAAACAGCTGCAAGCGGCGGTGAGCGTCCTCGTCGCGATAGTAGATGCCAGGTAACGGGCGAGCCAGTTGGGACATGGAGACGATGAGCTCCTGGAAGCCGACATCGGTACGGATGTGACCGTCACGCCGGGCTCTCTCCACCAGTTCCTCGGCCATGCTCTCCACCCGCCTACGCTGCGCGGAGAGTTCCACGGAGAGCTGCTCCTCCTTGTCGACCAGCAGCCCGCACACCACCCCCGCGCGCTCGTCGACGGCGTGGTGCAGGAATTGGCGCAGTGCCACGAAGGAGTCGAGGTTCTCCTCCACCGCCCTCTCCGCATGCTCGGCCAGGCGGCACATGGTGAACAGGAGGACCGCGTGCAGCAAGGACCGCCGATCGGCGAAGTGTCGGTAGAGCGTGGCATTGCCGATTCCGGCACGCTTGGCGATCTCGTCGAGGGGAGCCTCCGGGCCATGGACCACGAAGAGATCACGGGCGACCGCCACGATCCGCTCGCGATTGCGTGCGGCATCCGCGCGCGGGCGCTGCCTGCGGCGGACCCCGGTCGCAGCAGCGCGGGTTCTCTCAGGTGTCACATCGACGGGCATGGCAATGGCTCCTAGCTGGGGCACCCCGGATCGCTGCCCTTGTCCCGCAGGGAGCCGATGTCGACCATACTTGCATAGTCAAGCAAAGCGGGTCATCTCCGGAAGGCTCTTCCACCGCCCTTGTGACACGAGCCATGTCCACAACGAGACGGCGAGCCCCAGGTGTTCCGCGCCCCGGTGAGCACGGCCTTCAAGGTGCTCGACCACTCCCCTGCGCAAGCCTGTTACAGAGCCCGCTGGACTCGTCGTGCCGTTAGTCGACGCGCATTGAGCTCGGAAGCAACGCACTGCCGTCGGGCGTTGCATCGATCGCCTCAAGCATCGACGCGTCCTAGCCGCCCGGCCTGGAAGACCACCACAGTCATCCGTGCCGACCTCGTCATCGCCGGCACCTCCCTCTGGTCCGCACGCTCAGAACGAGCAGCTCACGGCCGAGGACATGCTCCGTGCGGGTCGAAGCAGACGAGACCGTGCTCGCGAGCCACCGAGGCCGCGTACTCAGACGCTTCCTCAGCTTTGCCGTAGGACATGAGCAGGTACACCATCGCGCCCGACGCCTCAGCGAGGACCGGAGGCGACGCCCACACGATGCTGCGGCCGGAGGTGCCGACGCGTACGGCGGGACGCAAGCAGCAGTGCAACCGTCTTGACACGTGACGCCATGGGCGCGGCCTCATGGCCACAGAGCCAGTGGGCCGGTTCGCCACGAATGGTCGAAGGGAAGGAGCCCGAGCCGAATGGTGCGGCGATCGCCTCTCTTACAACCCCGAGAATTCCTGGAACCACTTCTCGTGCCTGGCGCTCGACCTGAGTCCGTGACCCTGGTGCGGGGATGTGTGGCGTCTCGGACGTCCGGTGGGACGCTGTCGTGCGCCAGGCGTCCGTGCGAGCGGGCGTGGATCGGCGCGTGACGGGCGGTGCGAAGCCTCTCCAGACCGGCCGGTACGGCGCCACGTGCCGGCCGGTCGGGCGCGCTGTTGGGCTGCACATGTAAACTTGATCCATCAATCAGCTCGGTCGGTGGGGGTCATGATGGGCATCCGTCCGCCCCGGTGAGGCGATCGCCCGGCCGTCGGAGCGTTGGGTTTCCGGTACCGGTCGGCCTCGCGTGCTGGTCGATTTCGCGACGGAGGCGAACACGTCGCTGGAACTCGACCCGCTGATCGGAGCGTTGAGTACACTCGACGTCGAACTGGCTGTGGCCCCAGAGCGCAGAAAGAAGGCCGACGACAGGGAAGGGGAACCGGACGGGATCCAGTCCGCCCCGGCACACCGCCGCCCTCACCGACAGCCGAGCGGCCGGGGGCTGTTTCCGCGGTGGTTCACCACGGTGATCCGGACATCACCTTTGCCGCTGCGGCACGCGGAACACCCGCTGTCATCGTCCCCTCGACGCCCGAGCAACAACAACTGGCGGAGCGTCTCGCGGCCGCCTGGGCGTGTATCGCCCTGCCCGTCTGGGAACAGGATCCGGCGGTGATCACAGCCGCTCTCGGCCGACTGCTGTCCGACGCGCGGTTCGCCGTCGCGGCGTCCCGCGTCCGCGACGAGATAGCCGCCATGCCGACAGCGGAAGAGGTGGCCCGCAGGCTCATCGATACGGTCTCCTGGGGACGAGACCGGTAGCCGTAGGGGCCAGGTCGGGGTCTGATCGGAAAGCCAGCCGTGCATGCTTCGCCGCCACCGCGGTGGCCTCCCATGTCTCTGCCGTCCAGGTGACGTGGCGTCACTGTGGCGCTATGCGCTCCAGGACTTCCGCGGCGGCGGCAATGTCGCAGCCGTCAAGGTGTGAGAAGACATGGCGTCGCACGCTCGCGAGATTGGTGGGCCAGGCCTGTTCCAACTGCCTCCGGCCAGCGCTGGTGAGCACAGCGTGCCACGCCCGTCCGTCGTCCGGCGACTTCTCCCGTACGACCAGCGACTGCGATTCGAGCCGGTTGATCACTCGGGTCATGCCGCTCAGCGACAGCCCGCACACCTTGGCGAGCTCGCTCATCCGCATCTCGTTGTGCCGCACCTCCGAGAGGTGCATCAGGACCATGTACTCGGTACCGGAAATCGCATGTTCCTCGAGCATGTCCGCGTCGACGACACGTGGCAGGAGCGTCATTACCCTGCCCAGGGCCCGTAGAAAGGCCTCCTCGTCGGGGTTGAGAGGCTTGATATTCGTCGCATCTGCCATGGCCACAGTGTAAATGGTCCTGCACAGCCCCGGACGGCAGCTGTTCTCCATTGTGCGTTTCACGTTCCGCCCGTGGAAATGGGCAGTTGGGATCTGGGTGTGCTCGGCAGGGAATGCAAGTGCGAGTTGCGCGGCGGGTGAGGTAAACGACCGGTCGGCTCATAATTGCGCGGCAAACTAAAACGTATCTCACAGGTCCAGAAATAGAGCTTCGAAACGTGTTGTGCGTGACCTGCGAGCGGGAACTGCGCACCGATGTGCCCCGCACGGCTTCAGCCGACGGGGCACACATTCCGCGCATACGGAGGCTGACCATGTGCGGTCAGCCGGCATCCGCCCCCATGCCCGTGGTGTCGCGATCCGCGGGTTGGATGAGGGTGTACATCACCGACCGCTTCTGCTTGTGACGCTGGACGCGTCCCTTGGCGACCAGCGACTCGATGGTGTTCCGTACGACCTGAGGGGTGGGAGTCCGGTCCGGGTGGGTCTTCAGCACTTCGTCCCGCAGTTCTTTCGCCAGGCGGGGCTCCTTGTGGGCACCCAGTAGGTCCATCAGGACATCTCCCAACCGGGGCTGGCGCGACTTCCCCTTCGCGCCGGACCGTGTCGAGCTCGTACGCGGGGCCGCAGACGAAGGCGACCGTTGTGGCACTTCTCCGGCCGGGACGGAGGTGGATCCATGTGTGCGCGCGCGCCGCCCGAGCGTGGGTTCGTTCTGCGCCTGTTCGGGCAGCGGCGAGGGCTCCGACATCCCCTCGTACCGTTCGGCGAGACTCAGAATGTCAACCAGGAGGGCTTCCTCCTGCTTCAACATCGTGATCTTCTCCGTCAGTTCATGTTGCCGACGGTGGTTCTCCTCCAGATCCGACGCGGCTTGCTCGACGTACCGCGATCGGAGCGTGGCGGTTGACTGGCTGGTCACAACCGTTCACTCCCTCTAATCAATGACGCTGCGCATGGTACCCAGCCTTGTGCGGGAAGCGCGTGGCCCCATACCGAACGGTAACCTCATCTGGTTCGAGGTGACGGTGATCGTGGAGGTGCTTCCACGTGGCGGGAAGCCATGTTCAGTGTCGGACCTCTTCGCCTCGGCAGGAAGTGCCGGGACACCGCGAGCGGACATGTCTTGCTCAGCACATGCCCACGGCGGCACGCATGACGGGAAGGGCGTCGCGGCCGCCACATACGTGCGCGGTTGGCCGGTCTCCTAGGTGCTGTTTCTCGGGTCTTCCTCCGTGAGTGGGGTGTTGGGGGCAGGCTGACCGGATGGGACGCGGGGACCCGACAGACGCGGAGTGGATCGGCTGGAGTCGTTCCTGCCTCGCGGTGGTGCACGTGGGGGCCAGTGGAGTGATCATCGCCGGGTGGTCAACGGGGTGCTGTACCGGGTCCGTACGGGAGTCCAGTGGCGGGATCTGCCGGAGCGGTTCGGGCCCTGGGAGACGGTCTGCAAACGCCATCGCCGCTGGTCGGCGGGCGGCACCTGACAGATACCGCTGTCGAAGGTGCAGGCTGCGCAGGACGCTGCGGGCCGGATCGACGGGGACGTGTCCGTCGGCTCCACGGCGGTGCGGGCTCACCAGCACGCCGCCGGCACAAGGAACGCACCGCCTGCCGCGGTTCCTCAAAGGGGGGTCCGCCCGCAGACGAAGCAGGTCGATCCGGTACTTCGGAAACTGGTCGTCCGGCTGAAGGAAGTGGTCAGACCGGCGAGTCTCCCGGACGCTCCCGCGGCGGCTTCACGACCAAGATCCACCTCTCGGCCGACGGAACCGTGCAGGCCACTCGCCCTCCTCCTGACACCCGGACACTACGCAGACGGCCCCCACTCGAGCCCGTCGTGAAGCAGGTGTCAGTGCCCCGTGTCGCAGCGGGCCGGCCTCGCACCCGACCTGACCACGTCCTGGCCGACAAGGCCTACACGTCCCGCAGAGACCGCCGCCACCTGCGACGACGCGGCATATCGCACACCATTGCCGAACGGGCCATCAACCGTCTGAAAGGCTTCCGCGCAGTCGCCACACGCTACGAGAAACGGGCCTGCACCTATCACGGCACCGTCACCCTCGCAGCACTCATCATCTGACTCCGCACATGATCCGGGAAACAGCGCCTAGCTAGTACTCCGAGGGTCTGGATATTCAAACGTTTCTTCAGTGCCGGGTGGCATGACACGTGGGCCCGCCGCTCGGACGACAGACCTGGCGAGTTTCGACACGCTAACCACAGTCGTACCGGCGGACCGCCACGGTACCGGCAGCGCAAAGTCTGCCCAGAGCTTGCACGGGGCGACATTCATCGTCGACGCGACGTTCCGCCGGAATGAACTGGACGATGACAACGTCGTAGTTGACATCGGCCTGGCCATCACCGAGCTGCGCGGTGTGATTGCGGATTTGCATTTCAGCAATCTCGATGACAACGAGAGGAGTCCAGGGGCGTGAACACGTCCACGGAATTCCTGGCCGCGTTGGTCGCCGACCGCCTGGTCGCCCGCATTCACCGGGGCGCGCTGGGGGGAGAGAGAACGCGCTGGGAATCTCCCAGGTCGCGGTGACACTGCACGAGTCACACGTCACCTGGGCGAGCTATGAGCGTTCTGTGTGAAGGCAGCCGTCCTGGGATGTCGGGCGGTGCTTGGTGGGCGTCACAAGCGCGGCAGTTTTCGGTCACCTGTGTCTGTCTACGGTGCGTGGGTGGAGGCTGTTTCGGGCCTCTGTTCGCGGTGACGGAGAGTCAGGACGGCTAGGTAGAAGATGGTTGCGGCCCCCACGGAGACGGCCTGTTCCGAGTTACTCGGGCTCATTATGAGGGAGTACCGGGACGGGCTTGTCGCGTATGCGGAGAAGATGTTGGGTGATCATGGTCTTGCGGAGGATGTGGTGCAGGAGGCGGTCATCCGGGCGTGGCGGAATGTGGATCGTCTGCTGGGGATGGAGGGGTCGGTGAAGGGGTGGTTGTTCACGGTCACACGGAATCTGGTCGTGGACTGTGCGCGGAGGCCGCACAATCGTCGTGAGGTGGTGGGGGGGACGTACAGCGATCCGTTCACGGAGGCGGATCCGGTCGAGGCGGTGCATCACGCGTTGGTGGTGAAGCCGACGTTGGGGCGGCTGTCGGCGGAGCATCGTGCGGTGTTGGTGCATTTGTATCTGTTCGACCGTACGATCAAGGAGACGGCGGCGGTGCTGGGTATTCCGGCGGGGACGGTGAAGTCGCGTCATCACAACGCGTTACGCAAGCTCCGGCTGGCGTTCCCCACCGAAACAGCCGCCTGACACCCGCTGGGGCCTCGCGCCGTGCCCGTGGGGCCGGAGGCCGGGCCAAGTAGGCGTCGTCGGCCACATTCAAGTGCCAGACCGGCCGTGCGCCAGTGAGCAGCCCCCCGATCAACCGCCGTACGGCCGTAGGGACATCCGGAGGGTGGAGGTCAGCTGGCTGCGGAGTCTCTCGCTGCGGGGGTGGTGGCGTGCGTCCTTGGCCAGGATCGGCAGGAGATAGCGCTCGGCGACGATCCATTCGGCGTCGTCGGCTTGTCCGCTGAACTCCTGCGCACGGACTCTCCGGGGCGCGGCGGCGGCAGGCCGATGGTGGCGCGGTGCGGGGCGAGGAGCGTGGTCGCGGCCTCGGCGCTGTAGAGGTAGTGCTCGAGCGTCCGGGCGCGTGCCTGGGCCTGGGCGCTGGAGGTGTCCAGCATGGTGCTCAGTTCCGTGGCGAAGGCGCGCAGCAGGTCGTGGCAGGTGTAGCGGCCGGGGACGAGTTCGACGACCATGTGGTGGTCGGCCAGTTCGGCGAGGTGTTCCAGGGTGGTGAGCATGTCGGTGCCGGCCAGGCTGGCGGCCGCTTTTGGTGTGATGTCCCGTGAGGGGTGTAGGCCGAGCAGACGGAACAGGGTTGCCGCGCCGCAGCTGAGTGCTTCGTAAGAACGCCGGAACGCGCTGCGGGTATCGGTGCGGGTGTCCTGGCTGGAGAGGGCGACGAGGCCGTCCTGCAACTGGGTGGCGAGTGAGGCGAGTGGGAACCGCGGTCGGGACAGGGCCCGTGCGCCTGCCACGGCCAGCGCCAGCGGTAGCCCGCCGCACAGTTCTACGACTTCCTCGACGGCAGCGCGTTCGGCTCGGATGCGGTCGGAGCCCAGCCGGCGTTCGAGGAACTGGAGGCTTTCCTGGCGGTTCATTGCGTGGAGAGTAATGATCTGCGCGTTGTGGGTGACGGTCAGGCCCTCCAGTCGGCGGCGGCTGGTGACGATCACGAGACAGCCCGGAGCGGCGGGCAGCAACGGTCGTACCTGTTCGGGATCGCGCGCGTCGTCCAGGACGATCAGCAGCCGCCGCTCAGCCAGCGCGTTGCGGTAGGCGGAGTGGAGCGCGTCGGCGTCGGCGCTCTTGTTCCGGGGGACGCCCAAGGCGTCGAGGACCGCGCTCATGGCTCGACAGGTGTCGAGAGCGGGCAGCGTGGAGTGATGTCCCTGTAGGTCCACGTAGATCTGTCCACCGGGAAATCGGTCGGCTGCCTGGTGGGCCCAGTGCACGGCCAGGCTGGTCTTGCCGACCCCCGCCATGCCGCACAGGGCCACGATGGTGGCGGGGGAGTCGCTGCGGTCCTCCGTCGGCATGAGCCGCAGGCCCTGGTCCAGTGCCTCCCGGCGACCGACGAAGGGCACGGGTTCGGGCGGCAGATGAGTCCGCAGCCCAGCCGCTTCCGTTCGTGCTGCGGGCTTGTCGACGTCGCGGGAGAGCCTGCGTTGCAGGAGGCGGTGGTGCGCGGCACGCAGCCCGGGGCCGGGCTCGACACCGAGTTCGTCGGCTAAGGTACGGCGAATGGTCTCGAACTGGTGCAGGGCTTCCGCCTGACGGCCCGTGGCGGCCAGGGCGGCAATGATCCGGGAGTGCAGGGCCTCGTCGAAGGGATGGCGCTCCACCGCCCCGCGCAGAGCCGACAGCACCTCTTCGGTGAGGGCCGGAGCACACATCAGAATGGTGTCGGCGGCTTCCTTGACCGTCGCCACGAACTCATGGCCGACCGACGTGAACACCGGATGCCGGGCGACAGAGGTGCCGTCGGCGACCACTGGACTGCGCCACAGGCGAAGGGCCTCGGTGAAGTCCTGGGCGGCCTGTGCGGGATCGCCGGCCTTGGCCGCGAGCTGTGCCCGGGCCCGCAGGTCACGAAAGCGCAGGAGATCGGAGGCCGACGCGTCGACGAGGAGACGGTATCCGTCCGCGGCCCGGGCGAGGTGCTCCGCGTTGGTCCTGCTGTCCAGGCCCGGTTCGAGTATTTTCCGCAGGGCACCGATGTGGCGGTGCACCACGTTGACCGCGCTGGCCGGCGGCTCGTCGGGCCACAGGACGTCCACCGCGTCGTTCAGTGAGACAGGACCGGGCGCGCGCAGCAGCAGCAAAGACAACAACGCCAACCGTTTCGGGGGGCCCAGGTCAAGCTCGGTGTCACCACGCGTCGCCCGTACCGTGCCGAGAAGGGAGTACCGCACTGTCGCGTCCATGGTGTCGCTGCCATTCCTCACTCGTCTCGGCCCTGTGTCTGCGGTGCCCGTCGCGCCTCGATCGGCGGGCGAATGTCTCCGGCGGGCACGAGGGGGCGTACACCTCGGGGCTCGCGGACGAGCTGTACGGGTCAGGACGGTTGGCCCTGTCGTCCTCGCACGTCATGGCCGGCCATCGTGGGGCCTGGCGGGCGGGGCTCGTCTTGCAGCGGGCCCGCGTGGGCGCGCGGGCGCCGAGCAGTCGTGGCGGTGAGTGACCGCCACCGGTACTGCCCTCGTCGGCGTGGGCCTTCCGTGGCCGTTCCGCCGCCGGGCGTGCACCGGTCGAGGACGAACGGCCGCGCACCCGCCGGTGCGGGTCGTCGGTTGATCATGGATGAGATTCTCTGTGTGCTGAACACGAAGAAGGTGGGCGTCCCTGCTGCTGATGGCACACCGTATATTATTTGCTCAATCAAGTAAAATGGCGACCCGGTTCCCTCGGTAGACAGCCGGTTAGAACACCGACGGTGCCGGCGCCGGAGGCGATGTCGACGATCGAGCCGCGGCCCTGCCGCGCCCTCCGCACGCGATCATCCCGGCGTGGCGGAATGTGGATCGTCTTTGCGGCTTGTCGCCGCCGCTCCCTCCGACTCCGTTCACCGCGAAGTCGAGGCTGCTGACGCCACTGGCCGCGGCCTGTAGAGCGTCGACGACGGCCTTCTCGTCGCGCACGTCGCATTCGACGAGGCGGGCCGTGCCACCGGCGTCCTTGATGAAAGCCACCGTCTCCTGGAGGGCGAGAGCGGTCCCCCGGCCGATGCCGGTCCGCCACCGGTGATCAGCGCTGTTGTTCCTGCGACTTCGTCGTTCATGAGCCCCCCTTCTTCAGAAGCCCGCCACGCCGCGGGGGGTGTAGGGGGCTTGGAGCTGTTCCCGCTCCCGGGAGGTCAAGTCGATGTCGAGCGAGGCGATGGCGTCCTCCAGGTGGCCGGCGGTGCGGGCGCCGACGATCGGTGCGGACACGACGGGGTTGGCGCTGACCCAAGCGAGAGCGACCTGAGCGCGCGGCACGGAGCGCTCGGTCGCGATGGACGCGACGGCCTCGATGATGGCCCGGTCGCTGTCGAGAGTGGGGTAGAGCGTGTCGGCGAAGTCGTCGGTCCTGGAGCGTTCGGTGACCGTTTCCGGGTCCCGGGTGAGGCGGCCTCGGGCGAGCGGGCTCCACGGGGTGGAACCGACTCCTTCGTCCGCGCACAGGGGAAGCATCTCGCGCTCCTCCTCGCGGTTGAGGAGGTTGTAGTGGTTCTGCATCGAGACGAAGCGAGCCCATCCGTGCGCACGCTGGAGGTGCAGCGCCTTGCCGAACTGCCAGGCGTACATCGACGAGGCACCCAGATAGCGCACCTTGCCACAGCGCACCAGCTCGTTGAGGGTCTCGAGTGTTTCCTCGAGTGGTGTGGAGGGGTCCAGGCGGTGGATCTGGTAGAGGTCGATGTAGTCGGTGCCCAGCCGTCGCAGGCTCGCATCCACCTCAGTCATGATCGCCTTGCGGGACAGACCGCCGCCGTTGGGCCGTCCTTGGCGCATGACACCCGCTGCCTTGGTGGCGATGACGACCTCGTCGCGGGCGGCGAAGTCCTTCAGAGCCCGGCCAAGGATCTCCTCACTCGAACCGTTGGAGTAGACGTTGGCGGTGTCGAAGAAGTTGATCCCGGCGCCAAGGGCCTGGCGGATGATCGCGCGGCTTTCGTCCTCGGCGATGGTCCATGCGTGCCAGCCCTGTTCGGCCACACCGAACGTCATGCATCCCAGGCAGATGGGCGAGATGTCCAGGCCGGTGCTGCCGAGTTTCGTGTACTTCATGATCTTCCTCGGGGTGGGCTGCGCGATGCGAGGTGGCGAGTTCAGGCACGGACCAGGTCGAGCGAGACCTGCCACAGGCGGGCGGCGTTGTCCTTGTCGAGCGCGTAGGCGGCCACGCCGCGGCGGACACCGGGCTCGTGGGGGCCGGCCTCGTTGCAGTCCTCGAAGTAGCGCCCTCCGATGCCCTCGACGAGGGGAGAAGCGGCCAGCAGTACCGACGTGGCCGCACCCTGCTCCTCGTTCTTCCAGGAGACGCCGGTGCTGTCGGTGGAGGCGTCGACCTGCGGGATGTGCCGCATGAGGCCGGTGGAGGGTATGCGCCCGGGGTTGAGGGCATTGGTGAGGATGCCGTCGTCGGCCCATCTCGTCGTCGCTTCGACGGCGAAGAGGATGTTGGCGGTCTTCGACTGGCCGTAGGCGACCCACTCGTTGTAGGGACGGTGATCGAACATGATGTCGTCGAAGTCGACACTGCCGCCGATGTGACCGACGGAGCTCACAGCCACGATGCGCGCCCCGTGCGCCTGGGCAAGGGCGTCGTGCAGCCCGACGGCGAGGGCGAAGTGGCCGAGGTGGTTCGTGGCGAACTGCATCTCCCAGCCCTCTGCCGTGCGGGTCATAGGCGTCGCCATGACGCCGGCGTTGTTGACCAGGATGTGCAGCGGCCCGTCCCATCCGTGCACGAACTGCCGGACCGATACCTGGTCCGCGAGATCGAGCCGCTCGATGTGGAGTTCCTGGTTGTCCGTGGTCGCTGTGATGTCGCTCCTGGCCTTCTCGCCGGCCTCGGTGTCGCGCACCGCCAGGGTGACTTCCGCGCCCGCCGAGGCCAGTGCCCGAGCGGTTTCGACACCCAGGCCGGACGAGCCGCCGGTGACGACAGCGCGCTTGCCTGTCAGATCGACGCCGTTGACGACGTCCAGAGCGGTCGACTCCGCTCCAAAAGGGGTGGTGAGCAGTGTGGGTGCCATGGGACTTCTCTCCTGAATACATTCTCTGCGCGCCACTGGCGCGATGATGCGGGCGGCTGCGGGCCGTGACTCCGATGAGCCGACGGCACCGCGGCAACGGACCGAACCCATGAGTCGTTGACATGAGCGGGAGCCGCGCCTCGGCGGTGCCCTAAGCTGGATAAGTGGAGCCGCGTCCGCTAAGCAGCACGGTAAGCGGACGCGGCTCCGCATGCAAGTGGAGCCGACTTGCTGAAGGTCGCCGGGGCGAGTCTGCCGGGCAAGGGAGAGACACGATGGAAGACCGGAAAGACCAGAGGAAACGACGGCCTCTACGTGCTGACGCACGACTCAACGAGGACCGCCTGCTCGAGGCCGCCGCCCGGGCATTCGCCCGCGACGGGGCCGAGGCACAGCTCAAGGCCATCGCGCAGGACGCCGGTGTCGGCATCGGCACGCTCTACCGTCGGTTTCCCTCGCGCGAGCGCCTGGTCGAGGCGACGTACCGCAACGAGACCACCAAGCTCTGCGCTGCCGCACCGGATCTGCTGGCCTCGTCCCCGGCCGACGAGGCGCTCCGCGCCTGGATGGACCGCTTCGTCGATTTCATCGCGACCAAGCACGCCATGGCAGACGCACTCCACGCGGTGCTCGTCGCCGACGGCGACCTGCGCATGCAGACCAGGGACCTGCTCACCGAGGCACTGGCTTCTCTCGTCCGGACGGGCGCCGAAGACGGCACGTTCCGCCCGGACGTCTCCCCTGAAGACCTACTGATGAGCCTCGGCGGCATCACACTCATCGCGGGAGACCCCGGTCAGCGTGACCTTGCCCGCCGGCTCCTGGACCTGCTGATGGACAGCCTCAGGTACGGCGCGAGCAAGCACGGCCGCGGAACCGCGAGCGCCTGAGGCGGCATGTCCGCCGCGCCCCCGCAGAGCCGACCGCCGACGGCGCCATGACGGGCTCCCTGAAGGTCCGGCCCCTCCCGGTGGCCTGCCTTACGCAGAGCTGAGCGCCCTGCGGTGCCAAAACCGCGGATCACCATGTACACCCAGCCCGGCCCGGAACCGCCCCAAGCCGGGGATCGATACCTCTGCGGCTACCTCGTGCGGTCGTGTCCCTGTCTTCCCGCCCCGCACGCCGGGCCTGACCGGCCGGCCGCCCCGTCCAGCGAACGGCGAGATCGGCCCGCACTCCTCAGGGATCCGGACTTCCGTTCAGGACGGCGAGCGCAGGGCGTCCGCCGGCTCCATGCGCGCGGCGCGCAGTGACGGGTACAGGCCGGCCAGGAGGCCGACGAGGGCGCCGGCCGCTGGGGCGCCCAGGGCGAGCCGGAAGTCCAGGACGGGGGTCCACTGCTTCGCGCCCGCCACGCAGACGACCACCAGCACGCCGAGGGAGGCGCCGACGATCCCGCCGAGCAGCCCGATCGTGGTGGACTCCGCGAGGAACTGTCCGGCCACCTGGCGCCGTGAGGCACCGAGGGCGCGCCGGAGCCCGATCTCGCCGACCCGTTCCATCACCGTGACGAGCGTGACGTTGGCGATGCCGATCGCGCCCACGATGAGCGAGACCAGTCCGAGCACGATGAACAGGCCGTTGACGTCGCCCTGTACGCCCTTCTTCGCCTTGGAGAGGTCCGGCGGGGCAAGGACGGTGAGGGAGTCGCCGTGACCTGGCGACAGGGCGATCGGGGCCTGGTGCGCGACCTGCCCGGCCGCGCCGAGGGAAGTGTTGACCAGCACCCGGGTGACGTCCTTCAGGCCCATCCGGTCCGCCCCCGTGGTCGGCGGCAGGATCACGGAGACGGACAGGCGCTGCTCCCGCTGGAACCCGCCGAGTACACCGATCACCGTGAAGGACTGGCCCTCGAAGAAGACGGCGGGAGCCCGCCGTACGTCGTCGATGCCCAGCAGCCGCGCCGCCTGGTCGCCGAGGACCGCCACCCGGGCGTGACGCCCGATGTCACCGCTGTCGAAGAAACGGCCGCTGCTCATGGTGCCGCGGACCGCGGCGGGCAGACTCGCGGTGGCCGAGACGACCGCCATGGTCTGTCCGCTCACCGTACCGGGCGCGATCACCTCATTGGCCCGTACCTGGACGTTCGCGGTGTCCTCGGAATCGGAGAGCGCGGCGGCCGACTCGACTCCGGCGAGACGACGGACCGCGTCGACTCCCGACCACCCCACCAGCGCGGGATCGAGCGAGCCCGGCGGCGGGGTCGGCACCACGACGGACACCGAGGTGGCGGTGAGGGCGTCGAAGCGGCCGACGATCTGGTTCGCCGCCGTCGCCGCCACACCGATCGTGATGACCAGTGTGCCGATGCCCAGCACCGTGCCCAGGGTCGTCAGCATCGAGCGGACCGGACGGGCGAGTACCCCGGCCAGCGACTCCGCCCACAGGTCCCTCGGGTCCATCCACGGCCGGCCGTGTCCCTCGTCCCGCCGCGACCGGCGCAGCCGCGTGGAGACTGTCATGCGTTCTCCTGACTGAGCCGTCCGTCGTGGATCCGCACCCGTCTGCTCGCACGCGTGCTCACGGTGTCGTCGTGTGTGATCACGAGCAGTGTCATGCCCTGGGCCTGCAACTGGTCGAAGAGTGAGAGCACCGACTCGGTGTTCTCACTGTCCAGGTTGCCGGTCGGCTCGTCGCACAGCAGCAGGGCGGGCTCGCCCATCAGGGCGCGGGCGATGGCCACCCGCTGCCGCTCCCCGCCGGACAGCCGGGTGGGCAGGAAGCCGAAGCGATGTCCGAGCCCGACCCGGGCCAGGGCGTCCCGGGCGCGTTCGGCCCGGGTGCCGCGCCCACGACCGGGACGGGGAGCCCGGTAGGTCTCGGCGAGCATGACGTTCTCGTCCACGGTCCGGTACGGCAGCAGGTGGAAGGACTGGAAGACGAAACCGATGCGGCTGCCGCGCAGCGCGGTCCGTTCCAGGTCTCCGAGGGTGTTGGTGAGCACCCCGTCCAGCCAGTAGCTGCCCGTTGTCGGCCGGTCCAGCAGTCCCAGGGTGTTGAGCAGTGTCGACTTCCCTGAGCCGGAGGGCCCGACGATCGACAGATGCTCCCCGCGCCGGACCGTCAGGTCCAGGTCCCGCAGGGCGTGTACGGGTGGTTCGGAGCCGAAGACCCGGTTGAGGGAGCGGAGTTCGATCACGGTGTCCGGGTCCGGTGCCTCCTCTGCGATCGCCGAGGACGGTACGGAGTTGCGGGACTTGCGTCTCACTGTCCGACCACCACCTGGTCACCCTCGGCCAGCATGCTGCCGTCCGGGGTCACCTCGACCTGCCCGGCGGCGGAAAGGCCCACCCTGACCGGTACGTCGACGACCTTGCCGTCCCGCTGTACCCGCACGTCGGCCTGCCCGTCGGCGGTGGTGTGCACCGCCGCGAGGGGGACCACGAGAACAGCCCCCTTGGAGGAGCCCAGGTCGAGGGTGACTTTGACCGTGGTGCCGGCTTCGTTCTTCAGTGCTCCCGTCTCGGGCACGGAGATCATCAACTGCACCGGGGCGGACGGGTCGCCGGAGCCCGCATCCGCAGCGGGGTCGGAGTCGGTCTGCTGTCCTGCGTCCGCTTCTCCCTCTCCACCGTCGCCGGTCGCAGTGGTGCCGCCGACCTGCGCCAGCACGCCGGTGACGTGTTTGCCGTCCGTCGTCTCGATCCGTGCCGGCATGCCTTTGTGCAGCGAGGCGCCGTCCGTGCCCGGTACGACCGCCTGCACCACAACGTCCGAGCTTGTCACTGTGGCGACCGCGCCCTCCGGGTTGTCGCCGAGGTGCACCTCGACCTTGCCGACCCGCACCGGCAGGTCGGGCAGGAAGACGACCTCGCCGGCCGGGATCTTGGTGCCGTATGCCGCCTTGAACGAGCTGAGCGCGCGATTCGCCTGCTGCAGCTGATCCTGCGCGGACTTCAGTTCGAGCCCGTGCACGGCGCCGGAAGAGGACGGCGTGGCGGCACCGGCCTTCTGCCCGCCGCCCCCGCCCTCGTCCCCGCCGTTCTGGGCCTGAAGCAGCGCCAACTGTGCGTCTGTCACACCTTGTTCCAGGGTGCTGAGCTGTGCTTGGTCGTCGGCGGTGGGCTTCTGGGCCTGGAATCCCTTGCCCTCGTACCACTGGGTCACCGCCGCCGCCGTCCCCTGGCCGTAGTGCCCGGTGACGCCCCCCGGGTCGTGGCCGAGCCTGCGCAGCGCGCTCTGCAACTGCTCGACGTCATCGCCCGAGACACCCGGGCCGAGCGTCCGGTACATCGGCACCGAACCCCGAAGCACGAACACCGGACGTCCACTGACCTGCATCAGTACGCTGCCCTCGGTCAGCACGGCCCCTTCCGTCGGAGCCCTGGTCACCAGCGAGGTAGCGGTCTCCTCCTTCGACGAGCCGGCCGAACCCACGGGCCCGGACAGCGAGACGGACGTCGGCGCCCCGAACTCCACACTGCCCTGGGCCACCACGTTCGCGGTCAGCTTCTGGCGCGCCACCGCGACGGTGACCGGCCCGGACTTCGGCGGCTGGTGGGCGGCCAAGGCGTCGGCGGGCGACTGCATCTGCGTACCGGCGAACCAGCCGCCGGCGCCGACCAGCGTGACCACGCCGACGATCAGCGCGACCTGCCTGCTGCGGCGCTTGGGGCCGCGGGGAAGACGCAGGGTCATCCGGTGACGTCCTCGAAGGGGTGCTTGGCCAGCTTGGGAAAGTACGCGGCCCGGAAGTCCTTGCCGCACTCCAGGTCCTTCTTGGCGAGACCGATCTCCTGCGTCAGTTTGGCGGTGGCCTCGCTCTTGCTGAGGGCCAGGATGCCGTTCGGCGGCGTCTGGCCGCTCAGCTGGAACTTCACCATGTCGCCGATCTCCGTCGGCTGCGTGGTGGTCACGTTGAACCCCTGCTTCGTCAGGCAGCTCGCGAACTGCTGGGCGAGCGTGACCAGTTCGGAGTCGCCGTTGAGGGCCTGCTTCGCGGCGAGGGCGCGCTCCTTGTCCTCGGCCGTCTTCTTGTCGATTTCGGCCTTGGACTTCTCGGGCCCGTATGCCTTCTCCTCTGCCTCTTTCTGGCACCCCGGGGTGAGTCCTGTCGCTGTCCGGCCGCCCAGCGCCTTGTCGTATGCCTTCTTCTGGGCCGGCGTGAGGGCGTTGCGGTATGCGGTGTCCGGGCTGGTGTCCTTCTTGTTGTAGGCCTCGCTACCCTGCACGTTCGGGTCGTTCCGGTAGACGGCTCCCGCGTAGAGACCGAATCCGTACTTGTTCCGGAACTTCTTCGCCGCCTCGTAGTCCTGTCCGTCGACGTCCTTGAGCGAGTCGTCGTACTCCATCACGTGCGGCGTGTACGTGAAGCCCTTGGCCCGCATGCACGCGGCCAACGCGTTCTGCGCGACGTACGCCTTGCGGGTCTCGTCGTCGGCGTCCGCCGGAATCGCCAGGTCGCCCTTGGCGGAGGTGGCCGAGGACGATGCGCTTCCGCCTGAGGCGGACGATGTGATGCCTCCGGAGGAGGCGGACGGGCCGTCGCCGCCCTGGGAACATCCGGCGAGTGCCAGCACACCGGCAGCCGCCACTGCCGGCCACGCGACACCCTTGAGTATGAATGACATGCTATTGCACCATTTCGATCGAATTATTTTGTTCGAGGTCATGCGCCCTGTTACCCGTGCCTCTCACCACCCGCGTCAGCGTTCGAGGGAGTCGGCGTCCCCCATGACGATCGCCGGGTGCTGGACGGGGTCGAGCGTGCGGAGGAGTTCCTTCATGTGTTGCTTCGCCAGGCTCACGCAGGCGTGCGTGGGCCCGCCGTGGTCGACGTGCAGCCAGACACCGCCGCCCCTGGCCGCGCCGAGCGGGCGGGTCCGGTCCAGGGGGAGGTCCCGGGCTCGCGGTTGTAGTTGGTCGCGACGGCGTAGTCGAAGGAGCCCGCGAGCGGTTCGCCCTCGAAGCCCGTGCCGCCGACGGTGAAGCCCTGCGACCGGCTGTACGGAGGCTTGGCGCCGGGATCGGCCAGCAGTCCGCCGGCGTCGGTGAGGGTGAACACGCCGACGGGCGACCGGAGGTCGTTCAGGTGGTGGTCGTCCGTCCAGCCGTCGTGGGCGTTGTGGGCCGGCCAGACGGCCCCCGGCTCCCAGCCCGCACCGGTGCGTTGGTACAGCACCACCTGCGAGGTCGAGGAGTTCCTGCCCCGACCGGTGACGAC
The DNA here is from genome assembly GCF_042653945.1 of Streptomyces vulcanius. Classification (NCBI taxonomy): domain Bacteria; kingdom Bacillati; phylum Actinomycetota; class Actinomycetes; order Kitasatosporales; family Streptomycetaceae; genus Streptomyces; species Streptomyces vulcanius. The sequence goes on along the minus strand of NZ_JBHSFK010000069.1, from coordinate 16,262 downwards.
CACGACCTGCCGCGTGTTCGCGGGGATTTCGGCCAGCGTCTGCGGACCGAGGCCCGGCAGCCGCGCGGAAGCGGATCCGGTGGAGACCTCGCTGCCCCCGGGCCTGATCGCGGGCATGGCCTGTGTCGTGGCGGGCACGGCGGCCGATGCGCTGTTCACTCCGCCGGCCGCAGGCCGGGCGGCATCGGCCGTCCGGACGCCCAGCCCATTCCCCGCGCATCCGGCGAGGGCAACGGACAGGACCAGGACGGCGGCCGGTATCCCCAGACGGCTCAGACCGACGGCGGCGGAGGTGGTCGCCCGCCGGTCGCCGAACGGGGCACGCGGCAGCCGCCGACGTGACGGGCGACGCGCTGATGAAGTAGCCATGGCCATCAGCCTGGAAGAGACATGTGAGGAACCGGTCAGCTTCGGCTCACGGGTTCGGACGGGTTCCGGCACGGTGCCGACGTCGACGGCTCGTGGCAGGGTCCGCCCTCCGCTTTCCACCGGTCCCACGGCATGTCCCAGCCGTTGAGGCGTTTCGGGGGCGATTGCCCGGTCGCCGGAGTGGCGCACCACGACCACTTCGCCGATCAGGGAGTTGTCATAGAGCCAGGCGGCGTTCCGGTCCGGGTCGCCGCCGCCCCCGACGTCGTCGCTCTCGTCTCCTGGCCCGGTACCGCGGCCTTCGACTCGCCGTCGCAGCCACACCCCGTCCGCCGCCCGACGTGACGCCGGCGCCGGACACGCCCCAAGGGCGTGCGCCCGGCGTGACTCACGGATATCAGGAAGTTGTCAGGGTGTGGGAAGGCCCTCAAGCCCCTCGCAGGGCCCTCAACGCCGGTTGCCCACGCTTAAGGTCGCCGGTGTGTGCGCACATATTCTGGTCGCGGAAGACGACCCCATGCAGGCCGAGCTCATACGAAGGCTGCTGCTTCAGGAGGGTCACGCCCCCGTCGTGGTCCACGACGGCCGGGCCGCCATCGACGAGGCCAAAAGCCGTAGACCCGACCTGGTCGTCCTGGACCTGATGCTGCCCAAGGTCGACGGTCTGGGCGTGTGCCGTGTGCTGCGCCAGGACGGGGACATACCCATTCTGATGCTCACCGCCCGCTCCACCGAGAACGACCTGCTGCTCGGCCTGGAACTCGGCGCCGACGACTACATGACCAAGCCGTACAGTCCACGGGAACTGCTGGCCCGCATCCGCACGCTGCTGCGCCGCACCCTCCGTCCCGCGGACGGCTCCCCCCGGCTCCGTGCGGGCGGCATCGCCGTCGATCCCGCACGGTGCGAGGTCACCTGCGACGGAGCCCCCGTCCCGTGCACTCCCGGAGAGTTCGCCATCCTCCACGCCATGGCCGCGGAACCCGACCGGGTCTTCTCGCGCCGTCAACTGCTGCAGCACACCCGGGGCCACGACCGTGCCTCCACCGAGCGCGCCATCGACGTACACATCATGAACCTGCGCAAGAAGATCGAGGCGAACCCGCGCAGACCCGTCCGGCTGATGACGGTCTTCGGCGTCGGCTACAAGCTCACCGGACAGCCGTCATGACGCCCCGCCCCCGCATACCCTGGCGCAAGAGCCTGCTGGTACGGCTGCTGCTCACCTCCGTGGCCATCGCCGCACTCTCCGTGGGCGCCACCGCCTGGCTGGCCGTCGAGACCACCACACGGGCCATCCAGGAGGAGCACGGCCAGGTGCTCTCCGACGACACCGACATCCTGCGGCAGCTCAGCGGCTTCGCCGCGACCCACGCCGACTGGAACGGCGTGCAGACCCGGCTGCGCGAGCTCTCGCGTTCCAAGGGGCGGCGTATCGCCCTGACGACCGAGACCGGACGCACCATCGCCGACTCCGCCGCCACGGGTACCGCCCTGCCCGCCCGCGCCTCGGCCATCATCGACCCGCTGACCACCGACACCTACACCGAACCAGGAGCCCAGCTCGCCGGGATCGACCCCCGGGCCGCTGGACCCTACCGGCTCACCGCGACCGAACGGACAGAGGTGAAGAAGGTCGCCCAGAAGCGTCTGACGTGCATGCGCCGGGGCTACAGCGACGGCAGCCTCCAACAGATCCCCAGCGGCCGCACGCTGGTCATCGCCGACAGCGGAGACGCATCCGTGCCGCAGGAGTGCGCCGACGGAGCAGTCAACGAACTCATGCCCACCGAGAACAAGGCGCTGGACAAACTCTTTCCCATGCTCGATCCCTGCATCGACGGCCCTCAGGATCCAGGCCAATACCAAAGACGCGGGGTCGAATTCGTTCCCGGGGCCACCCCCTCGGGCGGCGAAATCTACCTTCTGTTCAATGCCAAGCCGCAGACAGAGACCTGTATCGACACCGCGCGCCGCGCACAACTCGACCCGTACGTCGCCCCCAGGGCACAGCTCTATTTGGGCGACCCCGGTGGGCAGCCCGCCGGCTTCGACCTCTCCCCCGCCAACAAAGCCAAGATCATCGGCGTGACGGTGCTGGTCCTCGCCATCACCGTCGCCATGACCACCGTCGTCGCGATCCGTCTCGTCCGACCCCTGCGAACCCTCACCGCCGCCGCCCAGCAGCCACCGCAGGCGCACGCGCGCGTCGCCGTCACCACCAAGGACGAGACCGGTTACCTCGCCGCCGCCTTCAACGACCTCACCGCGCGCCGCGAACAGCTGGAAGCGCAACGCAAGGCAATGGTCAGCGACATCGCCCACGAGCTGCGGACCCCGCTGACCAATATCCGCGGCTGGCTGGAAGTCACCCGCGACGGGCTGCTGGACATGGACCCGGACCTCATCGCCTCCCTGCACGACGAGGCACTGCTCCTGCAGCACATCATCGACGATCTGCGCGACCTCGCCGCGGCCGATGCCGGCACCCTTAAACTGCACCGCGAACCGGTACGCGCGAACGAACTGGTCGCCCAGGTGGTGTCGGCACACAGCGCCCGCGCCGAAAACTCCGGCATCCGCCTGCACGCGCACACCGACCCCGGCCTCTGGCTGCACGCCGACCCGGTGAGGATGCGCCAGGCCCTGGGCAACCTCGTCTCCAACGCGCTCCGGCACACCCCCGCGGACGGCACGGTCACGGTCACCGCCTGGCCCGCCGACGACCTGGCCGTCCTCTCGGTGGAGGACACCGGCAGCGGCATCGCACCCGAGGATCTGTCCCATGTCTTCGAACGTTTCTGGCGGGCCGAGAAGTCCCGCAGCAGACACACCGGCGGCAGTGGACTGGGCCTGTCCATCGTCCGCCAGTTGGTCGAGGAACACGGCGGAACCGTCACCGCGGACAGTCGGCCCGGCGACGGAGCGGTGTTCACCCTCTGGCTCCCCCGCGCCGAGCAACCCGACGGCCCGACGGAATGAAACGTGCGAGATGTCCGGGACACGCGCCCGTGGGTGGACAAAGCCATCCGCCGCAGCCGTGGCCGCAGTCGCTGGGGGCCGCGGTCCGCTCGGCGGGGCATCCGTCTCCGCACTGGTCTCGACCAGCAAGATCACGATCTAGAGCTGGAGTACCACCCGTTCCGGCTGCCCACCGCAAGCCTTGATCACGGGAGTGTGCCGTTCGACCGCCGGGCGGCAGGGATAATGATCAATGGCCATTAGGGCCCGCAGAAGAACAGCATGAAGGCGGACGCCGTGCTGACCTGCGACGTCAAGCCCAGAAGCCCACAAGTTAATTCTCTGCGGGCCCTTAGTGGCTGTGTGCATCCTCGTGCATCTCTCCACCAGGAGTTGAACTGTCATGTCATCAACGCGTCAGGCACCACCCGAGAGGTCCTCGGACCACCAGGTCGTGATCGCGGGAGCCGGCCCGGTCGGTCTCTGGCTGGCCCACGAACTAGCCCTCGTAGGCGTCTCCGTCCTCGTGCTGGAGAAGGAAGAGGGACGCAGTCCGCACTCCAGGTCCCTGGGTATCCAGCCGCGCACCATCGAGGTGCTGGCCATGCGTAACCGGCACCGCGACGCCCTCGCCGCCGGCCGGGCCGTCCCGAACTGGCACTTCGGCATGCTGGAGTCCCGTGTCGACTTCAGTTCGCTGCCGACGCCCTTCCCCTTCCTGCTGACTCAGCCGCAGACGGTCACCGAGGAGCTGCTGGAGCGCTATGCCACCGAACTGGGCGCGGTCGTCCGGCGCGGACACGAGGTCACCTCACTGGTACAGGACGACTCGTCGGTCACCGTCCGGGTGAGCGGTCCCGATGGCGCCTACGAGGTGAGCGCACCGTACGTCGTCGGCGCGGACGGCGCCCACAGCACCGTCCGCCGGGAAGCCGGCATCGACTTCCCCGGTTCCGACACCTCGGCTTACGGATTCCTCGGCGAGGTGGTTCTCGACAACCCGCCGCAGACCCCCGGCTTCACCGCCCTCTCCGAGGCCGGCCGCCTCCTGGTCGTCCCGTTGCCGGGCGGCAGGTTCCGCGTCACGGGCTACGACCCGGCCAACCAGCGGCGCGACGTCCCCATGACGCTGGACGAACTGCGCGACGCCTCGCTGCGGATCGCAGGCTCCGATTTCGGCATGCGCGAGCCCTCCTGGCTGTCCCGGTTCGGCAACGCGACCCGGCTGGCCGCCGCCTACCGGAACGGATCGGTGCTGCTGGCCGGCGACGCGGCCCACATCCACTGGCCGGCCGGCGGCGTCGGACTGAACATCGGGCTCCAGGACGCCATGAACCTCGGCTGGAAGCTGGCCGCCGTGGTCCAGGGGCGGGCCGACGCGGAGCTGTTGGACACCTACCACAGCGAACGCCACCCGGTCGGCGCCGAGCTGGCCGAGCACACCAAGGCCCAGGGTGCCCTGATCAGCGGGCTGACCCCGGACGTCACCGCACTGCGCGGCGTGCTGAACGCGGCCATCGCCTCCGAGCCCGCGTTCGCGCGGATGCTGGCCGGAAAGCTCTCCGGGCTCGGCACCGTCTACCGGCCCGCCGACACGGACGCGCACCCCCTGACCGGCGGTCGCGCCCACGACCCCGAGGGCGAGGGTGTGTTTCCATTGTTGTACGACGGCCGCGCGGTACTTCTGACCATGGGCGGCGAACCGGTGGACAGCGAGGTGGCCGAGCGGGCGACGGCGGCCGGCATCTCGATGCATCCGAGCCGGCTCGCCGAGACCGGCGGACCCGCGTGGTCCGGCGTATCGGCGGCACTGATCCGTCCCGACGGGCGGGTCTGGTGGGCGACCGAACAGCCTGGGTCCGGGGCGGGGTTCGCGGCTGAGGTGAGCAAGGCGCTCGACAGGCTCCCGGCGGTCTTCTGACGTCCGGTGCGCGGGAGCCCACCTCACATCAGAGAGATGCCTTGGCAGGGTCGGGGACTGGCGAGGTGGCGTAGCGCGTGAGCTCCGTTTCCAGCCCCCGCCACTTCAAGTAAAGGCAGGCCGCCGACGAGGTGCCCGTGGCGCGGTTCCTTCGCCGATGGCCCCTTTCCGAACGGTACGGGCCGGTTTCCTGGCATACCGCTCTCCAGTACACGTTCGTGGCGGCCATCAGCTCTGGCCTTCTGCCGCACACCGGGTCCGCTGCAAGTCGATCGCTTCTGCGACGTCCTCGGGCAGGCTCTTGTACGGCAGGTCGGCGTCTTCCGCGATCCGCCGTACGTTCTCTGCCCGGGTGAGGGGCAGGACATCGAGGATGCCGGCCTCCAGCCGTGTGAGACGGCGCAGGAACTGTTCCATGTCGACACGGCCGTCGGGCCGCCGGATCTGCCTCCGGACTCCAGTTCTCCCCGCTCCAGCCGGGGCACCTGCCCCGGTGGCGTCGACTCGCCCGCGTAGTGGTTGCCGTGCAGGCCCCACGGGCGCAGGTTGTGATGCCGGGCGTGGGAGGGGCTGTGGCACGCCCAGATGAAGTGGGCGCGGGCGATGTCGTCGGCGGCCTTGGCCACTTCACCTGAGTGGTTGGCCCCGGGTACGAGCTGAACCTGCCCGCGCCAGCCGATGTCGCTCACCACCGGATCGAGAGTGGCGCCCGGCAGGATGCCGTGCCGGTAGGCGATCCGCTGGTCCCACACCTCGCGGACGTGTGCGCACTCCTGCAGGTACTCGTTGCGCTGGCGCTGCTGTTCGCGGTCCGTCATCGGCCCCTCTTCCCGTCGATCGGCCAGAACTTCACGTTGGCGTGGCATGGGCACAAGGCCCATACCCGGGCGGCTCTTCGACCCCGCAGTGGGCTCCGGCGACGGCGCCGGCCTCGACAGCGCAGACCAGTTCGTCCGCGTCATCGGGCTCAAACCCCTACGCCGACCTCGGCGGCCAGTGCTTCCGGGAACGCACCGGCCGGTCCCGGCAGACCCGACGCCTGGTCAGCCGGCTCGGCCAACTCGGCTACCCAGTCACTCTCCAACCAGTCGAATCCGCCTGAACTGCGCCAACGGACAAGGGGGGCGGGGAATTTCGTATCAGGCACGCAGTCGGGGTCGACGGGTCGTCCATCTCAGGAGCCGTCCATGGCATACCGATGAGGGGTTGTGGGTGAAGTGGCCGGGCTCCACCACCTCGGCGAAGACCCCTGGCCGCGGCGACGGTTCCGTTGAGCGCCCCGCCAGAGCGTCCTGTCCGGGACCCTCTCGCCCAGGGGATCTCGTTGAATGCCACCTTGAGACGTCGTCTCATTTGGTGAGTCGGCGGTAGCAAATGAGGGTGCGGGCGATAGCGGTCGCGTCGGTGCGCAGGACGGTAGACCGGTGGACATTCGCCCGCCCGGCCAGGCAGTACTGGGGGAGCGCACTGGCCCCACGGGTACTGCGTGGCCAGTCGGAGACCCTCATCGGCGGAGGGCATGAGGTGTGCCAGGTCGTTCGGGAACCGGTAACCCCCTTCAGCTGTGCGGGATCTGGAACACCAACCGGCTGGAGCGGATGAACCAGGAGATCAAGCGGCGAGCCGACCTACGAAAATCTCGGCCGAGCCTGATTCATGACACTCCCCCCGGGTCAGGGAACGGAGTAACCGCCGTCCACGGGCAGCGCGATGCCGGTGACAAAGCTCGCCTTGTCGGAGCAGAGCCAGACGACAGCGTCGGCGATCTCGTCGGCACGGGCGATCCTGCCGAGGGGGTGAGCGTCGGCGAGTGACTTCCGCTGCCGGCCGCCCAGGGCTGCGATCATCGGAGTGTCCACGAGGCCGGGGCATACGGCGTTGATGCGGATGCCGTGCGGTGCGGCCTCGAGCGCCGAGCTCTTGGTCATGGCGATCTCCGCGGCCTTGGTGGCCGTATAGCCGGAGAACCCCGGAACGCCCACCAGTCCCGCGCCTGAGGACATGTTCACGATCGCGCCTGCCCCTTGGGCGACCATGTGCCGCAGCTCGTACTTCATCGACAGGAAGACGCCGCGCACGTTGAGGGCGATCATGTGGTCGAGCATCTCGGTCGAGTATTCCGTGGTGAGTTGGTATTCGCCGTCATAGCCCGCGTTGTTCAGGGCGAGGTCCAGGCGGCCGATGCCGTCGGCCGCGGCCCGGACGGCCATTTCCACCTGGGACTCGTTGGTGATGTCCGCCACCACGTAGCGAGCCGAGCCACCGTGGGCCTCAATCAGGCGGACGGTCTCCTGCAGGGTCTCCGCCGTACGGCCCGCGACCGTTACCAGCGCCCCCTCGGCGGCCAGGGCCAGGGCTGACGCCCGCCCGATGCCGCTCCCACCACCGGTGACGAGCGCCGACCTGCCGGCAAACTCCTTGGTCATGTGTGTCCTTCCCTGTCGCGGTGCATCTGCGGGCATCTGGAGCGGGGGTCAGTAGCGGGCGTCGTTGATCTGCAGCAGCGGCGACACAACCGACGGGGCTCCGTCCACTGTGGCTCCCGCGAACTGCAGCATGCGGGCCAGCATCCTGTTGTTGTCGGCCGGGAAGTTCAGCGCGGGGGAAGACACCTCGTCGAGGATGGCGCGCCGAGTCTCGGTGAGGGCGACATCCAGGGCACGCAGATTGGCCTCGAACTGGTCCAGGCGACGCGCGCCGATCAGAGTGGAGGTGATACCGGAGCGCGCCCGGATCCAGGCCAGGGCTACTTGGGCGGGGCTCGCGCCCACCTCACCAGCGACGGCGTTGAGGGCGTCGATGACGACGTATTCGGCCTCACTGGGGGTGCCGACCAGCTGTGCGCGAGCAGTGTCCACGGGCCCGGTGCCGGCGCTGGAGTACTTACCGGACAGGAACCCGCTCTTCAGCGGCCCCCACGCCATGACACCCATGCCCAGGGCCTGGGCCATGGGGATCAGCTCCCCCTCCGAGGTCCGCTCGAGCAGGGAGTACTCCAGCTGCAAGGCGGTGATGGGAGCCCAGCCCCGGAAGCGCGCGATGGTGGCTGCTTCGGCCGTCGCCCACGCGGGCACGTCGGAGAAGCCGACATGGCGGACCTTGCCGTCGCTGACCAAGTCGTCCAGGGCGCGAAGAGTCTCCTCCATGGGCGTGGAGGGATCGAAGTTGTGCAGCCAGTAGATGTCGACGTAGTCGGTCTGCAGGCGCCGGAGCGAGTTCTCGAGCTGCTGCACTATCGCCTTACGGCCGGCTCCGCCGCCGTTGGGGTCGTTCTCGTACAGGTTGCCGAAGAACTTCGTGCCGAGAACGACTCGGTCACGAAGACCGGACCGATCGGCGAAGTAGTCGCCGACGATCTTCTCGGCGTGGCCGTTGGTGTAGATGTTGGCCGTGTCGATCGAGTTGCCGCCCCTGTCCAGATAGGCGGCAATGATGTTCTTGGCCTCTTCTGGGCTGCAACCCCAGCCGTGATCCTCCCCGAACGTCATCGTGCCCAGCGTGAACGGGCTTATTCGCAGCCCCGAGCGGCCAAGTGTGGCGAAGGAATCGAGGGTCATGGTGAATCTCCAAGCTGATGGGGATGTACGTCATCACGGGAAACGGCAGGCCCCTCAGCCTCGGCGCACCGCGCCCGCGATCCGGTGACCGGTGCGATGAGGCGGCGGCGTGGATGCCGTTTCCCTGTGTTCCTCCATTGCAGTCGACGCACCGCGATCCACCTAGAACAAGCTGCGCAGTTCCTTGCATGATCCGCTCTAATTCGCCTGGATCATGTAGCCCGAGCGCAGGCCGTCATGGTCTCCTGGCGTGGTGGATCACCTTGATGAACTGCGTCACCGGATCGCCCGCCTCGCCGCAGGCAGCGCACGGCCTTCGGCGATCGAGGGAATGACGGTGTTCTCCGCCCCGCACGTGACCGAACCGCTGGGCATGGTCGCCGGACCCACGTTCGCTCTGGTCGTGCAGGGAGCGAAACGTTCCATCCTCAATGACCGCATCCTCGACTACAACGCGAACCAGTACCTCGTTGTGACCGTCGACCTCCCGCTGACCTCCCAGATCACACGCGCCACCATCGACGAGCCGTTTCTCGCCTTCGGACTCCCGCTGCGGTCCACGACCATCGCCCAACTCCTGTTGGAGGCCCGCCCCACTGCGGTCCGCCCTCACAACGGGCCCGGCATCGCGACCAGCGACGCCGACGACAAACTGCTGGATGCTGTCGTCCGGCTGCTGCGCCTGCTGGACGAGCCACGTGACATCCCCGTTCTCGCGCCTGGCGTGCAACGCGAGATTCACTGGCGCCTGCTGAACGGACCCCAAGGCGGCCTGGTCAGACAGATCGGCCTGGCCGACAGCCGTGCGTCCCTCGTAGCCCGCGCCATCACATGGATCACGGCCCACTACGACGAAGTGATCCGGATCGACGACCTCGCCGACGAAGTCAGTACGAGCGTCTCCTCACTCAACCGACACTTCCGCGCGGTGACCGCCATGAGTCCGCTGCAGTACCAGAAGCAACTGCGACTGCAAAAGGCCCGCCTGCAACTCATCGCAGCGCCACATGACGTCGCCGCGATCGGAGCCACCGTGGGATACAACAGTCCGTCGCAGTTCAGCCGCGAGTACCGGCGTATGTTCGGAGCCCCGCCGGTCCAGGACGCACAACGCCTCCAAACCGCCGCGATAGTGAAGGAGTAGGAAGCCGGGGCTTCCACCGTGATCGTGAACGGCGGTTGTCATACAGCGATGGCCGGCGTGGCTGGTCTCGGCTCGAAGGCGACCGGGGCGGGGTAGCCGATCGTGGAGTGCCCGCGCCGGTGGTTGCAGAAGCCGAGCGGCGGGAGACTGCGAGCCGGGCGGCCCGTTCGCGGAGTCCTCCACCGACCGGGGCCCCGGGCCGCGCGCCAGGAAGGCGAGCCGCGGACGCAGACCGCGGCGTGCGTGCCGGAAGCGCACCGGTTACTCCGGCCTGCCGGCCCGTCGTCGGCGGGAGCCGTGCGAGTCGGCCTGGTCTCACCAGGCGGCGGCCAGCCCGAGCAGGCCGAGCACCATGCAGATCCCGAGGTTGACCACCTTGTAAGACAGGAAGACCGCGACGAACTCGCGGATCGTCGCGCTGGGCCAGAAGTACGCGGCGGTCGGTGCGCCGACGACCTGGCCTCGGACGCCGGTGCGGCGGGCCGTGAGCGCGGCGCGGAAGACATGGAAGTTGTTGGTGACGACGACGCACCGGTAGTCCTGCTTGAGCTCCTCCATGATCGCCTTGCTGAACCGCAGGTTCTCCTCGGTGGTGCGGGAGCGGTTCTCACGCCGGATCCGGTCCCTGGGGACACCGCGCTCGGCGAGGTAGTCGGCCATCGCGTCGGCCTCGGGGAGATCCTCGTCAGGGCCTTGGCCGCCGGAAGTGACCAGCACCGGGGGGTTGCCGCGCGTGGCCTGCGCCTCGTACACCTTGCGCCCCCGGTCCAGCCTGTTCGCCAACAGTCGCGGCACCCGGGAGCCGCCGATGAGACCGGAACCGAGAACGACCACGAAGTCCACGTTCCGCCGGACCGGCAGCCGGCCGTAGAGGAACGCGTAGCCGACGAAGGAGAGGAACAGGAAGGAGACGTAGCCGACCACCGGTATCACGGCGCCCGCGACGCGGGCGAGCAGGGACGAGTCGGATATGCCGGCCGCGCCGAGCAGCGCCATGAGGCCGACCAGCGCCAGCCCGGTCAGCAGTGTGAGCAGGTTGGCTGGCCTCCTGCCCTCCTTGCGGACCATCTTCACGCCGTTCGCGATCAGGTAGAACACGAACGCGACCGCGCCCAGGCCGAGGAGCAGAAGCAGGTAGGCGACCGGCAGCCTGGTCGGCTGCGCCGTGTCGAACACCCCGGCCTCGTGGATGGCCAGGAGGGTGGCGCCGGTGCCGAGGAAGACGGCGTTGCTGAAGCGCCGGGGGTCGTGCAGGACGCGGACGCAGAAGATCACGAAGAACAGCGCAGCGACATAGGCGAGCATTGGCGCAGTATAAATGGACCTGTAATCAAGCCAGTTGGGTGTTGTGCCCGGTCCGCGCGCGGGAGTCCGGCAGGACTCGGGTGGGAGCACCCAGACCGTTCGAGCACGCCCCGGTGTGATGCGCGCGCGAGTTTCGCCCCGTCGCGACGCCCGGCACGCTCCCCCACGGCACCGGACATCGACGTCCGGGCGCTGAGGATCCACGGTCAGGGCGGGCAAGCGACTCGGTGGTCTCGTGTTTCGGCGAGTCGGGGTACAGACGTGGCGGGTCCGGGGAGCTATCCCCCCGGACCCGCGCTTGTGGCCTGAACGGCCTCGTCCTCAGCTACCGGACAGTTCGGTCGTCGTGCCGTTTCCGATCACTTGGCGTGGTACGCGTTGTAGATCGAGAGCGTCGACTTGTTGCCCTTCTTGTCGGTGACCTCGGCGCGGAACGAGACGGCCTTGCTCTTCGCGGGGTTCTTCACGCTGACCTTTCCGTTCGCGACCTTGACCTTCGTCCAGTGCTTCCCGCCGTCGTAGGAGGTCCACACCGACAGCGACTTGAGGTTGCGGCCCGCGGCGGCGCCCTCCACGACGACCGGGATCACCGCCGGCCTGCCGGCCGGGACCGTGCTGTCCAGGGCTGTCCTGGCGTCGAAGCGGACCGTGGAGGCGGGAAGCCGGACCAGGCCGGTGAGCTTCTTGGAGCGGAACGTCCAGCTCGCGTCGATCCGCGTGGAACCCCCCGCGACCTTGCCGCTGCGCCGCATCGAGGTGGTCAGCTTGTACGCGGCATCGCCCGCCGGGACCGCGTAGCGCTCGTCGCCCAGCAGCGGATCCGCCTTGGAGCCGATCTTGATGCCGTTGCGGTACAGGGAGGTGGTGACCGAAGTGAGGTCGGACCCGCCTGCGTTCCCGCTGCCGTCGGCGAACAGCGGCAGGCTGCCGTAGATCTCGTCGCCGTCGCGGAACAGACCGTAGTTCTTGTTCAGGTGGGGGCCGAATACCGCGGTGTTGAAGGTCTTCGTGTAGGTCCTTCCGGCCGCGAAACTCTGGGACCGGTCCGTTGCGTAGGACGCCTCCTGGTCCGTCGGCTCGCCGTTCGGGTCGGTCCTGTACTGAGAGAACTTCAGGTCCCACGTGGTCCCGCGCAGTGCGGACAGGTGCAGGGTGCGAGTGCCCGGGACGGACTGGGGTTCGCTGATGGTGGTCTGGCTGATGAACTCGCCGATCTGGCCGCCCGCCCTGATCGTGCCCTTCTTCTGGCCTGGCACCGCGCCCATCGCTACCTTCACAGTGGCCAGGTCGCGGGCCTTGAAGTGCCTGGTGTGGCCGGTGGCGAGCTGCGTGCCCCGGACACCGTCGACGATGTCGTACTCCGCGGCGGGACCGCTGGTCCAGTGCCCGTCCCACTGCTGGTAGACCGAACCGCGGGTCATCTTCGGGCCGATGGCGGCGCTGCGGAAGTTGTCGTACGAGTCCAGGAACGCGGAGAAGCCTTGGGTGGTCTCGGGTGTCCTGACCTGGTACCACGGTGAGGCGAGGGCTGACTTCGCGTGCGCGTCGGGAACGGTGATGCTGACCGGCTTGGTCTTGCGGGCGTCCAGGACGATCGTCTGGTTCTTGTCGACGGTCAGCTGTGGCTGGGCCAGTGAGTCGCTGCCCTTGGCGGCGTCGTCCGGGTCCGCCGATATGCCCGAGTCGAGGACGTAGTCGCCCTTGGTCAGTCGCACCTTGACGGTGCCGGAGGCGTCGGACAGAAGCGAGTCCTTTTTCAGCCCGGGGCCGGATGTACCGACCAGCCAGGCGTAGTTGTACGGTGCGGGCTTGCCGTCACGGCCGATGAACTTCAGCGTGACGTCGTACGACTCGACCTCGTTCTGCACCGCGGCGGCCGTGCGGACGGTCTGGCCGTCACCGGCCGCCGTCACGTACGCGGAGTAGGCGCCGTCGAGGGTGCCGCCCAGCTTGGTGTCGGCGGTGAGGTCGACCGAGGCCTTGCCGCCCGCCGGGACGGTCACCGAGTCCTGGGCGAGCTTGAAGAAACCCGCCGGAGCCGCCTGGCCCCTGGGGTCCATGCCGGTGGCGGTCAGACGGAGCGTGACGTCGCTCGTGCCGAGGTTGCGGTAGGTCAGCTGCTTGGTGACCGGCTCGTCGTCGGTGTGCGGCCAGAGCTTGGTGCCGAAGCTCACCGACACCGGGTCGGCGATCACGCTCTGCTCGATGGCCTTGTCGACCTGGATACGGCCCGCACCCTGTTCGAACGGCGTGTAGTCGCCGCTCAGGGCGGAGCCGGTCAGCGCGCCCTTGAGCTCGGCGTAACCCCAGTCGGGGTGCTCCTGCTTCAGGACTGCGGCCGCACCGGCGACGTGCGGGGTCGCCATCGAGGTGCCGGAGAGGGTCGTGTAGCCCTCGGGGTTCTCCCCCACTTCCTTGACAAGGGTGCTGCCCTCGGCCGCGGCGGCGGTGATGTTCACGCCGGGCGCGGTGACGTCCGGCTTGATGGCGCCGTCGCCGACACGCGGACCGGTGGAGGAGAAGTCGGCGAGCTTGTCGTTGTCGTCGACGGCGCCCACGGTGATCGCGTCGTCCGCGGTGCCCGGCGTACCGAGGGATTCGGGGCCCGAGTTGCCGGCGGCGATGGCGAAGAGCATGCCCTTCTCGGTGGACAGCTTGTCGACCTCGGCTTCCACCGGGTCGATTCCGGGGGTGTCCGTGCCGCCCAGGCTCATGTTGACGATGTCGGCGCCCTGCGTCGCCGCCCACTCCATGCCCGCGAGGATGCCGGAGTCGTCGCCCGCGCCGTCGTCGTCGAGGACCTTGCCGCTGAGGATCTTCGCGCCGGGCGCCACGCCCTTGTACATGCCGCCCGATTTGACCCCGGTGCCCGCCGCGATCGAAGCGACGTGCGTACCGTGACCGACCCTGTCCTTGTCGTCGGGGGAGTCGGTGAAGTTCTTGGACTCGATCACCTGGTCCTTGAGGTCCGGGTGGGTCGTGTCGACGCCCGTGTCCAGGACGGCGATCTTCACGCCCTTGCCGTCATAGCCGGCCTCCCACGCCTTGGGGGCACCGATCTGCGGCACGGACTTGTCGAGGCCGGCCTTGCGGACGCCGTCCAGCCAGACGTGCGCGATGCCCGAGGCGGCGTTGCCCCCGTCGGTGAGCGCGGTCCACAGCTCGGGTGTCTCCTTGACCGGGGTCTGCACCGCGTCCGCGTTGAGTGCCTTGAGGCTGCGGCGCACCGTGCCGGCGTCCCGGACCTCCGCCCTGGCGGCCGTGGCAGCACCCTGGTAGCCCACGATGACCTTCAGACCGCTCTTCTGGGCCTTGCGGGTCGCGGCCTTGCTCAACTCGGTCACGTCGAAAAGCCGTTGGTCCAGTTTGCCGGAGGCGAGCAGGGCAGCCGCGTCGGCGGGAACGACCAGGGTGTGCCCCTGCGACTTGTGGACCCGGAAAAGCATGTGCTCGCGCCCCTTGGCCCTCTTCACGCCGACGACGTTGCCGCCCGCGTTCACGGTGATCCGGTCCCCGGTGATCAGGGCGACCTCGTTGCCGGGGGCGGACGAGGAGGAGAGGGTGGAGAAGGTGTGGGCCGAGGCGGCGTGCGGTTCGGTCTTCGCCGGCACCGGGCTGGTCATGCCCGCAGCGAGGGCGACGGCCGCGGCGACGGCGGTCGTCGCGGCGGTTCTCTTCATTTGTGTGCGCAAAACTTCCCCCTAGGGGTCAATGCCGGGCGAGTTCCCGGCGGTTCGGCTCAGTCAGGTTGACGCTGGTACAGGTGATCGTGGCGGGCTTGGTCAGCCGTCCGTTCCGCTGTTCTTCGCGGACCTGGATGGTGCGGTCGCGGAGGAAGACCTGGGTCTTTTCGTCACCGTCGCACCGGCCGTCATCGCGGACAGCGCGATCGCCGCACGCGGGAGCCGTGAACGCCACGTCTTCGCGGGCGGGGGCGTCGCCGTGGCTGTTCCTGCTGCGGGTCGCGGATCCGTGCTGGACGACCCTTTGTGCGGAACTCGTGGTGGCCCGACGGCAGTTCGCGTGCCGTCCGGGAGAAGAACTGTGTGTTCTCGTCCGACTCGGCCCGGTGCTGCCGGGACATCTCCCCGTTCATCGTCTTCCCTCGTGTGCGAGCCTCATCACGTGCGTGTGATCACCTCTTGTTTGTCCGCATGGACGGCGGGGTTCCCGTTCTCCGCGAACTTCCTCGGACGGTGTCCCGGCCGCGAGGTGGACCGGCTCGTCACCGGTAACCGCACGCGGCTTCGTGCGGGCCCGGGAGATCCCGGATGGTGAGGATGTCGATGAACTCGGAGGCTGTTGGCGGGCGGTTGCCGCCACCGAGCACGACCAGGACGTCGGGCAGTGTGAGGCGGAGCTGGGGGGCGAGGCCGGGCTCGTCCGCGATGACGTGGGCATCGCGGACGTGGAGAAGCGCGGTCGCCAGTCCTGTGCTGGCGCCGATGTCCGCGACGCGGGCGCCATAAGAGGCGGACGGCGAGTTCCTCGACGGTGTCAAGCAGGGCGGGCAGATACGAAGGGCCGTTCGCTGCGTCGCCGGCGGTGGCCTCGTCGAAGGAACGGGCCTGCGAAGTGATCATTTCGAGCGCCCTCGGCGGTCCGAAGGGCCTGCCACAGCATTTTCCCGGCACGACGTCACGGGGGCTCCCGACGACCTCCCTCGCCTCGTACGGTGGCGGCATGGGAAGCAGCGGGGTGCTTCCTGCTGCGGCTGGTCGTGGTCGCGGACGATGACACCGGGCCCCGGTTGTCTTCGTGGCGCCTGACGCGCCGACCCCATCACCTCACGAGCACTCGAAGCCCTGGCAGGCACTCGGGGACGAAGGTGTCTTCGGGGCTATGTCCACCACTCCGTCGAAGTCACCCGTCCGAGATACGTATGGGTTCAAACACCATTCGCCTCGGTCGTCAGGAAGGCCCGGACCCGCTGGGCGGTCTCGTCGGCGCAGGTGTCCATGACGAAGTGGCCGCCATCGAGCAGGTGGATCTCCGCGGCGGGCAG